>CAIZLN010000091.1 GCA_903933815.1 uncultured Solirubrobacterales bacterium
CCTGATCCGTTTCGAGCAACACTTTTCCTGAGGGTGGGCCGATGTTATCCGGGGCTTGCCCGGCGAGGACCGGGCCTCTGCCTTCCTTTTGCTGTCGGTAGGATCCCGCCAATGTCAAAGCTCAAGCTCGCACTCGCCCTTGCCCTGACCGCCCTCGTTACTGCGCCGCTTCTTGCGGGTTGTGGTTCCTCGGAGGAGGCCTCGGCTGACACCACAAGCCCCAACCAGCAGGCAACCGAGCTTCTGACGGACTTCTGGACGGCAGTCAAGGACGCCGACACGGCCACCCTGGAAGAGTCGCTTTCTCCGAGCTGGCAGCTGGCCCGGGCCGACGGTACGTACATGAGTCGCGATGAATACATCACGGAAGTCGGCAGCGGCGAGATCGACATCTCGAACTTCAACTTCGACGACGTCAGGGCCACCCGCTCCGATCCCTCACTTGTGGTCCGCTACGTCACGACTGCCGACTACACCCTCGAGGGCAAGAAGTACAAGGGGACCCCGGCGCCCTACCTCGGGACCTTCGTCTGGGAGGACGACCGGTGGCAGATGGCCTCTCAGGCCAACTTCAACGTGCCGGTTGACTGAGGATCTCCTCCGGACCGGGCCAGCTTGACTCGACAGGCCGGATAACCGGGATCACGCACGCTGCCGGGCTATGATCGGCCGATGAGCAAGTGGGCGGAAGAGTTCTTCAGCGAGTGGCAGAAGGCCTGGAGTACCGGCACCGCTGAGGTCCTTGAGCATGTGACCGAAGACATCGAATACTGGGATGTCACCCTTGCTGAGCCGATCAGGGGCAAGGAGGCTTACGGCCGCTACTGCGACGCTTTCTTCGAAGCCTTCACCGGTGAGTTTTCAAAGCGTGAGCCGCTGATACACGAGGGTGACCGCGTAACGGAGCCCTGGGCCTTCAGTGGGGTCAACACCGGACCTATCTGGATCGGACTTCCGGCCACCGGGCGAAAGGTTGAAACCCACGGCACCGACATCTTCGAGTTTCGGGACGGAAAAGTGTGTCGGGAGCACTCCTACTACGACGTGCTCAGCACACTCCGTCAGCTCGGACTCTGGGCGCCGATCGGAAGTCGCGCTGAAGGGGCGGCGATGGGGCTGGGCGGAGCCGTGATCCGCGGACGCCGCGCGCTCGGCTCACTGCCGGGTCTGGGCGGATGACCGGTACGGCGACCGTTGACCGCGAGGTGCTGGCTGAACGCACCGCAGCGGAGCTGGAGCACTTCATCGCCTCCAACCCCAGGTCGAAGGAGCTGTTCGAGCGGTCCCGCCACACTCTCGTAGGTGGCGTGCCGATGCCCTGGATGATGCGGTGGGCGGGTGGATTTCCCGTCTTTGCCGAAAAGGCATCCGGTGCCCGGATCACTGATGTCGACGGCCACACCTACGTTGACCTGTGCCTCGGCGACACCGGCTCGATGCCCGGGCATGGTCCTGCGCCGGTAGTGAAGGCAGTCGCGGAGCAGGCGGCCAAGGGCATCACCACGATGCTGCCGACCGAGAACGCGGCCTGGGTCGGTGAAGAGATGGTCCGTCGCTTCGCCCTTGACCGCTGGATGTTCACCTTGACTGCGACCGATGCCAACCGGGCAGCACTCCGGATCTGCCGCAACCTCACCGGCCGCAGGAAGGTGCTGGTCTACAGCTACAGCTACCACGGCTCGGTCGACGAGGCTTTCGCCGTTGCAGGTCCCGACGGCCGGACTGTTTCCCGCGAGGGAAATGTTGGTCCCGCAGTTGACCCTTCAGAGACAACGGTGGCAATCGAGTTCAACGACCTCGACTCCCTCGAGCGGGTGCTGGCGACTGAGGAAATCGCCTGTGTGCTGGCTGAGCCCGCGATGACCAACATGGGAATAGTGCTGCCCGATGAGGGCTACCACGACGCGCTGCGGGCTCTGACCCGGGCCCACGGAACCCTGCTGATTATCGACGAGACCCACACCTTCTCCGCCGGCCCGGGAGGCTGCACCGCGGAGTGGGGGCTCGAGCCCGATCTGTTCACGATCGGCAAGGCGATCGGTTCCGGCATCCCGGCCGGTGCCCTGGGCATGACCCTCGATGTGACCGAGCGCATGCTCGCCGATCCTGACGCTGACTACGAAGACACTGGTGGCGTGGGGGGCACACTGGCCGGTAACGCGCTTTCCATGGCCGCGATCCGGGCAACTCTTTCCGAGGTCCTGACTACCGAGGCGTTCGAGCACACGATCCCCCTGGCGGCCCGTTTCTGCGACGGGATCAGGGAGGTCGTCGCCGAGTTTGATCTGCCCTGGAACGTGACCCAGCTTGGTTCCAGGGCTGAGTACCGCTTCGAGAATGAACCCGCCAGAAACGGCACCCAGGCCCACGATGCCAGTGACCCCGAACTCGAGCGCTATCTCCACCTTCACGCTCTGAACCGGGGAGTGCTGATCACGCCTTTTCACAACATGGCGCTGATGTCCCCGGTGACAAGCGAGGCCGACGTGGACCGCCACACGACCGTGTTTCGCGAAGCGGTCTCTGACCTGAAAGGAAACCCGTCTTGATCGTCCTGATTACCGGAGCATCCAGTGGGATCGGCGAGGCTTCGGCCTGGCGCTTCGCCCGCGAACCCGGCACCGAACTGATCCTTGTAGCCCGACGCGAGGATCGTCTGCGTGAGCTCGCCGCAAGGCTGCCTGTGCCGGCGACCTGGCTGGCGGTTGATCTGACCGATGCTGACGGACCCGAGCGCGTGCTGGCCCATGTTCAGGAGCATCACGGCCGCCTCAACTGCCTGGTCAACAACGCCGGTGCCGCCTGGCGGGCCACTTTCGAGGAAGGAGGCTGGGAGAACGTCCGGCGAACAATGGAGCTCAACTTCGACGCCCAGCTGAGGCTGACCGAAGCACTGCTGCCGGTGCTGAGGGAGTCTGCCCCCAGCTCGATCGTCAACGTTTCCAGCACTGCCAGCCGGATCTCGCGTCCCGGTGCCGGCGCCTACTCGGCTTCGAAATACGCTCTCACCGGCTGGACCGACTCACTCTTTTTCGAGGAACGCACCAACGGCGTCCACGTCGGTCTGGTGATGCCGGGATTCATTGCCACAGAGGGCTTTCCGGCAACGGAGCTGGTCGCCAACACGCTCACCAAATGGCTTGTCGCATCACCTGAGGCCGCCGCCGACGCCATCTGGGAGGTCGGGCCCGGCGGAGTGGCCGAGCGCTACGTCCCGCGCTTTTTCGCGATCGCCGGGTTCGTCAGGATCCTGTGGCCCGCACTCGCCAGGAGACTGCTGAAGGGCGGCATGGGCAAGCACCTCGTCACCAAGACCGGAGCCGACGCAGCCGACCACGTGGCCAGGCAGTCAGGCAGTTCGGGCTCTCAGGCCGGCCCGGCCGACAGCTAGGCCGGCCAGTTTCCGGTTTCAGCCTTCGCGGTCTGGACGGTCGGGGTAGATGTCATCGACAGTGGTCAGCGCCTCGTAGGGGGCGTCGGCTGCCGCAGCGATCGCTTCGCCGCCACCGGCCAGTCGGTCGACCAGGCTGAGGACGCCGGCGATCTCGAAGCCTTCGCCACGGATGCGTTCGATCGCCGATACGGTCGAGCCGCCGGTCGTGACCGTGTCTTCGACCACGAGAACGCGGTCGCCCGGCTCAGCGCCGCCTTCGACCCAGCGCTGCAGGCCGTGCTCCTTGCGCTCCTTGCGCACGAAGAACCCGACCAGGTCCCGGCCTTCCGGGACTGAGATCGCCGCACAGGCCAGCGGGATCGCGGCCATCACCGGACCGCCCACCGCGGTCGCCCCGATCGCCGACGCATGCCGGGCGATCAGCTCGCCGGCCACTCGCTGCCCGTCGGGCCGCATCACCGTGCGCCTGGCGTCGATGTAATAGGTCGTCTTCTTGCCGCTGGAGAGAGTTACGTCACCGAGTACGAGTGAATGCTCTCGCAGCAGTTCGATGAGTCTCTCGCGGGCGCCGCCGTCGTCTTGCATGGTCTGGATCCTACGACGAGGTGATGACTGTGAGCGCGAGGGCATTGTTGAACACATGCATCATGATCGGCGGCCAGAGCGATCGGGTCTTCTCGTAGACCACGGCGAAGATCACGCCGAGAACGATCAGACTCGGCACCGCCGTTGGTCCGCTCGAGTAATGGAGCATCCCGAAGAAGAGCCCGGCACCAAGGGCGGCCGCCCACAACGGCAGCCTCGTCCGCAGCCCCCCGAACAGCATCCCGCGGAAGCAGATCTCCTCAGCAAAAGGGGCGAGGAAGACGATCAGGAGAATCTGGAGACCGATCGGACCGAAGTCACCGGCGATGTCGTCCTGCTCGGGTCTGCCGAAAACCGCTGCGTAGACGATCGCGAAGGCGAAGTAGGAAAGGATGCCTGCCCCGATCCACTTTGCGGCCGAAGAAGGCTTGAAGGAGACGAAGCCGAGGCGCCGCATCGAGGCCCTCAGCCCGCCGCCGTAATGGCTGGCCAGCGCTATCGGCACGATGATGAAGCCGATCCCGGTGGAGATCTGGGTCGCGACCTTTGCCAGCAGGCTCAGGTCCTGTCCAGTGCCTCCCGGATTTTCGGCCAGAATGAAGGGCAGGCTGATCATGAGCCCGGCCAGCAGGGCGACGACGGCGCCGGCGAGTGCGATCCAGGGTGACCAGGCGGCAAAGGGATATGTCGTGCTGCCGGTGTCTCCGGCTGGCTCGAGCGGCTCAGGTTCTTCCATTCGCCGCCCATTCTCACACTTGCGCCCTGAGGGTGACCGGAGCTTCAGAGCAGTCCGCTCGTTCCGGCTCAGGCCTTGGGCCCGCAGTTGCATGAATCCCGTTCAGCATGGTCTTCCGAAAAAGGTTCCGGCGCCGCGTCGCTACCCTGTAATGGATGACCAGGCGCCAGAAACGTGTGCGCCGGCGAGATGGCGGGCCGCGAAAGAAGATAGTCGCGATCACCGCAGTCGTCGGTGGATTGATCTTCTCCGGGATTCTTGCTGCCGGTGGCTGGGTGCTGAGCATCGCCAGCGACTCTCCTGACGTGGCGACCATCAAGCCGATCGACAAGGGCCAGAACTCCATCGTCTTTGCCGCTGACGGAAGCCGTCTGGGGCTGATCGATTCGGATGAGGTGCGTACGCCGGTTTCTCTAAACGAGATTCCCAAGAGCCTTCAGCAGGCGACCATAGCCATCGAAGACGAACGCTTCTACAGCCATAACGGCATCGACTTCGAGGGCGGGCTTCGCGCTCTCGTCCGCAACCTTCAGGCCGGCGAGATCAGCGAAGGTGCTTCGACCTTGACGATGCAGCTGATGAGGAACCTCTTCATCACCAACCCCAAGAGAGACTTCGAGCGCAAGATCCAGGAGGCCAAGATGGCGCTCGATTACGAGAGGATCAACAGCAAGCAGAAGATCCTCCAGCAGTACCTCAACACCGCGCCTTACGGAACCAATGAAGGTCGCACCGCAATCGGTGCCAAGGCGGCATCCAACGTCTACTTCTCGAAGCCGGTGGAGGATCTGACCCTGCCCCAGGCGGCGCTGCTGGCAGGTCTGCCCCAGGCCCCGACGGACTACAACCCGATCCAGAACTCCGATGGTGCCAAGGCCCGGCGAAATGAAGTGATCGACTCGATGGCCGAACTCGGCATGATTTCCGAGGACCGCGCTGACAGGGCCAGAGCCTCCGGGCTTCAGCTCGATCCGGCCGGTGGTCTCTTTGATCGCGAGGAGCCCTTCTTCTTCGACTATGTCGAGACTGAGCTGATCAGGAAATACGGAGTGAACACGGCCCGCCGCGGCGGGCTCAGGGTCTACACCACGATAGAGCCCGCGCTCCAGCAGGCCGGCCTCGACGCAATCTCGGCCAATCTCTATTCGGGCGGACCGGCGGCGGCCCTGGTTGCCGTCGATCCGGGGGACGGTGACATCCGGGCGATGGTCTCCTCGGCCTCCTACACCGACACCCAGTTCAACCTCGCAGCCCAGGGCAAACGACAGCCAGGATCGACCTTCAAGACCTTTACCCTCGCCGCTGCGATCGCGCAGGGTATTGACCCGAACTCGACCTACTACGAGTCGAAGCCGCTCAACATCAACGATCCGGTCTACGGCCAGTGGGAGGTCGCCACCTACGGTGACAGCTACGTCGGCACGACCAGCGTCGCCGCCGCCACACTCGCCTCTGACAACTCGGTCTTTGCCCAGCTGGCGCTCGATGTCGGACCGGAAAAGGTTGCCGAGATGGCCAAGGATCTGGGCGTGAACACCAAGCTCGACGGTTACCCCGCCGAGACCCTCGGCGGTCTCACAATCGGAGTTTCACCGCTGGAGATGGCCGGTGCCTACGCGACTATCGCCAACGGTGGTGTCCGGCACGAGCCCACCGCAATCGACAAGGTGGTCTTCCCTAACGGGGATGAGGACCGGCCCGGACGCTCAAAGCCGGTGCGGGTTTTGACCGAGCCGGCGGCCTATGAGATCACGAAGATTCTTCACGGCAATATCACCGGTGGCACCGGGACCGGGGCTTACACCGGCTGCGGGGGCCAGGCGGGCAAGACCGGCACCACCGACAACCAGGTGGATGCCTGGTTCGTCGGATACCAGCCGAATCTCGCTACCGCCACCTGGGTCGGCTACCCCGAGTCCAATGACATAAGTACAGGCCTCGACGGTGGCTCGGTGCCGGCCAGCATCTGGGGGAGCTTCTACTCGGGTGCCGGCATCCCCTGTGAGGAAACGCCGGTTCCTTCAGAGCCGATGATCTGGGGTGACTTTGCCGGCAACTACACCGTCTCGGCCGGTGCCAGCAGCGCCTATGACCCGGAAGCCGAACCGACGACGGAAGAGGACGGCAACGGAGAATCCAACGGTCAGTCGGGTGCCTACGCGCCGGGCGTCGGACAGGACCCTGCCGGCAGCCCCGCACCCGCACCCGCACCGACCCCGCCCTCCGGCAACTCCGGCGGGTTCTCACCCGGCTGATTCGGTCTCAGTCCGGAGTACGGGCTTCGGGCGACCCGGCCTTCAGCCCTTCTGCTGCCTCTGCCTCGTGGACGAGTTCGACCAGGCTCTCGTCCTGAATTCTGCGACGACGGGCAAGCCAGGTGACGACACCGACATAGATCAGCTCGACCACCGTCTGGGTCGCCCTGACCGCGATCGCAATCGCCGCACCGACGCCGAAACCTCCGCTTGGCAGGGCGGCCTTCACCGCCCAGGCGAACGCGGCATCACGCACTCCCAGCCCAGCTGGCGTGACCGCCGAGATCACTGCCGCCAGGTAGCCGATCATCTGCGACGCGGCAACGATCGGGAAGTCGACCAGATTCACCGAGTAGACCGAGCGTGCCGCGAAGAACACTCCGATTCCCATGATCGACCAGAGGACCAGATAGCAGCCGTAAATGATCAGCACTCCACGGAAAGGCATGATCTTCGGCAGAGGTTCACGACCCAGTGCGACCAGGATCCGGGCGCTGACCGGACCGAACACCCGGGGGCTGAGCAGCACCACCATCACCGGGATGATCAGCAACGGAAGCCATCTGATCCATAGATCCTGGGTGTCGGGGTGGGCGATCAGAAACCATGTGGCGATGCTGAGTGCGGCGCAGATTGCCGCCGCCTGCTCGTAAACGATTCCCGCGGTCGCGACACGCCGCGAAACGCCCACCTTCTCGGCCAGCAGGACCCGGGCCAAAATGAAAAGCACACTGCCGGGTATGTACCGGACCAGCAGCGGCTGGGCCCAGATACGTTGCGCCTCGGCTGCTGACACCGGGCTGTGGAGCAGGCGCAGGATGAGTCCCCAGACCGCGGCACTCAGGGTGTAGAAAACCAGCATCAGGGCGATTCCGGGGACCAGCCACACGAGGTCGAAGGCGACACCCTGTTCACGCAGCTCGGACCATTGGGAGACAACGGTAAGGACGAGAAAGCCAAAGATCAATGCCGCGATGCCACCCTGCACGATCAGCCTGGTGGACCTCTTTTTCGGTTTCTGCCGGCCGATGGTCGCGCCGAGGTTGCCGAGCCTGTGAAGCAGTCCTTTGGACCTGTCCTCGCCGTCAGTGGTCGGTTCCTCTGCCATCCAACAGCCAATAGTGTCAGACAGCGATGGACCGGAGCATGAGTGAATTCGACCTGATCGACCGGCTGAAGCAGATCGCGAGCCCGGCGCTGCCTGTGCTGACCGGCATCGGTGACGACGCTGCGGTGACGGTTCATGACGGCCCGACGGCAACATCGGTCGATGCCGTCGTAGAGGGGGTCCACTTCAACCTGGCATGGAGCAGTCCGCTCCAGATCGCGCAGAAGGCTGTCGGTACGGCACTTTCCGACATCGCCGCCATGGCCGCAGATGCGGGTGAGGTCTATGTCACCCTCGGAGTTCCGGCTGGCAGTCCTCGAGCCTTCCTTGAGGAGCTCACCGATGGTTTTGCCGAAGCCTCGGCTTCGCTTGGCGCCGTGCTTGCCGGTGGCGACACAGTTTCATCTCCAGTCATGTTTGTCTCGGTCACTGCGGTCGGCCGGGCCCCGGCCGACGAGCAGTTGATTCTCCGTTCCGGTGCCAGGGAGGGGGACTTGGTCGCGGTGACCGGTGAGTTCGGCGGTGCCTGTGCCGGCCTCGCCCTGCTCGCTCAGCCGGAGCTCGAAGAAGTCATCGAGCTGTCGCCGGGCCTGCGCGAAGCACTCGTCCTGAGGCAGCTGGCGCCTCGACCCCGGCTGGAGGCTGGTCGAGCGATGAGGGGCTCCGGGGTGAGTGCGATGATCGATGTCAGCGACGGACTTGCCGCCGACCTCGGTCACATGGCCCGGGCTTCAGGCGTGGCGATCGAAATCGATCAGAACAGGGTTCCGGTTCAGGAAGGGGTGCCCGAGGTGGCTGATGCCAGGGGTCGTGATGTGGTGGACATGGCCCTGGCCGGAGGCGAGGATTACGAGCTTGCCTTCACCCTTCCCCCCGATGCACTGGCGACCGTTGAAGGTCGGATCGCCCCGCTGGGCTGCGGCCTGAGCGTAATCGGCAAAGTCCTTTCCGGGTCAGGCGTGACAGTGGCAGTCGCGGGCCGTCGCGAAAGCCCGCCGGCGGGGTTCGACCACTTTGGCTGATGTGCCCCGTTCACCCGGTCCCGTATTCTCACGGTTGATGCGCTTTTCCCACTCGGACAGCAGGCCAGGAAAGACCTCTCGGGTCACCTTGGTTGCGGCATTCATCGCTCTTGCGACAGCGGTCCCGCTGGTTGCGGGCTGTTCCTCTGGCAGCTCCGGGTCCACCGAGCCGACCACGACCGCGGCCTCGGATTCAACGCCGCCAGGCACGGTCACCGTCGGCGCCGACGGGCAGGCTTTCAATCCCGCGAAAATCTATGCCGACACTGTGGATGGGGTTATCTCGGTCAGCTCGATCTTCGGCCAGGAGAGCGCCGGGCCTTTCGACCCCCGCTCTGCCGGGGGCTCAGGTTTCGTTCTGAATGACGACGGTGAAATTGTCACCAACGCCCACGTCATAACCAACGGCGAGGGCGAGAACCGCACCGCTGCCGACCAGGTGTTCATCCAGTTCAAGGACGGCAATGTCATCCCGGCGGAAATCCTCGGCTTCGATCCTTTCTCGGATGTGGGACTGCTCAAGGTCGATCCTGATGCGGTGGAGCTCGAGCCGCTTGAGCTCGCCGACAGCGATGAGGTAGTGGTCGGCCAGCCGGTCGCGGTGATTGGCAGTCCGTTCGGTGCAGACCACTCGCTGTCTACCGGGATCGTGTCCCAGACGGGCCGCTCGGTGAGGTCGCTGACCGACTTCCAGATCGAGGGTGCGATTCAGACCGATGCCTCGATCAACCCCGGTAACTCAGGTGGCCCCATGCTTGACGCTGACGGTCGCGTGATCGGCATCAGCCAGCAGATCCAGACCGGTTCCGGCGCAAGCGACGGTGTCGGGTTCGGAGTACCGGCCAACACGATCAGGTTCTCGGTTGATCAGCTTCGCGAAAAAGGTGAGGTGAGCTACGCCTTTATCGGCGTCACCACACAGCCGCTGTATCCACAGCTCGCGGAAAAGCTCGGACTCGACGAAGGACGCGGTGCGATCGTGGCCAAGGTCGTGGAGGGTAGCCCGGCCGAGGCAGCCGGCATTCGCGGCGGCGAGGAAGAGATCATCTTCCAGGGAGGTCGCTACCTGATCGGTGGCGATGTTGTGATCGCTGCGAACGGTGAGCCGGTGAGCCGCTCGGAGGACCTGGGACGAATAATCGGCGGGCTCCAGCCGGGTGACACAGTTGACCTCGAGGTCATCCGGGATGGCGAGTCGATCACGGTCGAAATTGAACTCAGGGAGCGTCCTACGGCACTTTCAGGCGGCTGATTGATGGCCGTCCCTTCTGTGGGCCATCGCCGGAAGTAGACTGGCCAGTGTGATCACGGAGGAGTCCACGCAGCCGCTGATAATCGTTTCGAATCGTGGGCCCGCGCAGTTTGAGCGTGACGAGAACGGGGAGCGAAGGCTGATTCGGGGAGGCGGGGGCCTTGTGACCGCCCTTTCCGGGCTGGTCGCCAACCGTGACGCGCTCTGGATCGCCTCGGCGATGACCGCAGAAGACGTTGTGGTGACCGCTGAAAATGACTTCGAGCCGCTTGACATCGAGATCAATGACGTCTCTTACAAGGTCCTTATGGTCGAGAGCGACCCGGAGGCGTTCGACCGCTTCTACAACGTTGTCGCCAACCCGATGCTCTGGTTCATCCAGCACTACCTCTGGGATCTCTCAAACGCTCCGGACATCCGCCAGAGCGAACTGGACGCGTGGGACTTCGGCTACCAGACGGTCAATCAGGACATCGCCGACGCGGTGATCCGGCAGGTTGCCGATCGTGAACGCCCGCTGGTGATGCTGCACGACTACCACCTGTACACAGCCCCCCGCATGATCCGTGCCGCCCGTCCGGATGCTCTGCTCTACCACTTCGTGCACATTCCCTGGTCGGAGCCGGACAGCTGGAGGATCCTGCCGAGCCGGATTCGTGAGGCGATCTTCGACGGCCTTCTGGCCAACGACATAGTCGGCTTCCACACTTCCGCCTACTGCACCAACTTTCTCGCCTGCTGCAACCGCCTGATGGGCTATGAAGTTGACTACGAGAAACTCAGGGTCGATCATCCGGGCGGGCACACCATCGTCCGCGCCTACCCGCTGCCCATTGACCCCGAGCGGCTGGCCCGGGCAGCTGATTCCCCCGAGGTCGCTGATGCCGAGAAGGAGGTGCTGGCGCGGCGGCGGGAGCACCTGATCCTTCGCGTGGACCGGGCTGATCTCTCGAAGAACGTGCTGCGTGGCTTCACCGCGTTCGACACTTTCCTGACCCAGCACCCCGAGTTCCGTGAGCGCGTCACCTTTGTCGCCCACCTCCAGCCCTCGCGTCAGGATGTGCCCGAATACGCCGAATACCTCGAGCGGATTGAAGCCCTGGTCGCCGTCGTCAACCACCGCCACGGGACTACCGACTGGATGCCGATAGACCTGCGCGTCTACGAGAACTTCAATGAAGCGGTCGCCCGCTACAAACACTTTGACCTGCTGATGGTCAACTCGATCTTCGACGGGATGAACCTGGTCGCCAAGGAAGCGCCGTCGATCAACCTGCGCGACGGGGTTGTGATGCTGTCAGAGAACACGGGCTCTCACGAGGAGCTGGAGGATTACGTGCTGACTGTGAACCCGTTCGACATTCAGGACCAGGCAGACACAATCCACCGGGCACTGACCATGTCCCACCGTGAGCGTCGCGAGCGGGCCGACGGGCTGCGCGAAGTGATCTTCTCCCGCAACCCGCGCGACTGGATCGATGAGCAGGTCGCCGACATCAACCTCGTCCGCAGCCAGATCGCAGACCAGGGCTCGGAATGAACCGGTCGCGGCTGACCTTCGCCGCGGCACTCGGTGCGGTCTCGATCCTGACCGGCTGCGCCGGCGGACAGGAAGAGACCGATGCGACCGGCACCAAGGCTGCCGCGGTCGAGCGGCCGAAGCTGAAGAACTGCAACATCGGCGCCGCCGGCACCTGGCGTTGCGGGCGGATCACGGTTCCGGCAGTGCGCTCGGACCCCGGTCTCGGCCGGCAGAAGATCGCCTTCGCGGTAAGGCGACGGGGCGACCTGTCGAAGCCATCGAAGGGCGCGATCGTCTTCATCGAAGGCGGCCCCGGCTTCGCAGCGACCAACGCCGACTCGATCAGCCCGACCGTTGCGGTCTTCGCGCCGTTCCTGCGCCGTCATGAACTGATCGCGATCGACCAGCGCGGTACAGGCCTGTCGAGTCCCCTGCTGTGTCTCGCGCTCCAGCGCGGAAGGATCCCTCAGCAGAAGGCGCTCGCCGCCTGCGCCGAACGGCTCGGTCCGAAGTTTCAGGGCTATACGACGGCCGAATCGGCTGCCGACATCGAAGCGGTGCGGCAGGCGATCGGCCTGCCGAAGGACAGGATGGTCCTCTACGGAGACTCGTACGGCACCTACCTGGGCCAGTCCTATGCCGCCCGGTACGGAGACGGGCTCAGGGGACTGATTCTCTCTTCGGCCTACCCCACCTCCGGGGAAAGTCCCTTCTGGCCGAGCCTTTATCCCTCCGCGCTGAAGGCCGTGCGGCTCGCATGCGATCGCTCGCCCGACTGTGGCGGTGATGCGGTCGGCCGGCTGAAGCTGACCATGAAGCGGCTCGGAACCGGCTCCCAGTTCGTCAGCAACGTTCTCGGCTATCTGATGGGGGATGCCTCCAGTTACGCACCCAACGGCTACCGCAGGCTCAACGCCGCCGTCTCGGACTGGCTGTCGGGCGACCGCGCGCCGCTGCGGGAGCTGACCGACCCGGGACCACCCGGAGCCGGCTCGCCCCGCTACTACTCGGAGGGCATGTATTACGCCACAATCTGCAACGACTATCCGACGCCGTGGGACCGCCAGTCTGCGATCCCCGACCGGCGCCGGCAGTTCCAGCAGGAGATCGAAGACTTCAGGCCGCAGAACTACTGGGCGCCGATCCCGGTCGGAACCTGGGTCCGGGACTCCGCCAGCGACATCGACAACTGCATCACCTGGCCGGCCCCGACCGAAGAGATGGAGAAGCCGGTTCCGTCGGGAACAGAGATGCCTGAAGCCCTCGACACCCTCGTCCTGGCCGGCGAGTTCGACGCCATCACGACGGTCCCCGAAGCCAGGGTGGTGAACGAGAGGTTCCCCCGCGGCAGGCTCTTCATCGTGCCGAACCGGGGCCACGCGTCGGAGCTGTACTACCCGTTCGCGTCACCCGCCACGGACCGGATCCGCCGGTTCGTCAGCAACCTGGACTGACGGCCGCCGGGCCGGCAACCACCGGACCGGCAGGCCGTTCAGCGCGGCGCGAACTCCTGTGATCCGTCGGCCGTCGGAGTCGGACTGACCGGCGGGACTGCGACGGGGGCCGTCGGCGGCGGGACCGGTTCGGGGGCCGGCGGGGTGTAAGTGACTGTCGGTGCCGGAGGCTGGACCGGGGTTGGTGTCCGGGGGGCCGACGGGGCGGATGGCCCGCCGCGACGGGCATCCGGCGGCCGGCGACGAGACTCTCCTTTTCGAGCATCGCGGGAGTTCACCCGCCTGCGCGTTCGCCGCGAGGAAACAGCCCCTTTGCGAGTAGTTCGTGGTGCTTGCGTGGACAAGCCGGTGGCTGCTGTCGCCGTCTCGGCGGGGGTGAAGCCGACGTCGGCCGGCACCGCAGGAGGCGGAGGCGGTCGCAGCAGACCGGGCAGGATCGAGATCGCAAGCAGTGCCAGACCGGCCGCCGCCGCGACCTTGACCGCCCGAATTCGGTCGATGCTCAGACCGCTCATGCGACCCTCAGGCCCTAGGGGTGGCGGTCTCTCCCCCCGAAGCCCGTTATAGTCCCGCGTCGATTTTGTCTGAAGCAGCCCGCCAATACGAACTTGTCCTGATGCTCGACCTCGCCGTCGAGGAAGAAGGCCGTGAAAAGCTTGCCTCCGATGCCAAGACTTCGATCGAAGCAGCGGGCACATTGCTGAACGAAGACAACTGGGGCGTTCGCGAGATGGCCTACGAGATCGACCACAAGAGTGAGGCCGATTACCGCTGGTTCCGCTTCGAGGCACCTACCTCGCTGCTCAACGACCTCGATCACAATCTGAAGATTGCTGACGGCGTGATGCGGTTCCGGATTTTCCGGGTTGACCCTTCCGATCCGGTATTGCCGGCGCCGCCAGCCACCGCAGTCATCATGGCGCCGACGGGAGACGACGACGATCGTCCCCGCCGCCGGTCCCGCGACTACTGAGTATCTCCCGCCGCCGGACCTTTTTTCTCCGCAGATTGCGGGCAAGGGGGGCGAATCCCTGCCCCCGGTCACTTGTTCCGTCAAGGCCTCCCGCTAGATTCCGCAAAGCGGTGTCAGAAACGGTTCATTTCCGCTGACACCGGGTTTCGACGCTGGGATGCACGAAAAGAACGATAAGGAGCGAATACACAATGGCTGAGAACATCAACAGGGTCACGATCACGGGCAACCTGACCGCCGACCCGGAACTGCGACACACGCCAACCGGGACAGCTGTCTGCTCCCTCCGCGTGGCCGTAAACGGCCGCCGCAAGGATCAAAGTGGTCAGTGGGTTGACAAACCCAACTACTTCAATGTCACCGTCTGGGGCGCCCAGGGCGAGAACTGCTCGAACTATCTGGCGAAGGGTCGTCCGATCGCGGTTGACGGTCGGCTCGACTGGCGCGAGTGGGAGGCCAAGGACGGCTCCGGCAAGCGGCAGACCGTCGAGATAGTCGCTGAGTCCGTTCAGTTCCTCGGCTCCCGCGACGGGTCTGCGCCCGGTGGAGGCGGCGGACAGGATGCGGGATTCACGCCACAGGCCGACGTTCCGGCCGACCCGGGGGATTTTGCGCCGACCGGCGGTGGACCGGACGACGACATTCCGTTCTAGCGCGGGTCGTTTCAGCACCGGCCCGGATAACCGGTCACGGGTTCTGCCGTTCTGGCTCGGGGGATCAACTCCCGGCCTGCGGCGGGCCTGATTCGGGTCGCGGCCGCGGGGTAGCGGCACAGGCTGTGAATCGCTACCATTGCGGATCCCGAATTGCCCGGCCGTCCGGGCCGGAACTACGTAAGGCAACGAAAAGAAATTGGCTAACACAAGAGAATCAGGATCAGAACGTCGCGGCAAGCGCTTCAGCGAGCGC
This sequence comes from uncultured Solirubrobacterales bacterium, assembly GCA_903933815.1. Taxonomy (GTDB): domain Bacteria; phylum Actinomycetota; class Thermoleophilia; order Solirubrobacterales; family 70-9; genus 67-14. Next base: position 15,211 of record CAIZLN010000091.1, read on the forward strand.
GTGCGCCCGCGAAAGTACACCAAGATCACAGCCGAGAACATCGACTACAAGGACCTCACGCTCCTGCGTCGTTTCATCTCGGACAAGGGCAAGACCCGCTCCCGCAGAGTGACCGGCCTTTCCCGCAAGCACCAGGCTCAGCTCTCGGTCGCAGTCAAGCGCGCCCGCGAGGTTGCCCTGCTTCCGTATGTGGGTGAGCGGTAAATGGCCCAGGCCATCCTGCTGGCAGACGTCGAGGGCCTCGGTGAGAACGGGACCGCTATCGAGGTCTCGCCTGGATACCTCCGCAACTACCTTCAGCCCCGTGGTCTGGCTCAGCCGGCGACCCCGGGCGCGTTGGAGGAAGCCATCCGTCGCAAGGAGGCTGCCGACAAGGCCGAGCGCGAGGCTGTTGCCCGTGCGGCCGAGACTGCGTCGCTGCTCTCCAAGACCGTTCTGACCATCCAGCATCGTGCTGGAGAGGACGGCAAGCTCTACGGATCGGTCACCACCAAGGAAATCGCCGAGGCGATCCGTGATGCCCGTGGCCTCAAGGTCGACAAGCGCAAGATCCGTCTCGATGTTCCGATCCACCAGGTCGGCACCTACATGATCGACGTCGAAGTAGCGGGCGGCGCCACGGCATCGGTCAAGACGATCGTCGCCGAAGAGAAATAGCCGCCCGGGTACCACCGCAAAACATCGAGGCCGAGGAGTCCGTCCTCGGCGCGATGCTCGTCAGCGATCCTGCGGTCAACCGGGTCGTCGATGATGTGAAACTGAAGGCTGCTGACTTTTACCTCGATCGCCATCGTGTGATCTACGGGGTGATGATCGACCTCTACAGCTCGGACCGGCCCTGCGACGAGCTCACTGTAAATGAGGCCCTGACCACGGCCAGCCTTACCGAGGCGGCTGGCGGCAAGAACTATTTGTCAGAGCTGGCGGCCAAGGTCCCGGCTCCTGGAAACGCTCTGCACTACGCGGAGATCGTCAAGGAGAACGCGCTGCTACGCCGGCTGCTTGATACCAGCCACCAGATCGGTGCCTGGGTAGAGGAGCGTGAGGGTTCCGGCCGGGAGCTGTCCGAGAGGGCCGAGCAGCTTCTGTTCGACGTCGCTCACAAGGAACAGGCGGGGGACTTTCGCCGTCTCAACGACGTACTGAGCGACGAGATCGAGCGGCTCGAGAAGCTCTCCAGCGGCGAGCTGAAGATGACCGGCACCCCGACCGGCTTTGGCCACCTCGATGAAATGACGGGTGGGTTCCAGCCTTCCAACCTGATCATCGTCGCCGCCCGGCCTTCAGTCGGCAAGAGTGCTTTCGTTGCCAATATCGCCGAGAACGTCGCCGTCCGGGAAAACCGCGCGGTCGCCTTCTTCTCGCTGGAAATGTCCGAGATAGAACTGGCCCAGCGCTTCATCGCCTCCCAGGCAAGGGTTTATGGCGACAGGCTGCGGAAGGGCAAGGTAAGTCAGCGCGACTGGGGCAAGGTCATAGAAGCCTGCAACAAGCTCGAGGCAGCACCGCTCTGGATCGACACGACATCCGACCTCGGCCTGCTCGACCTGCGTGCCAAGGCCCGCCGCCTGCACGCCCAGGAGGAGGACGGTCTCGGCCTGATAATCGTCGATTACCTCCAGCTGATGCGCATGGATGAGTCGCGGTCGAGCCAGGTGGAGAGGGTCGGCCAGATCAGCCGGGGTCTGAAGCTGCTGGCAAACGAACTGGAAGTGCCAGTCGTCGCGCTTTCACAGCTTTCCCGCGCCAGCGAGAGCCGGACTGACAAGCGCCCGATCCTTTCCGACCTTCGTGATTCCGGAAACATAGAGCAGGACGCCGACGTGGTCGCGTTCCTGTACCGCGAAGATGTCTACCGCAAGGCGGAAGAGCGGGACGGCACGGCAGAGGTAATCATTTCCAAGCACAGAAACGGGCCGATAGGCACCGTCAACCTGACCTTCCTGCCTGATTACCCGAAGTTCGCCGAGCGAGCCGCAGAGCACCCGACGGGCGAAGGCAGCGCGCCGGCGGTCAGGGCCGAGCACGCCGAGGCCTACTGATGGCCATCCCCGCCTCGGGCAACGGCAAGGTCGGCCCTTGTCCTTTCGGGAAGTGCGACGGTTCGGGATGGATCCTCGGCGACGACGACCTCGCCTACCAGTGCGAATGCCTCGAGCCGCGCCTGGCCCGGGCCCGTGGGGCAGGGATCAACTCGGTCATTCCCGCCCGCTACCGGGGCGTCTCCTTCGACCGGCCACCGATCACCGGGATCGACTCGGTGGTGGTCAACGCGATCCGCGACTGGGTCGACGACCTCGACGGGAACCTGGCGGCCGGCCGCGGCGTATGGCTGATGGGTGACACCGGCACCGGCAAGACCAGCCTGGCGATGCTGGTGTCCAAGGAGATCCTCAAGCGTGGCCGTACCGCCGCGATCTACTCGCTGCCGAAGCTGCTTGGCCGGATCCGCTCGACCTACGACAACGACCCTGGCGACGAGTCCTACGCTGACTTCTTCGAGCGGCTCTGCGAAGTCGACATGCTCCATCTCGAGGATCTCGGTACCGAGAAACGGACCGAGTGGGTTCTGGAGCAGCTCTACGCGCTGATAAACGAACGTTACGAGCGTCAGAAGTCGGTCATGGTGACGACCAACTTTGACCAGGCAGAGCTCGAGGAGCAGCTCGGTGACCGGATCGTCTCCAGGCTGGTGGAGATCTGTGGCGACCCGCTACCCCTGTATGGAACAGATCACCGCATGCAGGTTCGGCCGCCGGGACAGTGACCGTGCTGTCCTCCACTGCGTAAACTCCGGACCGATGCCGGGACTGGTAATAGTCGGGACCCAGTGGGGTGACGAGGGCAAGGGCAAGATCACTGATCTGCTCGCCAAAGATGCTTCCGCGATAGTCCGTTTTCAGGGCGGCAACAATGCCGGCCACACGATCGTGCGCGACGGCGTGGAGTACAAGTTCCACCTGATTCCCTCAGGCATTCTGCATGAGGACAAATACTGCGTGATCGGCAACGGGGTGGTGGTCGACCCGAAGGTTCTGCTTGAGGAAATCGAGGGGCTGAGGCGGGCCGGGATCAGCACCTCGAAGCTGAGGATCTCAGCCAACGCCCATCTGATCATGCCGTACCACATCCTGCTGGACACGGCAGATGAATTGAAGCTAGGAAAGCTGTCGATCGGGACCACCCGCCGCGGTATCGGGCCTGCCTATGCTGACAAGGCCTTGCGCCTCGGCATCCGGGTTCAGGACCTTCTCGACGAGAAGATCCTGCGCAAGAAGATCATGGCGGCGCTGGAGAGCAAGCAGCAGGCACTCCGTGGACTGGCAGTCCGGCGACGCAAGCTCCAGAAGGAGGCTGAAATCTCCGATGAGCTCCTACCGGATGACCGACTCGACCTCCATTCGATTGTCGAGGACTACCTCTCTTACGGGCATCGGCTCGAGCCCTACATCGCCGATACCGCCAAGCTCTGCTGGACCGAACTCGACGCCGGCCGAACAGTGATCTTTGAAGGCGCTCAGGCTGCTTTGCTGGATCTCGATCACGGCACCTATCCGTTTGTCACGTCATCCAACCCGATTGCGGGCGCTGCCTGCGTCGGCGCCGGCGTTGGGCCGACCGACATCAACGAGGTCTGGGGGATTGTCAAGGCCTACGCCACGCGGGTGGGCTCCGGCCCGTTCCCGACCGAGCTCTTCGACAAAACCGGCGAGTTCATGACCGATCGCGGCCATGAGTACGGAACTACGACCGGACGCCGCCGTCGCTGCGGCTGGCTGGACCTGGTCGCGCTCAAGTACGCAGTCCGGCTCAACCGGACCTCGGCTCTGGCGATGACCAAGCTGGATGTACTGGCCGGACTCGACACCATCCGGGTTGCGGTCCGCTATCGCTCCCGCGAAGGGGCGGTGCTGGAGGACTTCCCCTACCACCAGTCGATCCTCCACAATGTAACCCCGGAGTACGAAGACTTGCCCGGCTTCAGTGAAGACATCACCGAGTGCCGCAGCGAAGATGACCTGCCGTCGGAGGCGCTCGACTACATCCGCTACATCAGCGATTTCGTCGGTGTGCCGATCGCTTTGGTCGGGGTCGGTCCCGGTCACGACCAGAATGTCTGGATCCCGGCCGCCTGACGTGCCTGGCCCTTCCGCCTCACAGCTCCCTTCGCCCTCACAGTTCCTTCCGCGTCCGGCTATCTGGCAGGGTGGCTACCGAAGCCTTGCAGCTCAGCGCTTCCCTTCACAGGCCACTTTTACATAAACCAGACTGTTTGGTGTACAATGCTGTCCAAGTCAGTTCATCACCAGATGTGGCGGACTGCAAAATACGTTGACTGGGGACCTCCCTACCCTCAGCAGCGATTCGTCGGTGGTAGACGGGGCGGCTCACACTCCCTTGAGCCGTCCCGCACACCGACATTTCCCTTGTTTACTGAGGATGCCGGTCGTCTGGGGATTGTCAAGCCGGTCCGCTCCCGCTTCCGCTCCCAGGGCCGGATGCTGCCGCCCTGAGGTCTCCGGGACTGGCAGTCCCTGGATTCGGGAGGCTTGAGTACCGGTGTGTTTCTAGACCCCTTGCGACGAGTCCTGCCCCGGTGAACCGTTCGTGTGCCCATCGCCCGGGACCGGTATTTCTCCGGCCTCTTCCCGTCGGCGTTCTCCGCGACCAAGGATTCTGATGGTCAGGATGGCGGCACCCATGGCGGCACCGGTGGCGAGAGTCACCTGAACGCTGAGCAGCCCTTCCCGGCTCCAGTAGACATCGCGCATGTCGAGCAGCAGGGCGGCTTCGTCAAAAGTCAGACCCATGCCTACGCCCATCGTGAGGGCGGCTCTGGCGTCGGCTCTGCCCTGCCGCACGAGCAGCCCGGTGATTCCGGATGCGAAAGCAATCAGTATCCCCGGGACGAAGTGGTGGATGTGGCGTCCACCGACGCTTACATTCCTGAACGGTCCGCGCCCGTTGCGGATTGCCCAGGTGGCCAGCCGCACCAGGGCGAAGGACCCGAGGAAACCCGACAGAAGATTGAAGAGCACGACTTCGTGGCGCGGTGCGGCACTGAAGCCTTCTATCGCCACCCCTACGGTATCCACGGCAGCTGCAGGTGCCGATGTGAGGAGGGTCTCAAGAGGGTCATCACTGTGGCTGCGCCGGTTGAGGAGCCGGCCGTACTGGCCTACCACCACGGCGGCGGCGATCAGGATGGTGCCGGCCGCCAATGCAGCGGTCGCTTTGTCCGATTTGATCTGCTCCCAGTGGCTGAACGGGGCCGGGCGCCGAAGCAGGGCCGGCATGATTGAACCCGGAAGGCTGAATGGCCGGGCCATCAGCTAGAGGCGGGTTACGTGTGCGGCGTCAATCTCGCGCGTAACCCCGCGCAGGTCGAGCACGAGGGGGCTCCTGCTGACTATGTCCGGAATGTCGAACTCCGGGTGGGAGGTGACGATTACGGTCAGGTCGGCGCGCCCGAGTGCTTCGCTGAGGTCGGAGTTCTTCAGGCCGCTCTCGGCAAGTTCGGGCACGTGAGGATCGTGGTAGGCGAGGTCGGCACCGAGCTCACCGAGGAGCCTGATTATCTTGATTGCCGGTGACTCTCGGACATCCCCGACTCCGGCCTTGTAGCTGACCCCCAGGATCAGGATCCTGGTCCCGTTCACCGGCCTCCCGTTCTCGTTGAGTAAACGCTCGACCCGGTTGACACAGAACAGCGGCTGTGACTGATTGATCTTCCCTGCCAGCTCGATGAACTCGGGATAGAAATCGTGCTCACGAGCCTTGAAAGCGAGGTAGAACGGATCCACGGGGAGGCAGTGGCCGCCCATTCCCGGGCCGGGTTCAAACCTCATGAACCCGAATGGCTTGGTGGCGGCTGCGTCAATCACCTCCCAGACATCGACCCCCAGCCGGTCACATAGCTGGGCCAGTTCGTTCACCAGGGCGATGTTGACCGACCGGAATATGTTTTCGAGCAGCTTCGACAGTTCCGCTGCCTCAGGTCCGGACAGCGGGATCACCTCGTCGCAGATCCGTTCGTACACGCCCTTTGCCGCTTCGGTGCTCTCAGGGGTGAGTCCGCCGACGAGTTTCGGAGTTGTCCTGACGGTGTAGTCGGTCCGCCCGGGGTCGATCCGTTCGGGCGAGAATGCGAGGTGGAAATCCACTCCTGCCTTCAGGCCGGAGCTTTCCAGTGCTCCCGCCAGCAGGTCACGGGTGGTACCTGGGTAGGTGGTCGACTCGAGGATCACGACCTGCCCTTCCCTGAGTACGCCGGCCAGCATCCGGGCCGCTCCTTCGAGGAAGGAGAGATCCGGCTCCCTTGAGCCGGTGAGCGGAGTGGGCACGCAGATGATCAACGCCTCACAACGGGCGAGATCGGCAGCATCCCCGGTCGCCTCGATCAGGCTGCCCAGCCGGGCGAGTTCCTCCGAGTCGACATCCTCGATGTAGCTGACGCCACGGTTGAGAGAGGCGACTTTATCCGGATCGAGGTCCAGCCCGACAACCTGGTCGCCCTCCTGGGCGAAGGCTACGGCGAGGGGCAGACCGACATAGCCGAGACCGACGATTCCGACGTTCAAGGCTGGCTCTGGCTGTCCGGTGCGGCAGTCATCAGCCGCAGTCTAAGCGCAGACTCCGTCGTCTGCCCCTTGCGGCTATCATGAACCGGACCGTACAGCAGTAGTTCCCCCGTAGATCCCCCGGAAAAGATCACGATGAAGCAGTCGCAAGAGGACCCGGCAGTTAATGCGCGCAGCAAGCTGCCCAGCGGCCGTCACGGCCTGTCAAGGGATGTTGTGGTTCGCTCCCAGCGCGAGCGAATGGTCGAGGCGATGATCGAAGTCGTTGCCGATCGGGGTTACGCACGGACCACCGTTGCCGACATCATTTCGACAGCTGCGGTTTCAAGGGCTACCTTCTACGAGCAGTTCGCCGACAAGGAGGACTGCTTCGTGGAGGCATACGCCACGGTCATGGGCCGCATGCTTGCCTTTGTCGCGGAGGGCTTTGCGTCGGACGACAGTGGTGACTGGATCGGCCGGCTTCGTGGTGGTATTCACAGCCTGCTCAGGTACCTCGCGCAGAATCCGGTGGCGGTCAGGGTCGGGATCGTCGAGGGTTTCGGTGCCGGTACAAAGGCACGTGAGCAGTATCAGCGTGCCGTCAGCGCGTTCTTTCCCTTCCTCGATGCCGGACGCGAGCTCATTGACAATCCGGAGCGGGTTCCGGGGCAAACTTCCCGATTGATCGTCGGCGGAATTTCGGGCCTCATCTTCAACGAGGCCTCAGCCGGTAGCTCGAAGCGCTTGCCGGAGCTTCTGCCGGAAATGATCTACCTGGCCGTCGTGCCTTACATGGGCCACGATGCCGCGATGGATGCGATGCTGGCAACGGAGGTAGGCCAGTGAGCGACGCAGTAAGCACGGCAGAACAGGACGGGGCAACGGATGACGCCGTTACCCGCCTGCCTTCGGGCCGCCACAACCTGCCCCGTGAGTTCGTTGTCACTTCCCAGCGGGATCGGCTGCTTGACGCAATGGCGCAGGCCTGCGCGGAGAATCGTTACGCAGAGGTGAGCGTTGCCGCGATCGTCGCCCAGGCACGGGTATCGCGTTCGACCTTCTACGAGATTTTTCCCGACAAGGAAGCCTGCTTTCTCGCGGCTTACGATGCGATTCTCGGCCGGTTCGTAACCGGCGTTATCAGGGCATGCGAGGACCCTGTTCTGACCTGGCCTGAGCAGATCGAGCTGGGAATTGAAACCGCACTGGACTTTCTCGCTGCAGAGCCGGCCTTCGCCCGCATGTGCATCGTCGACATGTTCTCAGCCGGACCGTCGGCGCTGCAGAGGTACCTGTCGGCAATTCGCCTCATCGCCAGCTTTGTTGACGACGGCCGCAACCGGATGCCGGGCCGGGAGGCCCTTCCGGAGTCAGTCGCGACCATGTCTGTAAACGGTGCTGCTGTTGTGATCAGGGCCGAGATAGTCAACGACCGCGCCCGATACCTGCCGGAGGTAGGGCCTGACATCCTCTTCTCGCTACTGGTCCCGTACATGGACCGGGAAGAGGCACTCGAGCGCTCGGAGCGCTACGCCTTGCGGCGGGCAGTTTCCAGCGGCCGCTGAGTGCCTGGCGCGGACTGACGCCGGCGGTTCATCTCCGGCACATTGGTCTGCGACTGACCGTGTGTCAAGCAGCCGGTCGGGTCGGTCCGGAACTCCCCGGGGGCCGATCTGGAGTCGACGAGCGTGTGTCGCAGGTCTCTTAGCAGCCCAAATTGCGCGACAATTGGCGGAAAATGCGCGCTGAATGAGGGGCTATTGATCCCCCCGCAGGTATTGTCAACCGTTGATGGCAAAGGACACAGAGAAGCTCATCCGGCAGCTCTCGCTTATCTCTTTCCTGATGGCTCAGGGCAGGCCAGTTTCGGCCCTTGAGATCAAGCGGGAAGTCGAGGGCTACAGCGTGATGAACGAGGACGCCTTCGCCCGCCGCTTTTACGCCGACCGGGCTGAACTCGACAGCCTCGGGATCGAACTCCAGGTGGACCGTCCCGGCGACGGCTTCTTCGAGGCTGAGCTCTACTCCCTTCCACCAGAAAACTTCTACCTCCCCGCCATCGAGTTCACCGATGGCGAACTGGCGGCGCTGCGGACCTCACTCAGCCTTCTGACCGAAAGCGAGTTTGCTTATGCCGAGCCGCTGAGACTGGCGCTTCAGCAGGTGGCCTGGGGCCATCCCAATCCTCTTTCAGACCCCGACAACACGCCGGTCTCGATGGCCAAGTTTGCCTCCACCTCCTCGCGGGATCTGACCCAGCGTCTGGCTCGGGTCGAGACGGCGATTTCCCGTCACAAGACGATCACCTTCGATTACCACACGATGGAGAGGGACGAGGTCGGTTCCCGGAGAGTCGATCCGTACCACCTGGTATTTCGTGGCGGTCAGTTCTACCTGATCGGCTTTTCCCACGAAAGGGACGCTGTTCGGGTCTTTCGCCTGTCCCGCATCAAGGGCAAGGTCGGGTACGCGACCAAGTCCGAACACGACTTCACTCCGCCCGACGAGTTCGAGCGGCGTGACTACGCTGACCTCGCGGACTGGCAGCTCGGACAGCAGCTTGGCACGGCAAAGATCTTCTTTCGTGACCGGATCGCCTGGCTCATCGAGCGGGATTTCGCCCGGCATGGCACGGTCAGGCCGGCAACCAGCGATGACGGTGTGAACGGTGAAGGGATAGTGCTGGAGACCAGCTACGCCAGCGAGCGCGAGCTGCTTGCCTGGGTGCTCAGGTGGCGCCAGAATGCGGAGCTTCTGGATCCGCCCACCCTGCGACAGGTGGCGCAGGAGAGGATCACCCTGCTGCGAGACCGCCATGTCAACGGCTTCGAAATTGCCGACTCGGCGGAAGCTGTTGCCCCGCCCGCCAAGGAGCGCCGCCAGCGCAGCAAGGAGCGTTCATCCGCCGCGATACGGCCCGAGCGCTTCGGTCGGCTGGTCACCCTTGCCGGCATGCTGATCGGCGCGGCCAAAGAGGGGCAGAAGCTTTCGGTCAAGGAGCTGTGTTCGCAGTTCGAGCTGTCCGATGAGGAACTGCGTGACGACATCGACGTACTTAACGTCGTCAACTTCGGTGGCGGTACGTATGTCCTTTACGCCGAAATCAAGGGCGACGCGATCGAGGTTGACTCTGAGCCGTACGGTGACTCGTTCGCCCGTCCGGCAAGGTTGCTTCCGCTGGAGGCAAAGGCCCTGGTCGCCGCTATCGATCTGGTCGGTGACCACATGCCCCAGGCCCGCCTCGACACCGCGCGGGGAAAGATCATCGAGGCGCTGGGCCACGATCCGGCCCACGAGGGTCTGGCGATCGCGGTGGGGTCCGGCGGGGTTGAGGCCGCCCGGGTAGTCAATGAGGCCATTGCCTCGAGGCGGATTCTCGAGCTCAACTATTACAAGGAAAACGAGGACACCTTCTCCCAGCGGACAGTGGAGCCTTATCGGCTGGAGAACGGCCGCGAGGGCTGGTATGCGGAATGCTACGACCCTGAGCGGAGCGCTATGCGTCACTTCAAGCTGGACCGGATAAAGGAGGCGACGATCACAGATCAGACCTTCGAGCCGCGCCCGGAGGCGAGCGAACTGGCTGGAGTAGAGGGATGGATGAGCGACGGCAAGGTGCCCGAGGCCTCCGTTGCCCGGGTCTGGGTGTCGCCGGAGCGCTCGCGCTGGCTGCGTGAGGAGCGCAACGTCGTCGAAGAACTCAGCGACGGGTCGGTTGTGGTCGAGCTGCCGTATGCCGGTACTTCCTGGCTGGTCAGGGAGATTCTGCGAGGTGCCGGTGACCTGGTCGTGCTTGACCCGCCCGAGGCCCGCGAGGCAATCGGCCGCGAACTGGCTGCCTGATACCCGGCACGAAATGCCCGTCGGCGTAGTCTGGCCCCGTGACTTCGACAGCTGAAGACCAGATGGATCCGGTGAGCAGCGCCCCCGGACACCCTGAGATCGTGCGGCTCATGGCCGACAACCCCGGTCCCATGACGCTTACGGGCACCAACACCTACCTGGTTGGTACCGGCCCCTGCTGGGTCATCGACCCCGGCCCGGAGGACCCCCGTCACGTGGCTGCGGTCGAAGCAGCCATCGGTGAGCGAGGCGGGGCCGCCGGAGTACTCCTTACTCACTCCCACAACGACCACACAGGCGCGGTTGAGTCGCTTGGAATAGAGGTTGTGGTTCCTGGTGACGGGCTTCGCTTTGAAATCAGTCCCGGCACCGGTGGCTCTGGGGATGGCGTCGGCTCGGATGAAGGCGATGCGGGGCCAGCTGGATCCTGGCTGACTGCGGTAGCGACACCAGGCCACGCCGTAGACCACTTCTGCTTTTTCACCGATGACGGAGTCTGTTTCAGTGGTGACCTGATTCTCGGCTGGGGCTCGACCTATGTCCCGCCCGATGGCGGCTCACTGGCGGCCTACATGGAGTCGCTGAGGCTGGTTGCGGCCCGCAGTCCCGGGCTGATCTGCCCGGGCCATGGCCCGTGGATTATGGATCCGCCGGCAAAGATCGGTGAATACCTCGCACACCGGGAATCGCGTGAACAGGGATTGGTCGAAGCCCTCGAGCGTGGTGAACGCTCCCGCATGGCACTGCTTGGTGAAGTCTGGTCCGATGTGCCGGAGCTGCTTCGTCCGGCTGCCGCAGTTGTGATGGAGGCCCATCTCCAGAAGCTGGGGAACGAGGGCCGCCTGCCGGACGACCTCGGGGAGTAGCAGGGACCGGAGTTCCGGAAGGACTCCGGCAGGGGGCACTAGAATCGGGCTCGATGAACCGCCGCAAGCTGATCGAGATGGACGAGGCCGAGATGCTGACCTTTCTTGGCGAGGAGCGGGTGGCCGTTGTCGGCAGCTTCGGTCCTCGCGGGTGGCCCCATCTGATGCCGCTCTGGTACATCGTCCGTGACGGGGAGATCTGGTCCTGGACCTTCACCAAGTCGCAGAAGGTCAAGAATCTCGAACGTGACTCGCGTGCCAGCGTGCTGGTCGAGGCCGGTGATGAATACGCCGAACTCCGCGGTGTCCAGATGGAGTGTGAGGCGATTTTTCACCAGGACCCGGAGCTGGTGGTTGACTTCGCCACCGAACTTGTAACGAGGTATGCGCCAGAGGGCCAGGAGGTGACCCCCGAGGCAACAGAGGCCCTCAGGGCTCAGGCACCCAAGCGCACAGTTCTCCAGTTCAGGCCGGTCAGGACGATCAGCTGGGACCATCGCAAGCTCGCCGGGGTCTACTGATTTGCTCCGTCGATTGCCCTCCGGGGCTCCTCTGCATCGACGGATGCCCGGTTTGCGACCGGGCCAGATCCGTTTACGGATCCAAGTAGCCTAGGAGCGGATGAGCGAGCTCAAAGGACTGATCCTTTCCGGGGGTGCCGGAACCCGGCTGCGGCCGATCACCCACACTTCGGCAAAACAGCTTGTGCCGGTCGCCAACAAACCGGTGCTCTTCTATGGCATTGAAGCACTGGTTGAAGCCGGGATAACCCGCATTGGAATCGTCATTGCCCCGGGAACGGGCGATGAGATCAGGGAAGCCGTAGGCGACGGTTCGGTCTTTGGCGCCGAGGTCACCTACATCGTCCAACCGAAACCGGCCGGCCTCGCCCACGCCGTCCTGACCGCTGAAGACTTCCTGGGCGGATCCTCCTTCGTCATGTATCTGGGTGACAACCTGCTCAGGGACGGAATCGCCGACATCGTCGAAGCCTTCGAGGCGGAACGTCCGGATGCCTCAATCATGCTGACTCCGGTTCCTGATCCAAGCTCCTACGGTGTTGCTGAACTTGAAGGTGAGAGGGTCGTCCGGCTGGTTGAGAAGCCCGAGGATCCCCCGTCGAATCTGGCTCTTGTCGGTGTTTATCTCTTCTCACCGAAGATTGTTGAAGCGGCGCGTCAGCTCGAGCCCTCCCGACGTGGTGAGCTGGAGATCACCGAGGCAATTCAGTCACTGGTCGACAGCGGTGGTGACGTGCGTTCGCGGATCGTCGGTGGGTGGTGGAAGGACACCGGCCGCCTCGACGACATGCTCGAGGCCAATCGCCTTGTGCTCGACGAGATCAAGCCTTCCAACGAGGGCCATTGCGAAGATTCCAAGCTTGAGGGCCGGGTCGTTCTGGAGGAGGGGGCTGTGATCAGACGTTCCCTCATCCGTGGTCCTGTCGTGATCGGTCGTGATGCCGTGATAGAGGACTCCTACATAGGTCCCTACACCTCCCTCGGTGACAGGGTGGAGGTCCGGAGATCGGAGATCGAGCATTCGATCGTGCTTGCCGACTCTGTTGTCGAGGACCTGCCGAGTCGCCTGGAGGCCAGCCTGCTGGGACGTCGCGTGAGGGTGACCAAGAGCGACGGGCCTGCCAGAACCCTTAAAATGCTTGTCGGTGACCGCTCCGAGATCGAGATCATCTGATGAGGGTGATGGTCACAGGAGCGGGCGGAATGCTCGGCAGGGACGTGATGCTGGCGGCCGGTAATGCCGGCCATGAAGTCACCGGGTACGACCAGGACGGTCTGGATGTGACCGACCCCGAGCGTGTCCGGCGGAGGATCAACATTGACCGCCCCGATGTGGTCATCAACTGTGCCGCGTGGACCGATGTAGACGGCGCCGAATCCAGTGAGCAGCAATGTTTCGAGGTCAATGCGGTCGGGGCGGGCAACATCGCACAAACGGCCGAGCAGGCGGGAGCCAGGGTTCTCTATGTCTCTACCGACTATGTGTTCGATGGAGGCAAGGAGGGCTCTTATGTGGAGAGTGACCTGCCCGCACCCCTGTCCGTCTATGGCCGCAGCAAGCTGGCTGGCGAGCAGGCCACTATCGAGGCAAACCGGAGGTCTTTTGTGGTCCGTACCTCCGGTCTTTTCGGCCTGGGTGGATCGAACTTTGTTGACACCATGCTGAGGTTGGGCAAGGCGGGCGAGGTGCTCGTGGTTCACGATCAGACCACTTCGCCGACCTACACATGGCACCTGGCCTACGGGCTGGTCCGATTGCTCGACACCGACTCCTTTGGTCTCCACCACATGGCTGCTGCGGGTGACTGCTCCTGGTACGAGTTCGCTCGGGAAATATTCGAGCGGGCTGACATGGAGGTCGTGACGCTGGGTGCTACCAGCGAGATGCTCGGCCGCTCGGCCGCCCGCCCGGCAAACTCCGCGCTGTCGAGCGAGATTGCCCACGCGATCGAACTGCCCTCATGGCAGGACGGACTGATCAGCTACCTCGCCCAGCGGGCCCGGGCTAACGAGGACGTGGACGAATGAAGCTCCTGGTAACCGGCGGGGCAGGTTTCATCGGCTCCAGCTACGTGCGCAACCGGCTTGAGTCCAGGCCCACGGACCGGGTTGTGGTTCTGGACAAGCTGACCTACGCCGGCAACCCTGCCAATCTCGAGGGCCTGCCCGAAGACAGGCTCGAGTTCGTCGAGGGAGACATCTGCGACCGTGAAGCGGTCGCCGGGCTGGTAGCCGACTGCGATGCGGTAGTGAACTTCGCCGCTGAATCTCATGTTGACCGCTCGATCGCCGAGCCTGACGCGTTCATCCAGACCGATGTGTTCGGGACCTTCGTGCTGCTCGAGGCGGCCAGGGACGCGGGGGTGAGGCACCTTCAGATTTCGACAGATGAGGTCTACGGGTCAATCGCGGAGGGCTCCTTCACCGAATCTTCCCCACTGGATCCCTCCTCTCCCTACTCGGCATCCAAGGCCGGAGGCGATCTGCTCGTCTCGGCTTTCCGGCACACATGGGGGGTCGATTCACTGATCGTCCGGGCTTCGAACAACTACGGCCCCAGGCAGCATCCTGAGAAATTGATTCCACTGGTGATCCTGAACGCGCTTCACGAGGACGCCATCCCGCTCTACGGGGATGGCCGACAGGTTCGCAATTGGCTTTTCGTAGAAGATTTCTGTCGGGCGATCGACCTGGTGCTTGAAGATGGTGAGGCTGGCAAGGTCTACAACGTCGGCGGGCCGGATGAACTGCCAAACATTGACGTCGTCAGCCGTATCCTTGAGCTGACCGGGCGGGACGACTCGCTGATCCGTCGCGTGGAGGACCGCCTTGGTCACGACCCCCGCTACTCGCTCGCCTCGGAGCGGGTCGAGGCTCTCGGCTGGAAGGCGCAGGTCGGATTCGCCGAGGGCATTGAGCGCACGGTCGAGTGGTACCGGCAGAACCCCGGCTGGTGGGGCCCTCTGCGCTCAGGTGAGTACCGGGAGTACTACGAGCGCCAGTACGGCCGGAAACTCGGATGACTGGCGGACCGCAGCGGTGACCCGTCGGCTTGAGTCGAAACTGGAGGGGCTGGTCCTGATCGAGCCCGATGTCCACGGTGACGATCGCGGTTTTCTCGTCGAGAGCTTTCGTGTGGAGACCTGGCGGGATCTCGGCGTGGACACGGAGTTCGTCCAGCACAACAGCTCTCGATCGGTCTTTGGCACCTTGCGCGGCATCCACTTCCAGACCCACCCCGGACAGGCGAAGCTGGTCAGATGCGCAAGGGGGGAGATATTCGATGTGGCGGTGGACCTCCGCAGCGGCTCACCGACCTTCGGTCAGTGGGAAGGCCACAGGCTCGATGACCAGCTTCATCGCCAACTGTTCATTCCGGTCGGCTTCGGGCACGGCTTCTGTGTGCTGAGCGACGTGGCGGATGTCTCCTACCAGCTGTCCAGCTACTTCGATCCTGCAGTCGAGGCCGGCATTGCCTGGGATGACCCCGATATCGGTATTGACTGGCCGATCCAGGAACCGTTGCTGTCCGGGCGTGACCGCTCCGCGCCCCGACTGTCTGAAGTCGCAGGCTCTCTGCCGTTCTGACCGGTTCTCGGCCTCGCCGCAATGGCGGTGGACCGCCTGTCTGCGCCTGAGGTCCCTGCGCGACAGCTGACCGCTCTGCATCTTCGGCGGCCCCACTGTTTGTTTCCGGGGTTCCTCGGGGTCTAGTCTCTGAGGTTTGAGCATGGCCGCGAAACCGACCCAGGATCCCCTCGCTCCTTTCACCCCTGAAGTCAGGCGGTGGTTCGAGTCATCCTTTGAGTCGGCCACTCCGGCCCAGGGTCGCGGGTGGCAGGCGATCTCCGGTGGAGATCACACGCTGATCTGTGCTCCGACCGGCTCCGGCAAGACCCTGGCCGCATTTCTCTGGGGGATCGACAGTCTGGTTCGCAGGCCTGACCGGAGCCCCGGAGTGAAGCTGATCTACGTCTCACCGCTGAAGGCGCTCTCTTACGACATCGAGCGAAATCTGAAGGCACCCCTCCGCGGCGTGGGCGTCGAAGTCTCCGTGGCGCTTCGAACTGGCGACACACCTCAGTCCGAACGGGCTCGCATGCGGCGCAACCCGCCGGACATCCTGATCACCACGCCTGAGTCGCTCTACCTGATGATGTCCTCGGGGGCGCGCGAGATCTTCCACTCGGTCGAGACCGTGATTATTGACGAGATCCATGCGGTCGCTGCGACCAAGCGCGGTGCCCACCTGGCGCTGACCCTGGAGAGACTGGACCACCTGGTCAGATTCGGGACCGGGGGCGATGGGGACGGTGACCTCAACGACGCTGCCGCCAGCAAGGGTGGCCCCACCCCGGAAGGCACTGCCGGTGACCGTTCACCACGGTCAGGTCGGGGGGTACAGCGGATCGGGCTTTCGGCCACGCAGAGACCGCTCGAGCGGATCGGCCGGTTTCTGGTCGGGCCAAGCCGTGAATGCACCATCGTCGACAGCGGCCAGCGAAAGGAACTCGACCTCAAGATCGTCGTTCCGCTCGAGGACATGAGCAACCCCGGCGTGGTTGAACCGGCCGGTGAGGAGACCGGCGCAGCACAGATCCGCTCGATCTGGCCGGCGATCTATCCGGAGCTCCTGGATCTGGTCAAACAGCACACCTCCACGATCATCTTCGTCAACAATCGCCGGGCTGCCGAGCGCCTCGCCCAGCGCCTCAACGAACTCGAAGAGGACGCTGACCGCAAGGAGGGAGAGCCCCCGCCGGCCACTGACCCCGAAGAGCTCCCGCTCGCCCGGGCCCATCACGGCTCGCTCTCCCATGAGGAGAGAACTCAGGTGGAGGAGCAGCTCAAGTCCGGGCAGATCCCTTGCCTGGTCGCGACCTCATCGCTCGAGCTCGGGATCGACATGGGCGCCGTTGACCTCGTCATCCAGGTCGAGTCACCCAAGTCGGTCAGCCGCGGGCTCCAGCGCATCGGGCGGGCCGGTCACGGCCTCGGTGAGGTTTCAAAGGGCCGGATCTTTCCCAAGTTCAGGGGCGACCTGCTCGAAAGCGCGGTCGTCACCCAGCGCATGCGTGACGGTGAGATCGAAGAGACGGTCATCCCGGCCAATCCGCTTGACGTCCTCGCTCAACACCTTGTCTCCATGGCTGCGCTGGACAGCTGGGCAACGAAGGAGGCATTCAGCCTCGTTCAGGCCACGGCATCTTTTTCCGAGCTGTCGCAGGAGCAGTTCGAAAACGTCCTTGACATGCTCGATGGCCGCTATCCGTCGGACCGCTTTGCCGAGCTCCGGCCGCGGCTGGTCTGGGACCGCAGCGCAGGAACGATTGAGGGACGCAAAGGTGCCCGGTCGCTGGTCGTAACCAACGCCGGGACGATTCCGGACCGGGGTCTCTACGGAGTCCACTTGCCGGACGGCCGAAGGGTCGGTGAACTCGACGAAGAGATGGTTTACGAGGCCCGGGTCGGACAGGTCTTCCTGCTGGGAGCCTCGAGCTGGCGGATCCAGGAGATAACCCGCGACCGGGTGATAGTCATCCCGGCGCCCGGGGTGCCCGGAGCGATTCCGTTCTGGCGCGGAGACGGCATCGGCCGGCCGGCCGAGCTCGGTGAGGCGATCGGGGCCTTCAGCCGCGAGGCCGTGGACACCGACCCGGCCGAGCTCGAAAAGACCCACCACCTCGACCCGCTGGCCGCACGCAACCTTGTTGCCTACCTTCAGGAGCAGCAGGAGGCGACCCGGGTGGTTCCTTCCGACACCACGATCGTGATCGAGCGGTTTCGCGACGAGATCGGCGACTGGCGCCTCTGCGTGCTCTCTCCCTTCGGAGGCCGGGTGCACTCAGCCTGGGGGATGGCGATCGCCCGCAAACTTCGGGACGAGGAAGGCCTCGAGGCAGACGCGATCTACTCTGACGATGGCATAGCGATCCATCTTCCGGACGCTGACGAGCCCCCCTCCAGCGATCTGGTTCTGATCGAGCCCGATGAACTTGAGGATCTGGTCGTGCGTGAGCTGGGTACCTCGGCCCTGTTCGGGGCCCGCTTCCGGGAGAACGCCGCCCGATCCCTGCTCATTCCGAGGGCGTATCCCGGCAGGCGCACGCCGCTCTGGCAGCAGCGCCTGAAATCCCAGAGCCTGCTCGAGGTCGCTCAGGACTTTCCCCGCTTTCCGGTGATCCTCGAGACCTATCGCGAGTGTCTGCAGGACGTCTTCGATCTGCCCGCGCTTGATCGCCTGCTGCGGGGGATCCACTCGCGGGAGATTTCGCTGGTCGAGGTAGAAACCCCGACCGCCTCGCCGTTTGCCTCGTCACTGCTGTTCGACTACGTCGCGACCTACATGTACGAAGGCGACACGCCCAACGCGGAGCGCCGGGCGACGGCGCTCTCGCTTGACCGGGAGCTGCTGCGTGAGCTGCTTGGTCAGGACGAACTGCGGGAGCTGATCGAGCCCGATGCCCTGCTCGAGGTAGAGGAGTCACTTCAGCATCTGAGCGAGCACGGCAGAGCCGGGGATCGCGACGCTCTCCAGCAGGTCCTCAGGAGGATCGGTGACCTCACCCTTCCCGAGATCGAGGCGCGTGTGGCCGAGGGTTACTCGGGCAAGTCCATGGTCGAGAATCTCGTCAAGGAGCGCCGGGTGGTCGAGGTCAGGGTCAACGGCGAGGCCCGGTTCATCGCCGCCGAAGATGCCGGCATGTACCGCGATGCGCTCGGTGTCTCTCCCCCCGGGGGGCTGCCGCAGTCCTGTCTGGAGGAGCGGCCTGATCCTCTCACCGACCTCTTCGCCCGTTATGCCCGCTCCCATGGGCCATTCCCGACCGCCCGGCTCCGCGAGCGCTACGGGGTCGACCCCACTGCCGTGCTCAGGCAGCTCGAGGCCGAAGGGGTTCTGGTTCGTGGCGAGATCCTGCCCGGAGGAACCGAGCGTGAATGGTGCGAGGCCGATGTACTGCGTCGGGTGCGGCGTGCCAGTCTCGCCCACCTGCGGCAGGAGGTGGAGCCGGCGGATGCCCGCACATATGCCCGCTTCCTTTCCTCCTGGCAGGGCGTTGACCGTTACCGCCGGGCCGGTGCCGGACCGGACCGGTTGCGGGAGATCCTTGTCCCGCTCCAGGGCGTGGCCTTGACTCCTGCCGTCTGGGAGCGCGACGTTCTGCCACGCCGGGTAGGCAGCTACAGCCGTACCTGGCTGGATGAGCTGTGTACCAGCGGTGAAGTTGTCTGGATCGGGGCCGGAGCGATCGGCCGCAGTGACGGGCGGGTCGCCCTGTACTTCCGGGAGGACATTCGGCTGGCCGGTCCCCCTCCGGCCAACGCCCGACTGGAGGTGCCCGGGGACCCGGTCCACGACTCAATCCGCAAGAGGCTGGAAGAGGGACCGACATTCTGGCTTGATCTGGTCGCCGAACTCGACCACAACCCGGAGGAACTCCACTCGGCGATCTGGGATCTCGCCTTCGCCGGGGAGATCACCAACGACTCGTTTGCTCCGCTGCGTGCTCCCCGACTGCGCTCAGTGCCGCGCGGCGGCACTCCCGGCCGCCGTTTCTCCCGCCGCCGGACCGCAGCCGGACCGACCGTTCAGGGGCGGTGGTCGCTGACTGCTCCCCTGTTTCGCAACGCGCCGGCGCTGGGCCCGCGTCTGCGCGCTCAGGCCGAGTTGATGCTCGAGCGGCATGGCATCCTGACACGAGAGATGGCCCTGGCAGAAGGAATACCGGGCGGGTTCTCGACGCTCTACCCGGAGCTCTCCAATCTCGAAGTGCTTGGTTCAGCCAGGAGGGGATACTTCATCGAGGGTCTCGGGGGAGCCCAGTTTGCTCTGGCGGGGGCGGTCGAGCGGCTGCGCTCCCAGTCGAGCGATGATGAAGAGCTGAACATCCTCGCCTCCACCGACCCGGCCAATCCGTACGGCGCGACCTTGCCCTGGCCGAAACAGGAGAGCCGCCGCCGGCCGTCACGGACCCCGGGTTCCTTCCTGCTGATGCGCGCCGGGGCACCACTGCTCTTTCTCGAAAAGGGGAGCAAGGGGTTTCTCCGACTGGTGCCGGGGCTCGAAGGCGCCGAACTCACCCGCCTTCTTGTTGCCTTCGTCGAAATGGCGGAGCAGGGCAGGATTCCGCCGTTGAAGATCGAGCGCTTTGACGGTGAGCCACTGATCGGGTCCGACTTCGAGCCCTTGCTGCTGGCGGCCGGCTTCAGCCGCCAGCCACGCAAGATGGTGGTCCCGGGTTGATTGGGCCGGCGAGTGGCTGAGGGCGACTCGATTGTCCGGATGGCCCGTCGGATCGAGGCGGCTTTCGGTGAGCGGGAGATACTCGGGGCCGAGGCTCCGAATCCGCGCAGTCCGCTGGTCCGAACCGCCAGCCGACTGGTCGGCCACCGGCTTGCCCGCACCGAAACCCGGGGGAAGCACCTGCTTCTCCACTTCTCGCCGGAACTCGTCCTTCACGCCCATATGGGCATGAACGGCGGGTGGTACGTATACGGGCCAGGTCAGCGGTGGCGCCGTCCGCGCCGGTCGGCCTGGCTTGTGATCGATCTCGGCGATCTGGAAGTGGTCGAGTTCGGTGGCCCGACTCTGCGACTGGTCAGACCGGTCGAGCTGTCTCGGGATCCCCGTCTGGCCCGACTCGGACCGGACATCCTTGGCGGTCCGGAAGAGGTCGCAAAGGCGTGCGCCAATGTTGCTGCCGTGGGCACGGTCGAGCTTGGCGAGGCCCTGCTGAACCAGCGGCTGGTGGCCGGCATCGGAAACATCTTCAAGTCCGAGGCGTGCTTCGAGGCAGGCATTGACCCATGGGGGGCTGTTGGGGCCTTTGAGCGTGGACAGATCGACCGGGTACTCGGAATTGCCGCTGACCAGATGGCACGCGGGGTCGAAACCGGCCGTCGGCCCGGACGGGTCTACCGGAAAAGCGGTGGCCCGTGTCCCCGCTGCGGCGGCAGAATCAGCTCGCGAGGCCAGGGTGATGACAACCGCACCACTTACTGGTGCCCGGCCTGTCAGTCCTGAGGCCTTCCCGGATCCGGAATCCATCACTCTCACCCGGCCGGGTCAGCAGCATCTCAGCATTCCCGGCCGGGCTGCGCGATACTTGAAGCGTGGACAAGGAGACGGACAGCGTAATCGGGCTTCTCCGGAGCGTTCCGTTGTTTGCGGAACTCGAGGAGGACGAACTCGAGCGGGTTTCCCGCGTCGCAGTGCCGCGGTCCTACCCGGCCTCAACACGGGTTTTCCACGAAGGTGATCATTCGGACGCCTGCTACATCGTGCGTTCCGGGACCTTTCGGGTTACCCGTGGGCACCCTGACGGGCGGGCCATAACGTTGGCCACGCTGGGAGAGGGTGACATCGTCGGCGAGCTGGCGATGCTGGACGGCGAGGTCCGCTCGGCCAGCCTTGAGACCCTCGGGGCCGAGGGGGAGCTGCTTGCCCTGCCCGCCAGTGACATGAGGGCGCTGCTTGAGCGCAACCCGGAGATCACGGTCAAGATGGTCGCTGCCCTGACCCGTCGGCTCCGCGCCACCAACGAGCGAATCGCCCGACAGTCTTTCCAGACGGTCCCGTCGCGCGTGGCCGGAGTGCTCTCGCAGCTGGTGTCCGAAGAAGCGCCAGATGGTTCCACTCGTGAGATAACGATCCGGATGAACCAGTCCGACCTCGCACAGCTCGCCGGGACCTCGAGGGAGAGCGTCAGTCGCTTCCTCGCTGATCTCGAACGCTCGGGCGTTGTCCGGGCAGGTCGCGGTCAGGTGACCATCCTGGAACCCGCCAGACTCGGCAACTACATATTCTGAGTAAATGGCAACGGGGCTGTTCGCACTAAATTTCTATTCGCCGCTCTTTGCAGACCAGCTGCGGCGGGGCCGGAAGACGGCCGCAATCCGGCTGGGAGACAAGTCCGCCAAGTATGAGCGGAGCCAGATCGTCTGGGTGACTATCGGCTCGCGGCATTCGCGTCGGGAGAAGATATTTTCCGCAGTGATCGACGAAGTCGAGGTCAAGCCGCTCAGTGATCTCTCGCCACGCGATGTCGAGCGAGACAACCCGGAGTTCCGCCGGGTCGAGGAAACCCGCACCTTCCTCGAAAGGATTTACGACCGTCCGATCGAGGCCGATTCCCAGGTGACGGTGATCCACTTCTCCCAGATAGTTGAACCGGGAATGAGCGGATTCGGAACGGTGCCGTCACCCAACTGATGGCCCGGGGGGCTCCTGCCGGTTCCGGGGCTTGCCGAGATCCGGGTCATCCGCCACCCGTTCGATCAGGTCGGCGATCCGCTCCTCGCCCCTCCAGCCTCTGAGGTCTTCGGCAAGAGTGGCGGCACGTTCTGCGTATTCCGGTCGCGACAGGACCTTTCTCACCGCACGACCGACGGCCCCGGGCCGCAGCGGCCGATAGAGCGAAATACCGGTTCCAAAACGGGTTGTCTTTGTGGCCCAGGCCCAGTGGTCGCGCCCGTCCGGGATTACAACGGTCGGCGTACCGGCCCGGGCTGCGGCCGACATGCTGAGGTGACCTCCGTGAAGTACGACGACATCGGCGGCCTGGACCCAGGCATCGTTGTCGACGAACTCGAGTGCCCTTATTCCGGAGCCGAGCGACTCGATCTCCTGGTGATCGGCGGCACCCATCGTGACGACTGCGATCTCGGCGTCGAGGCCCGAGAGTGAGAGGGAGATCTCCTCGATTGAAGATTCTGCCCCGAGTGTTCCCTGACTCGTGAACACGAGGGGTCGGTTGCCACGCGCGGGAGGGGGCTCGCCGCCGGAGGCCGACCAGGTGACCGGCCCGGCGTAATGCCATCCGTCAGGGAGCGGGCGGGCGGGCGGGTCGAGGAACGGAGTTGTGGTGAAAGCCGTGCAGTCCCCGGTGATCGGCAGCCCCTCCCGTGGTGGCAGGCCGAGCCTGCGGCGGGCTTCGGCGAACCTTCCGGAGAGAGCCTCGACCCGGAGCGGGTCACGTTTGAAGATCGAGCCGAGCCTGCTTGCCACATGCCTTGGGTACCGAAGCATTCCGAGCCTTCTCTGCCACGAGGTGAGGGTGGTGTAGCCGGTCGCCGGCAGGAAGTGGTTGATGGTCACCAGCGGAACCCCGGCGAGCTCGGCCGCCGTAGCGGATGGCAACCGCATGTCGATGACGACCACGTCAGGCGCTTCGGCCTCAATCAACGCGCGGTCGCCCTCGATGAACCGGATCAGGCTCTCGACATCCGGGTAGAAGCCGTCCAGCTGGTTGTGGCCCCCGGCCCACTCCAGGGGTATCTCGTCTACCTCGACGATTCTGACACCTTCCCTTCTGACCAGGTCAGGCCGGCTGCCGCCATAGGCCAGCACGGCCTCGTCGCCCCTGGCCGCCAGTTCGCCGGCCACCGAGAGGCAGGCGCCGGCGTGTGCCAGGCCCGGACCCGGGCAGAAGGGAAAGAAGAGCACCTTCATTGCGGTCCAGACCTTCCCTGCCTGAAGAGTTCAGCGCTCTGGTAGTGAAGCTGTGCGAGATGAGGTGAGACCAGGTCGGTCATCACCCGGCCGATCGCGTCGTTTATCTCTTTTTCGCCCGCCCCTTCTGGCAGGTCGACCGGGGGGCAAACGACCGAGCGCATCTTCGCTCTGTCCCGAAGGGTGATGGTCGGAAGGATCGGGGCGCCGGTCTCGAGGTGGAGTCGGGCTATCCCCGGCTGGACCCTGATCGTTCGGCCCAGGTAGGTCGTCGTGCTTACGGCCCCGCCCAACGTGTCCCAGGCGAGCCAGCAGATCCCTCCGTGCAGGAGTACCTCCCTCAGAACCGGGTAGGAGTTGCCCAGGTGTACCCAGCGGTTGCCACTCGCCTCCTGCCAGAGATTCTGGGCCTTCGTCCAGCGGCCGGTATATCCGGGGATGGCCCCTTCTTCGGGGCGATGACCACCCGAGATATACAGCTTGAAACCCATCTCGGCCGCGGCCAGGTGAAAGCTCAGCAGCGGACCGAAGTGCATTCCGGCCAGCAGTACGCCCTTGCCCCCTGATTCGGCTTCGCGGAGGTGCTCGCTGCCCTCGATCTCCATCTTCCTTGCCGCCCAGGGGCGCCAGGAGAACTCGCCTTGCATCGCCTTCTCTTCGAGGTAACGGCGCCCCAGGCGCCGCGCCTCGGGTGAGTCCCCGGGTCGGCCCAATGTGGTCGAAGCTATCCCGAGCGCTCTCTCCCGGCGGCTTCTGACGAGCCACCATTCGAGGGCTCCCCGGATCCCTGCCAGCCCGAGCGCGAGCGGGGTGGGAATGAGCCGATGAATAGCCGGACATCCGTAGAGGCGGCTGATAAGTCCATCGGGGATGGTCTGGATCTCGGCCGCTCGGGTCGTTTCCGCTCTTTCGAGCAGTTCGTTCATGCTCTGGCTGCCATCAGGTTCTCGATCTCGATCGTCGCGTCATCGACGGTCGGAAGCAGTCGGATCTCGTTCCCCTTCTGGAGCGATGCTTCGACTGCCCGGTCGTCAGCGAGCAGATCAGAGAGGGCGATCGTGATGCGCCGGGCGAGGTGGCTTGCCGACGGGTGGGCGAGAGTCCTGAAGCCGCTCGACAGCTCGATTGTCTCGAGTGGCTGGTCCGAGACGGCGACCAGCTTCCCGGCTCCGAACTGCTCGAGCTTCCGTCCGGTGGTCTCCTGCTCGGTGTTCCTCGGCACCGAAACCTGCGGAGTACCGGCGGCGAGTGCCTCCTGCGCGATTCCGGAACCTCCCCCATGGATGATCGCCGAGGCCTGGACCAACAGCTCCTCGATCGGTTCCCGGCCGAGGATCGAAACCCGGGGGTCGCCAGCGATCTCCTCCGGGAGTCCGTAGTTGTTGCCGTCGATCAGGGCGGCTCGGCACCCCGCATCGAGGATCCCTCGAACGACATCCACTCCGAGTTCCTGAGCCATGAAGCTCATGTAGCTGAGGACCAGCGGCGGTTCTGCTTGCCGGCCCTCGGCCGGCGGGCGTTCGGGCAGCCGGTTCGGCCGGAAGTGGAAGGCCTTTTCACAGGTTCCGAAAGCGGGGTGTCCGGGGATCAGGACCAGATCGCCGCTGAACAGATCCTCGACTGAAGGGGTGGCCGCTTCCCTCGCAGCGAACGCCTCGTCGAGGATCACCTGGGCAGGCGGTGAGACGATTCGCGGGTCGGTCTTGCCGGCCCACTTCATCCATGGTCCGTAGCCGGGAAGGAACGGGGGGTGGCTGACCTGGACGACGCCGATGCCACGCTCTCTGGCCAGGGCCGCCGGACCCATAACCTGATCGACCACGATCAGCTCTGGCCTGGTCTCGTCGATGGCATCCTCGAAGAAATCGAGCGTCGCGGCAAGGCCGTCAGCCGCATCGCGCTGGTACGCGCTCACCACCGACTCGAGGTCCGGAATTACCAGGTAGGGCGGCATGGTGCCGGTCGAAGGGGCGACCCGCTTCCGGTAATCGGGTGGCGGGGTCATGACCGGGCAGACGTCTTCAAGCAGCTTTCCGGCTCGATAGCCGGTGACCGCCGCAAAACAGCTGTGCCCACGTGCCGTGAGTGAATCGACAACGGGCCGACAACGGCTTACGTGCCCGGTTCCGATGCCGGAGATGCAGAACAGGACTCTCATGAGAGACGATGACCATAGTGGAACCGCAATCTGGCAGGGGGAGACCGTCAATCTGGAATGAACGTTCGGGGAGCGGTCCGGCCAAGGTGATGTTGATTCACGGCATCGGGTCGAGCGGAGCGGACTTCACCCGGCTGGTTTCCTGCTTGGATTCCGGCAGTTCGACAGTGGCTCCCGACCTCAGGGGTCACGGTAAATCCGAAGCTTCGCTGCCGGTGACGGTGGAAGGTTTTGCCGCCGACCTCCTTCCCCTGATCGACGAGGAGGGGCCGATGGTCCTGGCGGGTTTTTCTTTCGGCTCCCGGGTGGCCATGGAGATCTGGCGGAAGAGACCCGAGGGTGTGTCGGCCCTGGTTCTGGTCGATCCACCCCTTGTCTACGGCCCTCTGTTCGAGTGGGCCAGCCGGGGTGGGTCCGGGAGGCACCGATTACGTCATTGCCTGAAGAAGGCTGCGGGTATTTCCGGACTTGGTCTGTCCAGTCTGCGTCGGCTCGGCGCGAGGTGGTCCAGGGAGGAGGCGCTGGCCAGGATCAGCGCCATCTATTACTCAGCCGACGTAGACGAGGCGGTTGAGCTGATGAGGGAGAACCCCCTGACCAGAGACCTCGATGAAGCAGATCTGCTGACGAACGCGCGGTCGCTGATGGCTGCCGATCGCGCGACTTTGCTTGCCACCCTCGAGCTGACCGGCGAGTCCGAGGGTCAGACGAGGCCGCCTGGCGCTTCGATCGAGCCGGTCGTCATGTTCGGTGACCGGAGTCCGATGACTGATCCGGACGCGGCCGGAGCCTTCGCTGCCCGTATCGGAGGCAGAGCCGTTTCGTATTCAGGAGGACATGTGGCCCACCTGGAGGCGCCGGAAGAGGTGGCCGAGGAGATCGAACGGCTGCTCCCCGGAGAGGACTGATCGCTACCGCGCTCGGATCTTGCCGCTCCTGGGTGAAATTTAGCTTTCGCGGCCGCCTGCACCTGCCCACCGGGGCCATCAGCCTGCCAACCTGAATACAAGAAAGTAAACCGGGGGCTCCAGAGGAGTCCCGCGCATCCGGCAGGGGGCATCAAGTGGACCGACTGAGAAAAGCACAGATTTCAGCGCTGGTGGTGATAGCGGCGATTGCCGCTGCGATTGCCGTAGCTCTTGCTTCGGCAGGCTCATTCGACCCACTGCCTGAGGTCTTCGTGGTCATTACGGGCATCGCAGTCGCGGCAGCAGTGGTCGTTTTCGGCAAATTCCTGTTCGATTTCTCGTTCCTCCGGATCAGATCTCTCAGGCGGCTCCTGCTGGGTCGCTACGACATCGAGGGCAGCTGGTTCAACGTCATGCGCGACGAGGATGACGAGCCCGTGGGTGTCGGTGTGTCCAACATCGGGCTCACCCGCCGGGGCTATTTTTTCGAGTGGTCGGTATCCGGTGAGGAATATGGCCTGGCAGAGACAGAGAGCGGCTTCGAACTGAACCTCTCCCGTGGATTCACTTTCTCCGACACGATGGTGGGAGTGCAGTGGCCGCGACTCGCCTTTGTCTACGAGGCCACCTGGGCCGAGAAGACCGTCCCCGGAGGCATCGGTTACGGCTATCTGGATTTCTCCTGGCGCCGGGAGGTTCGGGCGAGGCGAGGCGTCGGTCTGAGCTTCGGGATGGGGTCGGACAAGCCTCTGGAGATCACGTCGTTCCGTCTCGACAGCCCCGAGGATGTTGAGCTCGTCAGGCAGCTTGACGGCCCCCCGGGGGTCGTTGTGAAGGCTCTCGGCCTGCTCTGGGACCGCTACGGAGTGGTTCGGCGCGACTCTGCTTCGGTGGTGCTCGGTCGCAGGGTCGAGGTCGAGACCGAGGCTCCGCCTACCGAGGTCCTGCTCGAAGGCGATGCCTCCCCCGAGACTCGGGAGATAGTGGACTTCGAAGAGGAATGGGGCGGTTCCAACGGCTCCAGCTTCGCCGGCCGCGAAAACTGAGCGGCATTCCCGGGCCGGGAGGCTGGTTCCCGACTCCCGCCTTGCCGCAGTTCGAGTGGTAGCGTCGCCTTCGTGGGATTTTCGGGTAGCACCAAACGCCTGTTGAACAGGCCACTTCATCGCATGGGTCTGGATCTGCGCAGGTGGTCTCCGGAGTCCGGGTTCGAGGCACGGCGGAGCGGCCTGATCCGGAAGGCTGGCGTAGACCTCGTAATTGACGTTGGTGCCAACGAAGGGCAGTATGTCCGTGGACTCAGGGCCGGTGGCTACACAGGGCCGGTCATCTCGGTCGAGCCTCTTGCCTCGGCATTTGCCGCTCTTTCCAATGTCTCTTCGCGGGACCCTCACTGGAAGGTAATCAGGGCAGCGGCCGGATCGGGCGAGAGCCGGATGGACCTCCACATCTCCGGCAACAGTGCGAGCTCCTCCCTGATGCCGATGCTGGACCGCCATGTTCGGGCCGAACCGACCTCGACGACCGTGGGCCTGGAATCGGTCGAGGTCTTTCCCCTCGACCGCTTGATCGAAACCGATCTGGCGGAATCATCTGCGGCATTCCTGAAGATAGACACGCAGGGGTTCGAAGCTGAGGTCCTGAAGGGTTCAACCGAGATTCTCAGGGGCGATGCTGTGGCAGGGCTGGAAGTGGAGCTGTCCCTGGTCCCCCTCTACGAGGGCCAGCCCCTGTGGCCCGAGTTGTCGGAGGCAATCAGGGGTTTCGGCTTCATTCCGCTCTCGTTCAGCGACGGGTTCCGGGATCCCGAAACGGGGGAGCTGCTTCAGGTTGATGGCCTCTTCGTACGGGCAAGACAAGGCCATGCGGAGGGTCACGGTCCCGGATGAAGAAGGCTCTGATAACCGGCGTGACGGGCCAGGACGGCTCTTATCTGGCCGAGCTGCTCCTCGAAAAGGGCTACGAAGTCCACGGTGTGATCAGACGGGCCTCGACCTTCAATACGGGCCGGATAGATCATCTCTACAGGGACCCCCACCAACCCGGAGCCACCTTCTTCACTCACTACGGCGATCTCGCCGATCCGGTGGTGTTGACCCGGCTCGTCCACGATCTCGCCCCTGACGAGATCTACCACCTCGGTGCCCAGTCGCACGTCAGGGTCTCGTTCCAGATTCCGGAGTACACGCTCGATGTCTCGGGGCTGGGGACGCTTCGGATGCTCGAGGCAATCAGGGACTCAGGTGTCCAGACCCGTTTCTACCAGGCCTCTTCCTCCGAGGTCTTCGGTTCGACCCCTCCTCCACAGTCAGAAGACAGCGCCTTCGAACCCCGCAGCCCCTACGCGATCGCCAAGGCGACCGCCCACTGGACGACTGTCAACTATCGCGAGGCCTACGGTCTCTTCGCTGTGAACGGGATTCTCTTCAACCATGAGTCGCCCAGGAGGGGCGAGACCTTCGTGATCAGAAAGATCACCAGGGCAGCAGCTCGAATCAGGGCCGGACTGGAAGAGAAACTGTTTCTGGGGAACCTCGATGCCCGCAGAGACTGGGGCTATGCGCCCGAGTATGTCGAGGCGATGTGGCGGATGCTCCAGCTCGATGAGCCCGATGATTTCGTGATCGCTACGGGGGAGAGCCATTCGGTCCGTGAGGCAGTTGAGATCGCATTCGCCCGGGCAGGGCTTGATCCGGCTGATCATGTCGAAATCGACACCCGCTACTACCGACCTACCGAGGTTGACGACCTGCGCGGTGATGCTTCCAAGGCACGTCGGGAGCTCGGCTGGGAGCCGAAGGTCGGGTTCCGGGAGCTGGTTGAGCTGATCGTTGACGCCGACCTTGAGGCCGTGGGTCTCCAGCCCGGAGGAGTCTGAGGGTGAAGGTCCGCACCGGAGATCCCTCACCCTCCTTCTGGGCGGGCCGCAAGGTGACGGTCACGGGGGGAACCGGCTTCCTCGGGACTGCCGTATGCCGGCAGTTGACTGCCCTGGGTGCCGAGGTCAGGGCGCTCGGATCGGCTGACTTCGATCTGACCAGGCCAGAGGAGTCGACGGCTGCGATTCGGGGAGCCTCGATCGTGATCCACCTCGCCGCCAACGTTGGCGGCATCGGCTACAACCAGCAGAACCCCGGCCCGTTGGTCAGGGATAACGCCCTGATGGCCCTGAATGTTTTCGAGAGTTGCCGGACGGGATCGGTTGATCGCCTGGTCGCCGTATGTTCGGTCTGTGCCTACCCGGGGGAGGCACCGGCTCCCTTTCGTGAGAGTGGGCTTTTCGACGGTCATCCCGAGGGAACCAACGCCCCGTACGGCATCGCCAAGCGGATGCTCGTCACGCTTTCTGATTCGTATCGCCGCCAGTGGGGGTTTGACTCAGTGGTGCCGATCGTCGCAAATCTCTACGGACCCGGAGATGACTTCGACCTTGAGAACTCCCACGTCATTCCCGCAATGGTCCGCAGGTTTGTTGAGGCCTTTGAACGGGGGGACCGGGAGGTGGTCCTGTGGGGCAGCGGCAAGCCTTCTCGCGAGTTCCTGCACGTCGATGATGCGGCCCGGGCGCTGATTTTGGGGGCCGAGCGCGAGGATCTGGCCGATCCCTTCAATGTCGGAACCGGGGTGGAGACCCGCATAAGTGACCTCGCGCAACTGATTGCCGGGCTGGCAGGGTTCCAAGGCGAGATCACCTGGGACCCGAAACGGCCCGACGGGCAGATGACCCGGTTTCTAGACGTGGAGCGGGCCCGTGAGATGATCGGGTTCGAGGCCCGGGTGGGACTGCGCGAGGGGGTTGCCGGGACGATCGACTGGTTCCGCGCCAACGCATCCCCGCCAGACCCGCGCCGAAGCTCCTAGGTTCCCTTCCCTTCCTTAGCCTCCCTGCAAACGGCGGCGATGCCCGCGACCATGCGTTCGGCACCGTAGTCGGTCTCAATCCGAAGTCGGGCCGCCCGCCCCATCTCGTTTCTCAGATCCGGGTCACCGATCAGACGGGTCAGCCGCTCGAACCATTCATCCGGGGTTCGGGCAAAGAAACCCTCGACCCCCTCCTCGATCACCTGCAGGCTGTAGCCAACCGGTGAAAGCACCTGAGGGAGTCCGGAGGCCATGTACTCCTTGATCTTGAAGGTCTCCTTGCCGCGACCCTCTTCGTCGTCGATCAGCGGGCAGATCGCGACATCGAAGCTCCCAAGGAAGGCGGTCGGGGCATCGTCGTCCCAAGGTTGCCAGTCGAGGTACGGCTCGAGGGCCGGGAGGTCAGGACGTGCTGGCCCACCGATGTATGCGAGTCGTGATCCGGTCTGCTCGAGGGCGCGGGAAAGGGGTTCGGATATCTCATTCAGATGGACGTCGCCCGCTGTGCCCGTGAACCCGATCACGAGCCCCCGGCTTCCGGCGTGTCTTCTGATCGGGTACCGGTCGAGGTCAATTCCGAAGTGAACCTTCCTCACCCGTCCCCCGACCGAGGTTATGAAACCGGCCGTCACTGAGTTCCCTGTCACCACGAGATCCGCCAGCCGGCACCGGCTTTCGATCGGCCCTCTCGGGAACCGGACCCAGAGGGCGTCATCTATGTGCAGCACCACTGGTTTGCCAAAAACCCGTCGGGCGATCCACTCGAGTATCGGGCGCGAGCTGATCCGGAACATCGTGCGCTGCACGAACACCACGTCAAACCTGCCGAGGCCCGCAACCTGAAAGATCCGGACGGGAAGGACGATGAAGTACCAGTAGATCCCCCAGGCGACCCTTCCCGCAAGGCGCCTCTTGGCCCAGAGGCGCCAGATGTAGTCGTGAAGCCGGGGGGCCGGCGCACTGAACACCGACCCTTCGATCCCGTGTTCACGGCCCTGTTCAGTCGGGAGCACGCAAAACGAGAAGGTCGCCTTCAGGTTCGGAGGCTCCGGGGAGAAGAAGGCCACCCTGACAGTGCTGTTTCGGACGGGACGGCCACCCGTAGCCCTGTCGTCTCGGTCTGTCAGCCGCCTCACCGACCAACTGTATTGGGGCAGACGCAGTCCCGGCAACCCGCAGGGGCTCGGCGAGTCGCGGCTCCAACCTGAGATATGCGTCGGGCCGGTAGCCTCACCGCTGTGGTGTCTGACCGGTACGAAGACAAAGGAAAGGCAGCAAGGACCCATCCGAGCCGGTTTGATGAAGAGGTGGTGATCATCGGGGGCGGTCTGCAGGGGGTCACAGCAGCCCTGGCCCTTGCTGCCAGAGGTGTTCGCAGTCGGATCCTCGAGGGTCGTTCGGAGCTGCTCAGGGGGGCCAGCTACCGCAACGAGGGCAAGGTCCATCTCGGCTTCGTCTACGCACTCGACGAATCTGGCGTAACGGCCAGGAAGATGGTCGAGGGAGCACTCACCTTCTCGGATCTGATCGAAGGCTGGTGTAGCGAGGTCGACTGGCACTCCAACTGCTCCGAGGGCTTCGATTACTGCGTTGTTGACTCAGGGCTGGCAGACGCCACTGCCCTTGGGGCACACTACGAGCAGGTCTCTTCCATGATCGAGAACGCCTCTGGTGCCCTTGGCGACAACTACCTCGGCAGCTCGGCCCGGGTCGAGCCCGTTCGCCATCGGGGCAGCCACGCCCTGTTGGCCCCCGGCCTTTCGAGCGACTGGTTCTCGACCCCGGAGCGGTCGGTGGACCCGAGAGCGTTATGCGCCTGGCTCTCGGCCGCAGCCACCGCGAGCCCGCTGGTGGATGTGAGTACCGGGGTGGTGGTTAAAGGGGTTGTGCCGATCGCTTCAGGGTTCGCGCTTGAGACCGTTTCCGGAGCAGGGTTGGAAAGGATCGAGGCCGAGACCGTCCTCAACTGCTCCTGGGAGAACCGGCTGGAACTTGATCGACAGGCTCTCGGGAAGGCACCTTCGGCCTGTTACCGGATCAAACATCAGGTCCTGGCAAGGGGGGAGACAGAGGTTGACCTCGCGCCGCTCACCCTCGTTCAGGGCCCCTATGGCGATCTTGTTTCCTGGCCAAACGGAGATGTATACGTGAGCTGGTATCCGGTAGCCCGGACATTCATGGGCAGCTCGCCCTCCGTCGGGACTGAACCCGACCGGGATGTGGCCGAGGCCACCCTGGAGGGGCTTGCCGCGATCGTCCCCGCCCTGCAGGGGCTGGAGGTGGTCGATCACGGTGCCGCCTGGATCGTCGGCGAGGGTGAAGCCGACATAGACGAGACATCGAGTGGACTTCACGCCAGGAGGGCTGCCGAGATCGACCGGCAGGGAGGATGGTGGTCGCTGAACGGCGGAAAGCTGACCACCGCTCCGCTCGCCTCAGAGCTGTGCGTTGCCGAGTTGACCGGAACCGAGCCGAAGGTCGCGACCCTCGAGTCCGGCTTGCCCCGATGAAGAGGGGCATCATTAGGGTCAGCCCCCTGCCCGGCGGGCCGGGCCGCATCTCGGCCGCACTTGACCTCCCGACCGGCGAAACGCGTGTCCTTGAGCTCAGCGAGAAGGCCGAGCTTTATCCCGGGGAGAACCGAGAGCCGTTGCTCGACGGCGACTATGAGAATAATGGTGGTGATCTGACCTGGGCCACGGTCGGGGCGATGCCACTGGCGATTAATCTGGGGCTTGACCTTGTTGTTGACGGGGTAGTTCAGGAGGGTCTGCCAGAGCGTCTCAACGGGTACTCGGCGATCTGGCAGGATTGGCGTCCTGACCTGTTCCAGGCGGTTGAAGTCAGGGCGGAGAGCGAGGTCACTCTGAGCGAGGGCAGAGCAGGCTTGGTGGTCGCCCTCTCCGGGGGGCTCGACTCGCTTCATACCCTGCGACATGTGAGGAGCGCCAACCCCGGCGAACCGGTGGTGGCTGTGATGCTCTGGGGCTTTGATCACTCAAAGGAGGACCCGACCTTCCTCGATTACGCCAGGACGACGGCCGGCCTTCTCGCCGATGTCGACGTGCGGCTGTGTCTGACTGAAACCAACTGGACCAGGGTCGGCTCGGTTGATATTGCGATGGACTTCGCCGCGGGACTGGCCAGCGCACTTCACGGGTTCGGCCATGGAACAAGGAAAGGTTTCAGCGGCGCCGATCAACACCGCGATCAGGCGATGCAGTTCATTCCCGTCGCTCACAACCCCGTGACGGACCCATTGCTAAGTTCGGATCAGTTTCCGATTGAAACCTTCGGCTTCGACCACACCCGGCTGGAAAAATGCGAAGACATCGCCTCTGACCAGACGGCGATGGCGATCCTGCGTGTCTGTCACACCTACAACTGCGGCGTCTGCGAGAAATGTCAGAGAACGAGGTGGGGAATGTTTTCGATTGGGGTTGATCATCCTCCGACCTTTGGCCGCTCCCTGCCCTTTCCCCGGCCCTGGGTTTCGCTCTCCAAACCGCTGAAGCTCCAGATATTTGAGGGAATGTGGGTTCCGATTCTGAGGAGGGCGGAGCAGTCCAGACCAGGTACGCCCGGCCTTCGCAGACTTCGGATTCAATACCGGATGATCAAATGGGGTATTGAAAACCGAGGTCCGTGGAGGGTGCCTTTCCTGAGGCGACTGTTCGTTGCGGTGGCTGATTTCGAGAAGAGGGCCCGAGGGAAGCTGGAGAGGCTCAGGCACAAAGCCCGATGACTTCACAGTCAGACCCACCCAGGCTCACCATTGCGATCCCGATCCACCGGGCCGAGAGGTGGGTTCCCGGGATTGTCGGGAACGTTGGCAAGGCGCCGGAGTGGAGCCGGGTGGTCATATCCGACGCTTCCGGGCTCGACGATTCAGCCGCAAGGCTCGAAGACCTGTTCGCTGGGAATCCGATCGTCGAGGTGGTGAAGAGACCCGACCACCTCGATTGGGTCGCTCACTGCAACCTTCTGCTGGAGGAATCCCTGACCGAGTTCTTCTGCTGGCTTCCCCAGGATGACGTCCTGATGTCGGACCGCTACTTCGAGCCTCTGATCGAGGCTCTCGACAGGGACCCAGGTGTGGCCGTGGCTTTGCCAGCAGGCTTCTCGGTGCACGGACGAGGACGCCTTCGCCGCCGTCCTGAGTTTCTCGTCAGGAGGAGGAGCGTGCTTCGGGCCGAGCGGGATGGAGGAGGAGTCGATTTTTCCATCAACTCCAGGCTCCCGGTAAGCCTGGGGTTCATCTGGAAGGGGACATTCCGGAGGTCCATGGCCCGGCCGATGCCCGCTGTCCGGCAAGGAACCTCCTCCGATGTAGCCTGGGCCTTCTCGATGGCCCTTGCGGGGGGAATCGTCGAAGTACCGGATGCCATCTACCTGAAGCGGCTGCACAGTCAGAGTGCGACCTACCTGACAAAACAAACCAGTGGAGCAGATCTGCT
This sequence comes from uncultured Solirubrobacterales bacterium, assembly GCA_903933815.1. Lineage (GTDB taxonomy): Bacteria > Actinomycetota > Thermoleophilia > Solirubrobacterales > 70-9 > 67-14. The sequence goes on from CAIZLN010000091.1 coordinate 49,840, forward strand.
TGAGGCACTGGTTGGTGAAGCCAACGCCCGCTTTCCGGAAGGCGGGGATGCTCGAGGCAGGGCGCTGGAGGTGGCGGAGCTGGTTGTTGCATCCGCTGCCGCCGCCCGCTCCAGTCATGAGCCAGGCACTTTGAAGAAGATCATCAGGAGGCTAGTCAACGAGCCCCGTCCCTACTACGAGTAGGGCTCCGGACCCGCTCACCCTGCAGTCCCCTTTTGTCAGATCACCGGTTAAGTCCTGGCCGGATCTGACACCGGTCCACTGAGATCCGACTTGATCTTCAGGCTCAATCATGTATCGTGTTCAAAACGTTGGCACTCTCAATGTAAGAGTGCCAGAAACAAGTTGAAAATAGCCTGATAATCAGGAATTCATTACCAACGGAGGTATTCAGATATGAAGCTCAAGCCCCTCGGGGACAGGCTGATCGTCAAGCCGGTCGAGGAAGAAGAGACCACCGCAAGTGGGCTCGTACTTCCCGAAACGGCCAAGGAGAAGCCCCAGAAGGGCACGGTCGTGGCTGCCGGTGACGGTGCCATCGCCGAAGACGGAACCCGCCGCCCGCTCGATGTGAGCGAAGGCGACGAGGTCCTCTACTCCAAGTACGGCGGGACCGAGATCACGGTTGAGGGCGACGAGTTGCTCGTCCTTCGTGAGTCGGACGTCCTCGCCAAGGTCCAGTAACCCCAAACACTCAAGTTTCCAGGAGGTAAAGGAAAAATATGGCTCACAAAGAGCTGAAGTTCGCAGAAGAAGCAAGAGGGGCCCTGCAGGCCGGCGTTGACGCCGTTGCTGATGCAGTCAAGGTCACCCTCGGTCCGAAGGGTCGCTACGTCGTACTCGACAAGAAGTTCGGCGCCCCGACCATCACCAACGACGGCGTCACGATCGCTCGCGAAATCGAGATCGAGGACGTTTTCCAGAACCAGGGAGCCCAGCTCGTCCGTGAAGTCGCAACCGCGACCAACGACGTAGCCGGCGACGGAACCACCACCGCCACCCTGCTCGCCCAGATCATCGTTCGTCAGGGCCTCAAGAACGTGGCTGCCGGCGCCAACCCGCTGGCTCTTCGCCGTGGAATCGAGAAGGCTGTCGACGAAGTAGTCGCCAACCTCCGCGAGAAGCAGTCGAAGGAGATCAGCGGTAAGGATCAGATCGCCCGTGTGGCCGCCATTTCGGCCGCCGACGACGAGATCGGCAACACGATCTCTGACGCGATCGAGAAGGTCGGCAAGGACGGCGTGGTCAACGTCGAAGAAGGCCAGACCTTCGGCATGGAACTCGAGTTCACCGAGGGCATGCAGTTCGACAAGGGCTACATCTCGCCCTACATGGTCACCGACCAGGACCGGATGGAGGCTGTTCTCGAAGAGCCGTACATCCTGATCGCCAACCAGAAGATCGGCTCCGTCCGCGACGTGCTGCCGATCCTCGAGCAGGTCATGCAGGGCGGCAAGCCCTTGCTGATCGTCGCCGAGGACGTCGAGGGTGAATGCCTCGCGACTCTGGTGGTCAACAAGCTGCGTGGCACCTTCACCGGTGTTGCGGTCAAGGCGCCGGGCTTCGGCGACCGCCGCAAGCGCATGCTCGAAGACATCGGCATCCTGACCGGCGGTGAAGTGATCACCGAAGAGATGGGCCTCAAGCTGGAGAACACCCAGCTGACCCAGCTCGGTCAGGCCCGTCGCGTGGTTGTCTCCAAGGACACGACCACAATCATCGATGGTTCCGGTGAAGCCGAGTCCATCAAGGGCCGGATCAAGCAGATCAAGTCGGAGATCGAGAACACCGATTCCGAGTTCGACCGTGAGAAGCTCCAGGAGCGTCTCGCCAAGTTGGCCGGCGGCGTTGCCGTGGTCAAGGTCGGCGCTGCAACCGAAACCGAGATGAAGGAGAAGAAGCACCGCGTCGAAGACGCTCTCCAGGCAGCCCGTGCGGCGCTGGAAGAGGGAATTGTCCCCGGCGGTGGAGTTGCTCTCCTGAACGCTCAGGACGGTCTCGACGTGGACTCGTTCGAGGACCCAGACGAGCGCACAGGTGCGCAGATCATTCACCGGGCCCTCGAGGAACCGGTTCGTCAGATCGCCGAGAACTCCGGGCTGGAAGGCTCGGTCGTGGTCAACGCGGTCCGCGACATGAAGCCCGGTGAGGGTCTCAACGCAGCCAACGGCGAGTACGGAGACATGGTCAAGGCCGGGGTTCTCGACCCGACCGTCGTGACCCGCTCCGCGCTCCAGAACGCCGCGTCGATCGCCAAGAACATCCTGGTGACCGAGGCGATCATCGCCGAGCCCGCCGAAGAAGGCGGAGGCGGCATGCCCGGAATGCCCGACATGGGCGGTATGGGCGGCATGATGTAAGGGGACCGGGCGGCTTCGGCGACGGGCGGGCTGATGCGGCCCAGCTCCGGCGCCTGAGCGCACCTCGGACGAGATCGCCGTAGCGCTGCTACTTGCGACTCGCCCGAGGCACACTCAGGCTTGGATCTGGACCACCTCAGCTCCGCCCGTCGCCTCGCCGACCGGTCATTGGAAGTGGGATCGCTTCCTTCGGAGGCCCGGGCATAGCCCGGGCCTTTGCTTTTGCAGAAAGGGGGTATGTCCTTTAGTAACCCAAATCAAGCCCGGGACTGGCTTAGACAGCCGTACGTTCAGACTAGATGGCGCTCCCAGCCCCGCTTCTGGCGAAGTGTCTCTTTGGCCTGGGGGTGGATCCTTGACCCAGGAGGCCTCGCCTGCCACACTCTTCGCGTTAGTCAGGTTCCGAGGGGGTCCGCCCGGATGCGTGACAAGTACTGACCGCCGGTCAGGTCGTTTGCCTTGAGGCAGCGATGTGGCGCAACCAGAGAAAAAAGAGGGAAAAACACCATGGCCATGATCTCGCACCTGAGCGGTTTTCAGCCAAGAGTCGTGCTCCTCTACCTGGCGCCTCCGGTTCTTTTCTGCCTGGCCCTGCTCGCCTTTGCTGCCCCGGCCAAAGCAGTCTCTTTCGCCCCGGCCACCAACTTCGCAGTCGGCTCATTTCCAACCTCAGTAGCGGTCGGCGACCTTAACGGCGACGGCTTCGCCGACCTCGCGGTGGCAAACGCGGGCTCCGACAACGTCTCGGTACTGCTCGGGAACGGCGCCGGCTCCTTAGGAGCCGCCACCAACTTCGCGGTCGGCTCATATCCCCACTCGGTCGCGATGGGCAACCTCAACGGCGACGGCTTCGCCGACCTGGCGGTCGCCAACTATGGCTCCGGCACCGTCTCGGTCCTGCTCGGAGATGGCGCCGGCTCCTTCGGAGCCGCCACCAACTTCGCGGTCGGCCCAACTCCCCAATCGGTCGCGATCGGCGACCTTAACGGCGACGGCTTCGCTGACCTCGCGGTGGCAGATGTGGGTACCCAGACCGTCTCGGTCCTGCTCGGGAATGGCGCCGGCTCCTTCGGAACCTCTACTGACTTCGAGGTCGGCTCAAATCCCCAATCGGTCGCAATCGGCAACCTCAACGGCGACGGCTTTGCCGACCTCGCGGTCGCCAACTATGGCTCCGGCACCGTCTCGATCCTGCTCGGGAATGCCACCGGCTCCTTCGGAACCTCTACTGACTTCGCGGTCGGCTCATCTCCCTTCTCGGTCGCAATCGGCAACCTCAACGGCGACGGCTTCGCCGACCTCGCGGTGGCAAACTTGGGTTCCAACAACGTCTCGGTACTGCTCGGGAACGGCGCCGGCTCCTTCGGATCCGCCACCAACTTCGCGGTCGGCTCATCTCCCTGGTCAGTAGCGATCGGCAACCTCAACGGCGACGGCTTCGCCGACCTTGCGGTGGCAAACTCGGGTTCCAACAATGCCTCGGTCCTGCTCGGAGATGGCGCCGGCTCCTTCGGAGCCGCCACCAACTTCGCGGTCGGCTCAGCTCCCCGGTCTGTAGCGATCGGCAACCTCAACGGCGACGGCTTCGCCGACCTTGCGGTGGCAAACTCGGGTTCCAACAATGTCTCGGTCCTGCTCAACACCGGAGCCACCGCAGATCCAACCAGCCTCGACTTCGCCACCCAGCCCCTGGGCACCCTGAGCCCGCCGCAGACAGTCACCATCACCAACTCGGATGACTACCCTCTGGAGATCAACAGGGTCAGGACCAGCGGGCTGAACCGCGGCGACTTCATCATCGTTGGTGACACTTGCGCTGGTGAGACCGTGGTTGCCTCTGGCAGCTGCGAGGTGCTGGTCAGATTCGCACCCGACGCCGCCGGCCCGAGAAGCGCGTCCCTGGAGATCCGCGACAACGGCTCTGCCTTGCTGCTCAGCGTTCCGCTTTCAGGCACCGGTGGCTCTTTGCCGGTCGGCCCAAGAGGCAGGCCCGGAAAAAACGCCAGGGTCACCTGCACCGTCAGGAAGAATTCAAGGACCAGGGTCAGTGTGACCTGCAGGGTGCGCTACCCCTCGCAGTCAAGCTCACAGGTCAGCTGGAGTCTTTCCCGAAACGGCAAGGTCTTTTCCCGGGGTAAGACCCGGGCCCGAAACGGCGCCCTGGCTTTGCCCCGGGCTTCGAAGCTCAGGGCCGGGCGCTACGTGCTCCGGCTCGATGGGCGGGTCCGGGCCGTATTTTTGGTGAATTAGAAGAGGTCTCACCGTCCCTCGTAGCCAACGGCGAATACTGCTCCGGGGTGCTGGAGGGCATAGCCCCCTTGAACAAAAGCTCCGTGGCAAGGATCCCTGTTGTCGCCTCATTCTGCGCGACCGGGGTTGGTGCCCGCGCTGATCGGTTCAGGCCGTCGGGCTGAGAACGTCCGACATGCTTCGGGGAGCGATCCCCAGGGAGTCGATGTCGGTTGTGCCGCTTGCCGAGGTCATCGGGATCTGGAGTACTTCTGCCTCCTGCCAGGTTGCGAAGACTTTCTCTCCGAAGATCCGGTGAAGGGTGCTCAGTCCGAGGTGGACCAGCGGTAGCGGGACGTGCCAAAGGGGGCGGGGTCTGCCGGCCGCCCGGGCGACCAGGGCGGACATCTGCGAGTACGTGAGCTGCTCCGGCCCGACGAGGTCCCAGGCTCCGGCATCACCCTTCTCCAGCGCCGCCATGACGGCGGCCGCGGCGTCGTCGGCCCAGATCGGCTGGTATTCGGAACGGCCGTTTCCGGAAACCGGCATCACCGGAAGAAACGAGAACCGGCGCATCAGGGTGACCCACGGATCAGACTCGTCAAAGACGATCGAAGGTCTGAAGATCAAAGTGTCGGGCGATGAGGCCAGGACGGCCTGCTCTCCTGCCCACTTGGACCTCAGGAACCGGGTCCGCTGGACCGGTGAGGCGCTGAGGGCGCTGAAGTAGGCGAAGCGCTCAACCCCGGCCCTCTCGGCGGCCTGGGCGAGTCTGGCGGTCGCCAGGCCGTTGAGCTCTTCGACCCTGAACGGAGGCTGGTCGCGCAGCGAGGCAGCGAGGTGGATCACCGTGTCAACACCTCGCAGAGCCTGTCTGAGCAGGTATGGGTCGGAGAGCTCCCGCAGGTCTCCCATCGTGATCTGGACATCAACCCGGCGCTTTCCGAGCCGGCGCGGCTCACGAACCAGGCAGCGCACATCTTCGCCGGCCACGAGCAGCTTCTCCAGCAGGCGGGACCCGGTGGACCCGGTGGCTCCGGTCAACAGGATCATGATGTTGGTGCTACTTCACCGGTCTGGGCTGGCTGGACGGTTTCTGGCATCCGACAGAGTGTAATGATCGAATTCATGGGCCCGGCCGCGCGCGCGACCGGGGCTGGACTCACTAAGATTCGCGTTTCAGATTGTGGGGACAGCCCGCGATCCGGGCCAAAGAAAATCCAGGAGCATTTCCAATGAGCTACGTAATCGCCGAACCTTGCATCGGAACCAAGGACAACTCGTGTGTCGAGGTCTGTCCCGTCGACTGCATCCACCCGACCCCTGACGAGCCGGATTACGAAAGCGCCGAGATGCTGTTCATCGATCCCGATGAGTGCATCGACTGCGATGCCTGTGTCGAGGCCTGCCCGGTGGATGCCTGCTTCGCTGAGGACCAGCTGCCGGCTGAATGGGCGCACTTCACCGAGAAGAACGCCGAGTACTTCAAGAACAAGGGTTGACCCTCCGGCGGCCTCGAGGTCGTCGGGCGGCGTTCTACTGGAGGACTGGCAGCTCGCGCGCGTTCTTGCCCATCTTCGGCGGCTCCGGCGCTGCCGGTACCTCCGCCTGAAGCATCGGCAGCTCACGCGGCGTCGAGGCGATTATGCGACGCGCCGTGTCGATGATCGCCTTGCCGGCGGGTGAGTCAGGTTCTTCGATGACCAGGGGCCTGCCTTCATCGGCATGCTCGCGCAGCTCCTCCGACAGCGGGATCGTGCCGAGCAGCGGAACCCCCAGCTCGTCGGCCAGAAGCTTGCCTCCACCCTCGCCGAAGATGGAGAAGGTCTCGCCGGTCGGGGTGGTGAAGCCGGACATGTTTTCGATCACGCCCATCACCTCGAGGTCAACCTTGTCGGCCATCTCTGCCGAGCGGCGGGCGACCGACTGTGCTGCCGGCTGAGGCGTGGTCACGATCACGATCTTTGCCTGAGGCAGGAGTTGAGCCAGGGTCATGGCGACGTCGCCGGTGCCTGGTGGCAGGTCGAGCAGCAGGTAATCAAGCTCTTCCCAGGCGACATCTTCGAGGAACTGCTGGATCGCTTTGTGGAGCATCGGACCGCGCCAGACGACGGCAGAGTTCCCTTCAACGAAGTATCCGATTGACATCGTCTTCACCCCTGAAGCCGACTCCGGCGGGATGATCTTGCGCTCGCCGTTGACGTCCGGCTTCTCGTCCACTCCGAGCATGCGCGGGATCGAGTAGCCATACACGTCGCAGTCGAGTGCGCCGGCCTTGTGGCCTTCGGCCTGAAGGGCGGCGGCGAGGTTGGCGGTCATGGTCGACTTGCCGACGCCGCCCTTTCCGGATGAGACGCAGATCACGTTTTGGACCTGGGCGAGCGCGCCCTGCGGAAGCTTGTTGCGGCCGAGCATCTGCTGGAGGTCGCCCTTCTCCTTGTCGGAGAGCACATCAAAGCCGACACCCACGCCGGTCACGCCCTCGAGAGAGGAAACCTGGGATACGACCGCATCCTGAAAGTGCGAGCGGATCGGGCAGCCAGGGGTGGTCAGCGACACCGTGACATCCACCTGGCCTTCGGGCTTGATCTCGATCGACCGCACCATGCCCAGCTCGACGATGTTGCGCCGGAGCTCCGGGTCAATTACAGCGGTCAGCTTCTCGGTTATCTGCTCTTCAGTTGGGAGGGCCATGACCCAATATTGGCAGACGGGGGGAGAGAGTCCGGCTGCAGGCCCTTAGGCGAAGCGATGCCACAACCCGAGGAGCCGAAAATGGAACTCAACCGTCAGCCAGTCCGCGTCCGCCGTCCGCAGGATCCAGCCGAACCCGTTTCCCGCATTCGGCGGCGGGCACCGTGGTTTGACCCGTCGGCAAACACCTTCGCCCGGCAGTCGATCGTCACGGCTGCCTTGATCTTGATCCTGCTGGCTGCCGTCACTCTGGGGCCAATCGAGAGCACCGGTGCCGCGCGATACGTGGTTGCCCAGTGCGGCTGGAAGGTCGGTAATGACGGAACCTGGCTCGAGACCGCCGCCGACCGGTTCAGTCGCAGTTCCTGGTGCGGTGTCCCGGCCGGTTCCGACCCCTGGGATGGCGTGCATATGACGAGTGGAACCCGCCCTTCGGCCGCAGCGGTCGGGGGGACCAGATTCGCCATGTGGCGCTGGACCGCTCCGCCCGGAACCGGAATCGTGACCGTCAACGGGGGTCGCTGGCATGTCTTGCGCGACAACTTCCAGCACCGGATCGGCTCACTTGCCACCGGCGGTTCATTCAGCCCCTTTCTCGAGTACTCGGCCACGGACACGGTTCGTCGCGAGTTTTCCCGGTCCTTTTCCCCACCGGCTGCGGCGTTTGAGTCCCGGCTGCTTTGTGCCTTGCCCGCCGATCGCTTCTGCTCGGTGACAGGCACCTCCCTGGCGAGTGTGAGGGGGTTGACGATGACAATCAACGACCCGACCGTTCCGTCGGCCTCGATCGACGGCGAGTTCCGAAAGGACGGCTGGCTTCGTGGCGTCCAGAAGGTCGATTTCACCGGTGCCGACGCCGGGTCCGGGGTGTGGTTGAGCGAAACGGTGGTTGACGGTGTGACCCGGGCCAGTACGCAGCAACCCTGTGCGGTCGAGAGGATCGCCGGGCAGTGGCGCGGCAGGAAGATGCAGCCGTGCCGGACCGGGGCTGACGGAAGCCACACGATCGACACCACCCGGATCAGCGACGGCGCTCACCAGATCACCGGCTGCGCGACCGACTTTGCCGGTAACCGGGCATGTGCGACCGCTGGCGAGCTTCGTTCCGACAACAATCCGCCGTCTGCGCCTCGGTCGCTCGAGGTGGCAGGGGGGGACGACTGGCGAAGTGGCAACTCGTTTGCTCTGAGCTGGACCAATCCCGACCAGGGATCTGCAGCGCCGCTGGTCGCCACCAGGTACCGGATCACCGGGCCTGGCCCCTATGACTCGGGTGTTGTGGCTGAGAGTGGTGTCGCCGGGCTGTCCGGGCTCAGCCTGCCGACGGCGGGTGATTACCGGGTTGCCGTCTGGCTGGCAGACGCAGCCGGAAACGAGGATCCGGTGGCAACGGCGGATGCCTCGCTGCGATTCGACGACCTCGACCCGGTTGCGTTCGTCCTCCAGCCTGAGGACGAAACTCCACAGCTGCTGCGGGCGACCGTTTTCGACGAGCACTCCGGCCCTGCCGGGGGCGTGATCAGCTACCGCCGACAGGGTGGTGAGAAATGGTGGGATCTGCCGACCCGCCTTCTCGGCGACGGCAGACAGGCGGAGCTCCGGGCCGACTTTCCGTCGGACGACCTCCCGCCGGGCCGCTACGACATCCGCACCCGGGTCCGGGACCATGCCGGCAATGAGGTCGCCTCTGACCGTCGCCCCGACGGGACCAGGCTGGTTCTGAAGGCTCCCCTCACCGAGGAAACCAGGCTCGAGGCGAGACTGGTCGGCCCGAAGGCCAGCGGGAGGGTGGTCCGGGTGCCGTTCGGTGCGACGGCGAGAATCATCGGCCGGCTGGCAGGTGACGATGGTCAGGGGATAGGAGGCAGGCAGGTAGTCATTCTCCAGCGCCCCGGCACCGGCCTGAGGCCGGGTCCGACCGTCCGGTTGGTCACAACCCGTCCGGATGGTGGCTTCGCCCTGGGCCTTCCGGCAGGCACCTCGCGCAGGATCACCGCCAGCTTCACCGGTGACCGGCAGAACTCGGGCTCTTCGACCGATCCCCTGCGACTCGGTGTAACCGGTTCGATCAGTTTCTCCGCGCGGCCCGCCAGGCTAAGGACCGGCCAGAAGGTCCACTTCCGGGGAAGGGTCCGTCCGGGCGCGGCCCGGCAACCGTCAAGGGGCAATCTCGTGGCGATCCGCTACTTCGAGCAGAGCTCGCGGCAGTGGCGCCCCGTGCTGGTCACGCGAACCGACCGGTTCGGCAACTACCGGGCCGGCTACCGCTTCCGCTACATAACCGGCGTGGCGAAAATTCGGCTGCGCGCGACATTGCTTCCCTCTCAGGGGTTTCCGTATCTGTCGGCCAACTCGCCGGTGCGAAGCGTGCGGGTGCAGGGCTGACGGTCGCCGGTGCGCGGTGATCCGGTCCGGCCACCCTGAGCCGGGCCGGGCCCCGCCACCGTTCTTTGCGTGGCGAACCCGTCTGGTGGTCATAATGAGTTCACGATGAAGCCAAAGGACTTTCTCGAGATCGACCGACTGCTCAGCGACGAAGAGCGGTTGATCAAGGAATCCGTGGCCCGTTACGTCAACGAGAAGTACCTGCCCGGGCTCAACGAACACTTCGAAAACGGGACCTTTGACCGCTCGGTGCCGAAAGCTCTCGGCGACCTCAATGTGCTCGGTATGCACCTGACCGGTTACGGCTGTGCCGGTGCCAGCGCAGTGGCCTACGGAATTGCCTGCATGGAACTCGAGGCCGGCGACAGCGCCCTGCGCTCGTTCTGTTCGGTCCAGGGGTCGCTGGCGATGTTTGCGATCTGGAAATGGGGCAGCGAGGAGCAGAAGCAGGCCTGGCTGCCGGGGCTGGCCGCCGGCGACAAGGTCGGCTGCTTCGGCCTGACCGAGCCGGACTCCGGCTCCGACCCCGGAAGCATGAAGACCAGGGCTGTGCGGGACGGGGATCACTGGGTGCTGAACGGAACCAAGATGTGGAGCACCTCCGGTTCGATCGCCGATGTCGCAATAGTCTGGGCGACCACCGACGACGGGGTACAGGGATTCCTGGTCGAGCCCGGGATGGAAGGTTTCACCGCTCCCGAAATGCACGGCAAGCTTTCACTGCGGGCCTCGATCACTTCCGAGTTGATCTTCGATGACGTCCGGATCCCCGATTCCAGCCGGCTGCCGGAAGTCCAGTCGCTTCGCGGACCGCTCAGCTGCCTGAACGAGGCTCGTTACGGCATCGTCTGGGGGGCCGTCGGTGCTGCCCGCTCCTGTTTTGAAGCGGCCCTTGACTACTCACTGACCCGGGAGCAGTTCGGCGTCCCGATCGCCTCCTTCCAGTTGACCCAGGCCAAGCTCGCTGACATGGCCGCAGCGGTTCAGCAGGCATACCTGCTCGCCTTGCATCTCGGCCGACTCAAGGATGAAGGCCAGCTCACAGTCGAGCAGGTGAGCTTCGGCAAGCGGCAGAACGTTCGGGCTGCCATCGAGGTCGCCCGGACGGCCCGGACCGTTCTCGGGGCCAACGGTGTCACTCTCGAGTACCCGGTCATGCGCCACGCCAACAACCTGGAGTCGGTCCTCACCTACGAGGGAACCGAGGAGATCCACACGCTCTCTGTCGGGATGGCCCTCACCGGCATCTCCGCCTTTCGTTGAGCGGCGGCTCGGTTATAGACGCGGTGGCGCAACGCCACCGCCCCGCCCGTTGGCTCCCCGTCCGGGGACACGGGGGAATCGCGGTGCAAACCGGGGGAAAATACCGGGGCTGAGACGGTTCTTCAGAGTGTTCAGCGACCTCGGAAAGTTCTGGATACGAAACTCGTTCGAACTGCCGAAGTCCTGGTAGTAGATCAGCATGCGCATGCGTTCACGTGAGCGCACGAAGCGGAAGATCCGGTTCACATACCCTGGGCTGTCTTCTCCCCAAAGCCCCCACTCGGTCAGCGCCATGGGCAGTTTCTTCCCTGCTGACCATTCCGCGTAGAAGCGCTCGAGGTGGTTCCAGTTTCCGTATCGGGAGTAGAAGTCGGTGGCCACCCAGTCGACCCACTCACGCCCCGGCCAGTAGCTGGCGGGGTAGTTGGATCCGGTGATCGGCGAACCGGAGGGCAGCGGGCTCCAGACCATCGAAACGGGAGCGGCCCTGAGCTTGAGGGGGAGCGGGCTGCGTGTTCGCTTCCTGACTTTCGGCAGATCGATAAGGCCCAGCTTCTTGTTGATCCAGCCACGCTTCATTCCCCCGCGGACGATCACCGCGATCCGCCGGAAAGCCGAGCGGTACCAACTGAAGGAGTAGTCGCCGCCGCGAACGTTGCCACCGCAATCGACCCCGGCGTAAGGGTTGAGGCAGCGGTTCGGCTCGCCCATCGGCCGGATGTAGGTCGGGGTGTTCTGTCTGGCCAGGACCAGGTTCAGACGCAGCAGGTAGTCGTCCCCGCGTCCGAGTGCGATCTGCCGGGGGGTGATCAGTTCGGTGCCGTCGTCGGCCTTGGTGGTGATGTGGAGCATCGGCCGGGCACGCACAGTCCGCCACCGGGGCAGCGCCTGGGAGAGGGTGTTGCCCCAGGGGTGGAAGGTCTGGATTACCGCAGGCCGTTTGCCGACCGCCTTCGCAAACGAGCGGTAGCCCTCGGTTTCGCCGTTGTCTGTGACTCCGAAGAAGACCTGCTTGCCCGGAGGCTTGAGTGGCACCGAGGCATCTGCCCTGGCGCTGAGGCCGAGGAAGGCGATCAGGGTGATCCACGCGAGAGCGCAGGGAGTCAGATGGCGGATTCGAAGCGTTGGCATAAGAGAAACAACCGGCCCGAGCGGGTCCGGTTGCGCAAAAGCAAGCATAGGCAGTCCCCATTTCCGGCCCCGTCTGTCAATTCCGCCTGCAACTTCATTCGCAGATGAAGGAATCCGCTGCGAGGCGTTCCTGCTGGCACCTCGCTCGGAAAAGATTGCTCATGGCAGCTGCGCCCGGCCGGTAGCCTGAATGATCAGATCAGGAAGATGAATCAGCAAATACCGGCATGGAAGGTAGAACATGAGTGAGGAATTGGATGAGATGGGCCCCGTCGACTACGTCCTGGTCGAGTGGTCCGGTAAACAGCCGACCGGAGAGGCCCTGCCTCACCTGGTTGATCTGGTCGAGGGGGGAATCATCCGCATCCTCGACATGGCCTTCATCACAAAGGACGAGGACGGCACGGTTGCCGGGGTGGAGATCGCCGATCTCGGCGACCGGATCGAGGAGGTTTCGATCTTCGAAGGCGCGTCTTCCGGGATCCTCTCCGAGGAGGACACCCAGGAGGCGGCCCAGGCCCTGGAGCCAGGCACCTCCGCAGCTCTGCTCGTTTACGAAAACACCTGGGCGGCCCCCTTCGCCGCGGCAGTTCGCCGTTCGGGGGGACAGCTGGTGGCCGGTGGCCGCATACCGGTTGACGCGATCATCGCCGCCCTCGACGAGGTCGAAGGTACTGCCTGATCCGTCCCGGCAGGGACAGTTTTTTGGCTGGGACAGCCAATGTCAACCGTTACACAGAAACTCGATTTGAAAAGGAGAATCAAATGCCAGGATTGGTAAGAGGAGTAGCTCGCACCGCAGTAGTCGCTGGAACCGCATCCGCTGTCAGCGGTCGTGTGGCGCGTCGTCAGCAGAACAAGTGGGCCGAGCAGGAAGCACAGCAGGCCCCTCAGCAGGCCCCACAGCAGGCCCCACAGCAGGCCCCACAGCAGGCAACGCCGGCACCGGCCGGACCTGCGGCTGACCCGATCCAGCAGCTCAAGGATCTCGGTGAGCTCCACCGGGACGGCGTGCTGACTGACGAGGAGTTTGCCGCCCAGAAGGCAAAGATTCTCAACGGCTGAGTCTCTGCCCGTCATGGGTGATCCGGTAACCGAAGCCGAGTTTGAACAGATGGTCGCCGATGCCATCGACAACCTGCCGAAGCAGTTTCGGGAGGTGATCGACAAGGTTGCGGTAGTTATCTCGGACCTCGGTGCGGAGCACCATGCCTACGGCATGTATTACGGCGACGGCATGTCGCGGGACTTCTGGGAGGATCGGATCGTGATCTACCGTGACACCCTGACCCGCGACTTCGGCCACGATCGCCGGCTGCTCGCCTCCCAGGTAGAACGCACCGTTCGCCACGAGCTCGGCCACCACATCGGCTTCCGCGAGGACGGCGTCCGCGACCTGGGCCTCTGACGAAGACGCTGGCGACCCGAGCCCGGTCCGCGGGCCGGTCGGCGGCTGGTCGGCGACTCCGGCCAGCGGGTAGGGTCTCCGGCATGTCAAAAGCCACGCTCAACACCACCGCCGGACCGATCACGGTCGAGTTCTTTGATGAGGACGCACCGAAGACGGTTGAAAACTTCCGCAAGCTCGCCGCCGACGGGTTCTACGACGGCCTTGCCTTCCACCGCGTGATCAAGGGCTTCATGATCCAGGGTGGCTGCCCTGAGGGCACCGGCACCGGCGGCCCCGGCTACACCTTCGAAGACGAATTCAACGACAACAAGGTCGTGAGGGGAGCGCTGGCAATGGCCAACGCCGGACCGAACACCAATGGCTCCCAGTTCTTCATCGTGACCACGCCCGCCGCCGACTGGCTGGATGGCAAGCACACCGTGTTCGGCACGATCACCGATGGCATGGACAACGTCGATGCGATCGAGAACACGGCAACCGACGGCCGCGACATGCCGCTCGAGCCCCAGGTCATCGAGTCGGTGGAACTCTCCGACTGACCTGGTCGGTGCCGGTCCTCAGGTGACGGTCGGTGCCGGCCCGGCGTCTGCGCCGGTCTGCGAGTCGATGAAGATCACGCGGTCGCCCGGCTGGAGCGGCTCACAGTCAGGCATGCCGGGCCTGAGCACAATCTGACCCGCAGTTTTAAGGCCATCCCCCTCGCCTGAAGAGGCCTCGGGGCCTTGGTCTCCGTCGTCGCCCGGCTGCAACCGCACAACGGCGATCGCGGTCTGGTCGGGGCCTGCTTCAAGGCTTTCGCCGGCCCTGGCGACGACGCGCTCGTTGATGTCGAGACCGTCTCCGAAAGTGAGCAGGTCGTTGACGATGCGGGCTGCATCCGGAGCCTGGGCGGCCATGCCGAGGATGCGTCCGGCCGAACTCGAGGAGATGATCACTTCGTCTGCTCCGGAGGCGGTAAGCAGGACCTCGTTCTTCTGTTCACGGCAGGAGGCGACGACCTTCGCATTCGGGTTCAGCTTCTTGACGCGGATCACCGTGACCACTGCGTCTTCGTCGGAATCGAGTGCGACGATCACCGTGGCTGCCGCTTCGATCCCGGCTGCCCTGAGGTTGTCGTCCTCCAGCGAAGAGCCGAGCACGCCACCGACTCCGTCCGCGTTGGCACTGGCGAGGGCTTCCTCGGATTCGTCAATCGCGACTGCGTGGCAGTCCGGATTGTGGTTTCTCAGATACCTGAGTGCCGACTGCCCCTTGATCCCGAAACCGCAGATGACCGTGTGGTCAACCAGTCCCTTTTGCCAGTTGCGTCGGCGGATATTGAAACGGCTCTTGTCTGCCAAGACCTGAAGGGTAGTCCCTACCAGCAGCACCAGGAAGATCACCCGGATCGGGGTGACCACAAGCGTGGTGATCAGCCGCGCCTCCTGAGTGGCCGGCACGATGTCCCCGTAGCCGGTTGTGGTGATGCTGACCGTTGCGTAATAGAGGGAGTCGACGAAGGTGAGCGGCACATCGCCCTGCGAGTCGGTGTAGCCGTCGCGACCGAAGTAAGTGATCAGGGTGACGAGCAGGACCAGACCTGTCGCCAGCAGGAAACGCTGCCCGATCGCAAGGAACGGGTTGTCGCCGATCTTCAGCAGCCGGCTCTGGCGCAGCTGGTTCAGCCGGTAACGATCCTGGGGCAGGTCGATCGGGCGCGGCGGCTCCGCCTTGCGGCGCGGATTTGAGTTCTTAGGTGCCAAGCCTCGCCAGCATAAAGTGGTCAGCCCCGGCGGGAGTGATCCGCCGTGACGGGATCGCGGCATCACAAGGCCTGTGCCAGATACTCTGAAGGGCCGATGTCCCTCTCCTTTTTCAGCCATGAGTGAGCCTCTCGCCGCCGGGTTTCCTCCGGTCCCGTCTGATGAATGGCGCCAGCAGGCAACCAAGGGCGATCCCGGGGTCGAGCCGGTCACCGAACTCGAGGACGGGATCAGGGCCAAGTGGCTCTACACCCGCGAAGACCAGGTCGTCCCGGATCCGGCCGGATTACCGGGCAAAGCACCTTTCGTTCGTGGCACCAGGTCGGGTCACCCCTGGCAGATCCGCCAGGAGCAGACACACCCCGACCGGACCGTCGCCAACCGGGAGATCCTCGAGGACCTGAACGGCGGGGTCACCGAGATCACCCTGCGCCTCGATCTTGCCGCCCGCCTTGCCATCCCGCCCGGCTCAGACCGGTTCGCCGGCAGTCGCGGGGAGGACGGCATCGCGATTTCCAACCTCGACGACATGAGCGTCGTGCTCGAAGGTGTCTACCTCGACCTCGCCCCGGTGGCGCTGGAAGCCGGGGCCGCCTTCCTGCCCGCGGCAGCCATGCTCGCAGCCCACTGGCGGGAGACGGGCATCGCACCCGACCAGGCACTTGCTTCCTTCCGCGCCGACCCTCTGTCCGCCCTGGCTCGCGAGGGGTCACTGCCGTTCAGCCCCGAGGAGGGTCTCGAGCAGGCCGCCTGGCTGGCGGTCGAAGCCGGTCGCAGCTATCCGAAGGTCAGGGCACTGGGAGTCGATTCCACGGTTTACGTCGAAGCCGGGGCCACCGCCGCGTGGGAGCTCGGCATTGCGCTTTCGACTGCCGTCGAGCACCTGAGGGCCGGTGGCGAAGCAGGGCTCGGGCCCGCCGAGGTGGCCGGCCAGATCGAGTTCACGCTCAGCACAGGACCGGACCAGTTCCTGGAGATGGCCAAGTTCAGAGCGGTCCGCAGACTCTGGGCGAGGGTTCTGGAGGAGTGTGGAGTGGAAGAGAGCGATCGCCACTCGGCCACCTACGCCCGCACCAGCGGCCGCATGATTACCTGGATCGACCCGTGGGTGAACATGCTCCGGGTCACCACCGCCACTTTCGCCGCCGGCACCGGTGGCGCTGACGGAGTCACCGCGACACCATTTGACAGCGCCCTCGGTGAGCCGGGTCCGATCGGCCGTCGGATTGCCCGCAACACCCAGATCGTGCTCCAGGACGAATCCTCGCTCGGCCGGATCGCCGACCCGCTGGCCGGCTCCTGGTACGGCGAGGTTCTGACCGACGAGGTCGCCCGGGCGGGCTGGCAGCGATTCACCGAGATCGAGGCCGAAGGCGGCGCCCTGGCGGCGCTTCGCTCCGGGTTGATCGCCGACTCGCTGGCCGAGGCGGCTGATCGCCGTGAAGACGAACTGATCCACCGCACCCGGGTGATGACCGGGGTCAACGAGTTTCCGATTCTGGACAGCGAAGCCACCGACCCGGAGCCGGTCGACCGCGAGGCTCTCGCCCGGCTGGACGCCACCCGGCTGGCCGAGCGGCCAGAGCTGAATGGTCTCGGTGAGCTGACCACCACGCCACCCGCCGAGCGCTTCGCCAAGGCGGTCTCGCTGGCAGTTTCCGGTGCCCGGATCGACGAGATGGTTTCGGCACTTGCAGGCGCTGCGGCCGATCAGGGCAGCGGAGTTGATGGCTCCGGCGCGGCGAACTCGATCAGGCCGATCGAGCCGAGGCCGGACGCCGCTCCGTTCGAGCACCTGCGTGCCGCTGTGGATTCCCACGAGCAGTCCGGTGGCGAGCGGCCCCGGATGTACCTCGCCTGCATGGGTCCGATCGCGACCCACGTCAACTTCGCCAACTGGGCCAAGAGCTTCTTCGAGGTCGCCGGCATCGAGACCGTTGCGAGTGGGGCGCTCGATGGCAACGAGGCCCAGGTCGAGGCCTTCAGCCAGGGTGGATTCGAGATCGTCGCCGTTTGTGCCGGCCGCAAGGAAGACCCGGCCGAGGTGGCCGCTCTCGTCGCGGCCCTGCGTGAGGCCGGGGCTACCTATGTCTACATGGTCAACTCCACTCCCGAGATCAACGAGGCATCCGGTGCCGATGAGGTCGTCAGGAACGGGGTCGACATGGAGGCCGTGCTGACCGCAACGCTCGGGCCCCTCGGGATCACGGTCGGCGACCGCGACCGGAGCTCAGGCCCGGCCGGGGAGGGAGAGCGATGAGCATCCCGGATTTCTCCAAGGTCGAACTGGGCGGTGTCGAGACGGAGGCCGTCTCCCCGGAGGAGCTGCAGAGTCGGCTCGAAGCGGCCGCCGCCGCAGACCCGTCGGGGGCACCGGCCAACTGGATGACCCCCGAGGGGATCGAGCTCGCGCCGGCCTACGGCTCGGCGGCGCTGGACGGGCTTGACTTCCTGGACACAAAGCCAGGCTTCGCGCCATACCTGCGCGGGCCGTACCCGACGATGTACGTCAACAAGCCGTGGACCATCCGCCAGTACGCCGGCTACTCGACCGCCGAGGAGTCGAACGCCTTCTACCGCCGCAACCTCGCCGCCGGCCAGAAGGGGCTGTCGATCGCCTTCGACCTGGCGACCCACCGCGGCTACGACTCCGACCACCCTCGGGTGCCCGGCGACGTCGGCATGGCCGGCGTGGCGATCGACTCGATCTACGACATGCGGACTCTCTTTGAAGGCATCCCGCTTGAAGAGATGAGCGTTTCGATGACCATGAACGGGGCCGTGCTTCCGGTGCTCTCCCTGTTCATCGTCGCCGGTGAAGAGCAGGGCGTCCCGCATGACCAGATCACCGGCACGATCCAGAACGACATCCTCAAAGAGTTCATGGTGCGAAACACCTACATCTACCCGCCGAAGCCCTCGATGCGGATCGTCTCCGACATCATCGGCTACACCTCGCGGGAGATGCCACGCTTCAACTCGATCTCGATCTCCGGCTACCACATGCAGGAGGCCGGGGCGACCGCAGACCTCGAGCTCGGCTACACCCTCTCCGACGGGGTCGAGTACGTGAAGGCCAGCCTCGATGCGGGCCTCGACATCGACGCCTTCGCGCCCCGACTCTCCTTCTTCTGGGCGATCGGCATGAACTTCTTCATGGAGGTGGCCAAGATGCGGGCCGGCCGCCTGCTCTGGGCCGGGCTGATGAAGGAGTTCGGCGCCAAGAACCCCAAGTCGATGTCTTTGCGCACTCACTGCCAAACCTCGGGCTGGAGCCTGGCCGCCCAGGACCCCTACAACAACGTGATCCGGACCTGTGTCGAGGCGATGGCCGCCACCCAGGGCCACACCCAGTCGCTTCACACCAACGCGCTCGACGAGGCGCTCGGCCTGCCGTCGGACTTCAGCGCCCGGATCGCCCGCCAGACCCAGCTTTTCCTCCAGCAGGAGAGCGGCACCACCCGGGTGATCGACCCCTGGGCAGGCAGCTTCTACGTCGAGCACCTGACCAACGAAGTGGCCCGCAAGGCCCTGGCCCAGATGGCCGAGATCGACGAGCACGGCGGCATGACCGAGGCGATCGCCGCCGGAATCCCCAAGCTCAGGATTGAAGAGTCGGCCGCCCGCACCCAGGCCCGGATCGACTCCGGTCAGCAGACGGTAGTCGGGGTGAACTCGTTCAAGCTCGAGCAGGACACCCTGGTCAACGTGCGCAAGATCGACAACAACGAAGTCCGAAACGCGCAGATCGCCAAGCTCGAGCGGCTGAAGGCCGAGCGGGACGAGCGCGCCGTCCAGGAGGCACTCGACCATCTGACAAACGCTGCCGCCAGCGGTGAAGGCAACCTGCTCGACCTCGGGGTCAAGGCTGCCAGAGCTCATGCGACAGTCGGAGAGATCAGCTACGCCCTTGAAAAGGAGTACGGTCGCCACTCGGCCGAGATCAGGTCGATTGCGGGCGTCTACCAGCAGGAGGTCGGAGTGAACTCGGAGTCGTTCTCGAGGACCAAGGAACTCGTGAAGGAGTTTGAAAAGGCCGAAGGTCGCCGTCCGCGCATCCTCGTCGCCAAGATGGGCCAGGACGGCCACGATCGCGGCCAGAAGGTAATCGCCACGGCCTTCGCCGACATCGGCTTCGACGTCGACATCGGCCCGCTCTTCCAGACGCCGGAAGAAGTCGCCCGCCAGGCGGTCGAGGCCGACGTCCACGCAGTCGGTGCCAGCTCTCTGGCCGCCGGCCATCTGACCCTGGTGCCGGCGCTGCGCAAGGCACTCGACGATGCCGGCCGGGAGAGCACGGCGATTGTGGTCGGTGGCGTCATTCCCCCGGTTGACTTCGAGCCGCTGCGCGAGGCCGGGGCCGACCTGATCTTCCCGCCCGGAACGGTGATCGGTGAGGCCGCAGCCGAGCTGCTCGCCTTGCTCATCGAGCAGCTCGGACTGGACATCGACACTGGCGCCGCCGTCCCGGCCGAAGACGGCAACGGACCAGCCTCAAGCTGATGAGCGAGCGGGCTTCAGTCGAGGAACTGAAGCAAGGGGTGGTCTCCGGTGACCGCGCGGCCCTCTCACGGGCGATCACGCTGGCTGAGAGCAGCCGCGCAGACGATCAAAAGCAGGCACAGGAGTTGATCGCCGAGCTGCTTCCGCGCACCGGTGGAGCCCGCCGGGTAGGGCTGACCGGCGTGCCCGGGGCGGGCAAGTCAACGGTTATCGAGTCGCTCGGACTCTGGCTGATCGAACAGGGCCTCAAGGTGGCGGTGCTGGTGATCGACCCGTCGAGCACCCGGACCGGTGGCTCGATCCTCGGCGACAAGACCCGCATGCAGGAGCTCAGCATGCATGAGGACGCCTACATCCGGCCCTCGCCATCCGGTGGTGTGCTCGGTGGCGTTGCCCGCAAGACCCGTGAGGCGATGCTGCTCTGCGAGGCGGCTGGATTCGACGTGATCATCGTCGAGTCGGTCGGGGTCGGGCAGTCCGAGGCCGAGCTGGCCGAGCTGGTCGACTGCCTGTGTCTGCTGCTGGTACCCGGTGCCGGTGATGAACTCCAGGGGATCAAGCGCGGGATCGTGGAGATGGCGGATCTGATCGTTGTCAACAAGGCAGACGGGGACCGCATCCCTCTCGCCAAGCGCGCTCGCGGGGACTACCGCCACGCCCTGAGGATGCTGCCGCCATCAACCGAGGGCTGGGAGACCCCGGTGCTGATTGCCTCGGCAACCGAGAGAACCGGCCTCGCCGAAATCTGGGAGACGATCGAATCCCACCGCACCCTGCTCGAAGAAACGGGCCTGCTGGAGGAAAGGCGCCTGCACCAGCAGCAGCGCTGGCTGTCGTCAATGATCGAAGAGGCGGTCCTGAACGCTTTTCAGCGCAAGGAGGGCGTCGACCAGGCAATCGCCGAAGCCGAGCGCCTGGTCGCCGAGGAAGAGATCACCGTGCCTCAGGCGACGCAGAACGTGATCAAGGCCGCCGGCCTCGGCGATAACAGCTGAGCTGGTCCTCTTGCCACTACGGCTGGGCTCGTAGCTGACCGTATCCATCGCGGGTTCGAGTCGCAAAAAGTTGCGCTTTCGGAGCGTAGTGGGTAAAATGTCCACTATGGCTTTCATCGTCAGCAAACCCAATGGCAGCTGGGAAGTCCGGGAGTCCCGGCGAACCTCCGACGGCCCTCGCAGCCGCAGTCTCGCGAGCTTCCGCGAGCTGACGCCCGGAGTGATCGAGCGCGTGCAGGAGCGGGCTTCAACTTCAGTCGACCCCGAAGATCTGCGCCGCAGGGCGCTCCGCGCGGGGGCACCGGTGGCCGAGTCTGAGGCCGACCGGGCCGCAGCCGCCCTGCTTCGCGAGGCCTACCTCAACCGGCGACCACGTCCCGCCCTGGAGAGACTGCTGGCAGACACCTTTGCCAATGGGGACGGGCAGCGCGTCTCCCACGAGGCAGAGCGGATGAAGCTCTGGGCGGGTGCATCCGGCGAGCAGCGCGCAGAGGCTCTGGTCGAGCTCCTTGAACTCGGCGATGCCCTGCCGAAGGGCCAGCGCGCGGCCAAGTCCAGGTTCCCGCGAATCGGCCCCGCGGCGAAGAAGCAGAAGCTGGGGCCATGAGCGCGGAGCCGGGGCTCGCAGCCAAAGTCGAGTTGATACACGACGCGCTCGATCGGTCCGGAATACCCCACGCAATTGGCGGCGCCCTCGCCCTTGCTTACTACGGTGAGCCCAGGGTGACGGTGGATGTCGATGTGAACCTGTTCATCGGGGCCGATGAGTTCGGCGAGGTGGCCAGCATCCTTGGTTCGATCGGAGTGAACACTGAGGCAGACCCGCAGGAGGTGGAGCGGGATGGCCAGGTGCGGCTGTGGTGGGATGAGAACCCGATTGACCTCTTTTTCGCATACGACTCCTTCCACCGTTCGATGGGGGAAAACGCGCGGGTTGTTCCGTTTGGCGACGGCACCCTTCCGATCCTCGCCCCGGAACATCTGATCGTCTGCAAGTCCGCCTTCGACCGGACCAAGGACTGGCTCGATATCGAACAGATGGTGATCGCCGTGCCCGACCTCGACCGGTCCGGGATCGACAGATGGCTCGATCATGTCCTGGGTCCGGGCGATGAACGGATCGACCGGTTCAGCCGGCTCTGGGACGAGTACAGGTGAGCCGGATCACGGTGTCCCGGCGGTAAGCTTCCAGCCTGATGATTGCTCCTGATGACATTGAACTCCGGGTGGTCGGCTGCCTGGTCGAGAAGCAGCGAACCACCCCCGACCAGTACCCGCTGACCCTCAACTCCCTGCGGCTGGCCTGCAACCAGTCGACCAACCGCGATCCCGTCGTCGATTACGACGAAGCGACCATCCGCAAGGCACTCGGCGAACTCGGGCGCCGTCGCTGGATCCGCTCCGCATCCGGCCACACCAGCCGGGCAGCCAAGTACCGACAGCTGATCGACGTCGAGCTGAACCTGCCCGACGACCAGATCTCGATCCTTGCCGTGCTCATGCTTCGCGGCCCCCAGACTCCCGGCGAGCTGAAGCAGCGAGTCGATCGCCTTCACCACTTCGAGGACCTCAGCGCAGTCCAGCAGACGCTGGAGGATCTGATCGAGCGCGAGTACGTCGAGCGGCTGGATCGCCGTCCGGGGCAAAAAGAGGAGCGCTACCACCAGCTTCTCGGGGGCGGGGCTGACAGCGAGGCCAGGCCCGCAGCAAGCGCTTCAGAGCCGGCTGCCGCCCATGGCGCCAGCCCGGGTGACACGTCGGGCCACGGCGAGGACGGCACGTCGGGAACCGGCGAGGATGCTGGTCAATCGCAGGGCGGCGGAGCCATCGACTCCGACCGGATCGAGCGGCTCGAGCTGGAAGTCGCCTCACTGCGCGAGCAGCTCGAAGCGCTCACCCG
>CAIZLN010000092.1 GCA_903933815.1 uncultured Solirubrobacterales bacterium
GGCGACGTGATGAAGGAGTCTGCCCAGGCGGCACTTTCCTTCGTCAGGGCGAACGCGAAGAAGGTCGCACCCGATGCGGATGTCAAGTGGTTTGCGGAAAATGACATTCACATTCACGTTCCCGCCGGTGCGGTTCCCAAGGATGGACCGTCAGCCGGAGTGGCGATAACAGTGGCTCTGGTCTCCCTCATCACAGGCCGACCGGTCCGAAATGATGTTGCGATGACCGGCGAGGTGACGCTCACCGGGCAGGTCCTGCCGATCGGCGGAGTCAAGGAGAAGTCACTGGCTGCGCAGCGCGCCGGAATCAAGACAGTGATTCTGCCGAGCCGTAACGAGGGCGAAGTTGACGAGATACCCGACTATGAAAGAACCGGCATCGAGTTCAGGTACGCGAGCAGGGTGAGCGAGGCCCTTTCTGTGGCACTTGAGGCCAAGTGAGTGGATGATCGCTATCCTCGGAACACACCTTCAGACAGACCTGACCAGATTTGAACGAAAGAAGTGAGGGGCCAATGAGCAAGGCAGACTTTTCATCCAGGGCCGGAAACGCATACACCGCCGCCCGAGACAACCAGTATGTGCGTCGTCTGATTGAGGACGAGGACCTTCGCGCGAGCATCATTGGCGCTCTCACCGCCGCCAGGAGCGCTTACGGGCGCGTTCAGGCGAGCAACTCCTCCACGGTCGAGGCCGTGACCAGCGACCGCAAGGTGAAGCGCGAGCTGTCCGAGGCAGTCGAGTCTCTCCGTGAGGCCTCATCCCGCCTTCAGGCGTCACCGAAGAAGAAGCGTCATCCGATTCGAAACCTGATCGGAATCAGCCTGCTGACCGGTGGGCTGGTACTTGTGTTCAGTGAATCGGCCCGCAAGGCAGTTCTTGATGCCGTCTTTGGCGCCGAAGAGGAGTTCGTCTACACCTCGACCACGTCGGTTCCGCCGGCCGAGTCGGCGGCGCAGACAAACGGCACACCGGTCGCCGAGTAGCGTCCAACTGCTGGAGCGGCCATTCGCGAAAGTCATGCGGTCCGTCGCTGCCCGGAGACGAGGCCTGATCCGATGCCGTTTTCAGGGGCGGAAGCAGCCGACGGCCCGGCTTCCCTAGTATCCCGCGTCCTCATGGAGCGCAGGGAAGACATACGAAACATCGCCATAGTGGCCCACGTGGACCACGGCAAGACGACACTGGTCGACGCCATGCTCTGGCAGTCGGGTGCCTTCCGCAAGGGCCAGGATGTCGATGACCGGGTCATGGACTCGATGGACCTCGAGCGCGAGAAGGGCATCACGATCCTCGCCAAGAACACAGCAGTCCGGTACGGCGACGTCAAGCTGAACATCATCGACACCCCCGGTCACGCCGACTTCGGGGGTGAAGTCGAGCGCGGTCTGACCATGGTCGATGGCGTCTTGCTACTGGTCGATTCCTCCGAGGGCCCGCTTCCCCAGACCCGCTTCGTGCTGGCCAAGGCGCTCGATGCCGGCCTGCCGGTGATCCTTGTGGTCAACAAGGTAGACCGGCCCGACGCCCGCATCGCCGAAGTCGTCGACGAGGTCTACGAACTGTTCATGGACCTCGGTGCTGAGGGTGACCAGATCGAGTTTCCAATCGTCTACACAAACGCAAAGGACGGTTGGGCGTCGCTCGAAGAGGGGGTGGAGGGAACGGATCTCGGCCCGCTTATGGACCTGATGGTCTCGCACATACCGGCGCCTGAATACGACCCGGCGCACCCGCTCCAGGCGTACGTGACGAACCTTGACGCTTCGCCTTATCTGGGCCGCCTTGCTCTCTGTCGTGTGATGCACGGCAACATCCGCTCAGGCGCGCCGATTGCCTGGTGTCGCGCCGACGGTGAGATCGAGCGGGCGGTTGTCTCCGAGCTCTTTGTCACCGAGGCGCTTGAGCGTGTTCCGACAGATGAAGCCGGACCGGGCGAGATCATCGCCGTGGCCGGCCTGCCGGAAGTGACGATCGGTGAAACCCTTGCCGATCCCGAAGATCCGCGACCACTGCCGGTGATCAAAGTGGACGAGCCGTCGCTCTCGATCGAGGTCGGCATAAACACTTCACCTCTCGCCGGCCGCGAAGGCAGCAAGGTGACCGCCCGCCAGATTCAGAACCGGCTCGACCAGGAGCTGCTCGGGAATGTTTCGATCCGGGTACTGCCGACTGAGCGACCCGATGCCTGGGAGGTACAGGGCAGGGGTGAGCTCCAGCTGGTCGTCCTGCTCGAGATCATGAGGCGTGAGGGCTTCGAGCTCACCGCTGGCCAGCCGAGAGTTGTCACCCGGGAGATCGATGGCCGGATTCATGAGCCGATGGAGGCGCTTCAGATAGATGTGCCGGAAGAGTTCGTCGGCCCGGTCACTCAGTTGCTGGCCGCGCGAAAAGGCCGCATGGAAAACATGACAAGCCAGTCGGACACCCGCAACCGGCTTGACTATGTGATCCCCGCCCGAGGGCTGGTTGGCTTCAGAACGGAGTTTCTGACGGAAACCAGAGGCACCGGAATCATGAATCATGTTTTCAGCGGCTGGGAGCCCTGGGCGGGGGATATCACCACCCGCAGCACCGGTTCGCTCGTCGCCGACCGCAAGGGCGCCACGGCGGCCTTCGCCCTGTTCGGTCTCCAGGAGCGCGGCGGGTTGTTCGTCGAGCCGGGCGAGGATGTCTATGAAGGCATGATCGTCGGGGAACACACCCGCTCCAATGACCTCGATGTGAATGCAGTCAAGGAGAAGCAGCTGACCAACATGCGCTCGGCCAACTCTGACGTCCTGGTTCGCCTGACTCCACCCAAGGACTTGACCCTGGAGTCCGCAATCGAGTTCCTGCGCTCCGATGAAGCGGTGGAAATCACGCCCGCATCCCTGCGGTTGCGCAAAGTGGTGCTTGACGGCACCGAGCGGGCCAAAGCCGCCCGCCGCATCAAGAACCTCTCCCGCTAGTCACAGAGGTCAGCGGGGCTTGCCGGAAGGGGCTCTCCTCGTGTTCGGATAGTCAGGTGGCGAGGCCCTGCTCCCCACCACCTGACTCCCGTTTTCCTGATGTAAACCTGTCGTGCATCCCTCCCTGGCATGTTCGACTGTTGTAGAAACAGTCGGCGGGGGTCAGGGTTGCGGTGTTCGCACTTTTCTTCCCCCAATCGTCCGGGCAGGGCTGGGACGGGCTGTTGAAGACAATCAGGTGCCAGGAGGGGCGAAGACCTTCCGAAAGGCGTTCAGTGCCCGGGGGGAGCCCCATGGGGTGAGGCGACGGGAGGTGATCGAGCGCATCGGGCTCTTCCTGTCCATCGATATCGAGATCCATTCGGACCAGTCCGTTTTCAGGGTCAGGTCAGGGCTGGGGGCGGGACCATGAACCGCTCTGGCACTTCCATCTTCGACCACGATGTGCCACGGGTCGGCATCAGTGAACTGCCACTCGGTGGTGAACCTGCCCGGCCCGGTTGCCCCGGGGTTTGAAACCCGGGCGACCGTGTCGAAGTGGATCTCCTGGATCTCGACGGAAGAGTCGGGCCTCGCACATGGTTCCCCGGTAACTCCGGCGAGCATCAACTTGATCTCCTTCGCAGCGATCTCCTCAATGCTCAGTTCGGGATCAAACGGCCAGAGATCGGCTGGCATTTCTTCCCTTGGGAAGCCGATTGTCTTCCATCGCTGCTGGATCAGCCTCAGGCTGAAACCGAAGATCTCCTCGAGCGAGAAACCCCAGCATTCCGTGTATTCCCGATCGAAACCTGGTGGACAGAAGACACCCAGCGAAAAGAGGTCGGTCTCCCTCAGGATCTCGACCACAGCGGCCTTGCACTCTTCGGACTGCGGCACGATCTCGGACAGGGTCTTGACCCCGAAGGCGATGTGGCGCTGCTCGTCCCGGGAGATATGCCGCATTCCCTCAGCAAATCCCGGCATGGATCCATCCTTTGTGAAGAAGTCTTCGATGAAGTGCTGTCCGGGCTGGGCCAGAGTTCCCTCCACCACCAGGTGGTAGAGAGCAACTGCCTGTGCGTACTTTGGCAGCGATCGGTCGGCACGCAGTTCGTCAGCCATGAGGTCCAGCCGGTCGAACACGCCACGGTAGCCCCAGCCGAGCTGGGGCAGGGTTGTCTGCAGTGTTTCGGCGACATCATCACCCGCTCCGAGTACCTCCTTGAAGAATCGGTGAAAGTGGACGGCATGGCGGGCTTCGTCGACCTGCTGGGTGGTCAGGAAGTAGGCCTGCTCCTCGGTGGGAGCTGCGTCGATGTAGGGGGAGAGGTTGTCGGCGACTGAATCCTCTCCGTAAAAGAACATTGAATACATCCAGAGGGCTGACTTGCGCTGCATGTCGGTGAGGCCGTCCCAGCCGGCGCGGTCCCGGGAGAAGTCGATTCCCATGGCGCTCCAGTTGTTCTCCTCCCAGCGACGATAGAGGTCCACATAGGAGATTCCTGCGGTTGAGCCTGTTTTTGGTGCTGCTGTGGCGACGGACATTGCCTGACGCTCCTCTTTCAACGGTCGGGTGTGATCGGTAGTGATGTGCCAGGAGATGGGCGACATACCCCTGAGGCCGCGCCCGATACTAACTGACCCGTCAGTCAGTTAGTACAGTCGTGAGATGGAGGCAACCAGTTGAACTCGGAAGAGGACGCTCCTCTCGCACCTCGGCGCAGGCTTTCGGCCGAGGCCCGGCGGCAGGTGATTCTCGATGCCGCGCTGGATGTCTTCGCTGAAGGTGGCTTTCATGAAACTTCGCTGGAGTCCGTGGCCTCCCGGGCCGGGGTCTCGAAGGCCCTGATCTACGAGCACTTCGAATCAAAACGGGAGCTCCATCAGGCCCTGCTCGAGACATATGTCTACGACATGCTCGAACGGGTTACCGGGGCAGTTGCTGCCGGAGCCGGATCAGCCGAGGCCCGCCTGAAGGCGGGCCTTGAGGGCTTCCTGGGCTTTGTCGAAGGGAGTCGCGATGCGTGGAGGATGCTGATCCGCAACCGCGCCAACGCGGACGTCAGCGATTTCTTTGAACGGCTGTTCGACGAAGTGGCCCAGATGGTCGGCGGCCTGATGGCCGAGGATTACCCTGAGTCAGCCTTGCCGGAGGGGGCGCAGTTCGAGGTTGTGGTTGAAGTGACAGCACGGCAGCTGATGGGCTCGATAACCGCGATTGCCGACTGGTGGGATGAGAATCGCGCGACCCCACGGGCGCAGATTCTGGCCATGGTCATGGATTTTGCCTGGGTCGGTCTGGAGCGGACGGCTGCCGGCGATCGCTGGGAGCCGCCGACTGCCTGATCCGGTCTGCTCAGGACTCGAGGCGCGAGCGGGCCGAGCGAACCTCTGCGATCGCTTCGTCCTGGCTCATGCCCAGTCCGATCAGCAGGTCGGTGGCGGTGGCCCGGACCTGGGAGATGATCACGCTGACCGCCAGGTTCGAGGTTTCGTCAAGGGCCGCACTGGCGGTGGCTGCCGCCTTCAACGCCGCCGCCCGGGTGGCTGAGCGGCGTGGCGCGCCGCCCAGATGCAGGTCCAGCGAGCGAACCGCCGTTGCCAGGTCTCTGATCGCCTCGGTGACCACAGGCGGCACATGCTCGTCGATGTCAACAGCCCTGATCCCGGCTCGGGCCAGAACCCTCGTATTGCGGATCATCAGGTCAATCGGCTCGGCTGCCGTGGCAAGCTGGTCGACTCGCCCCCTGGATCGCCTTCGGATCGGGGAGAGCGAGATCGTCTCCTGGCCGGCTTCAACCGCGATCAGCATCTCCCTGACAGCGGGGTCCAGGGATCGTGCCCGTTCCAGGGCGGCAACCATTTCCTCTTTGTCTGAATGCTCAAGTCCGTCCGCGATGTCGATCAGGGTGCCTGAGAGCCGGGAGAGAAGGGGCTGAAGGTGCCGTCTGACGAGCCGAACCGGGTCAACCGGTGTCAGGGCATTGGCGCCCAGCGCGATTGAGCCGCCGATCAGGGCATCGACGAAACGGTTGACCGAGTCAGCGGCGTCAGGGGCGGCCAGGGTTGCCACGAGCACGGCCGAGACGGCCGCCTGGTTGACCAGCAGTACCCCGCCGCCGGAAAGAACCGCCACCGCCATCGCCAGCCCGACCACGAGCACCAGCTGCCAGGCCCCGGTCCCGGTTACGACCACGATCAGGTCTGCGATCCCGATCCCTATGGCCACGCCCAGCGCGACTTCGTACGCCCGTTTGCCGCGACGCTCGATCGCCAGGCCGAGCACCAGCACCACCGCGATCGGGGCAAAGAAGGGCTCTGCGTGGCCAAACACCTGAGTCGCAATCAGCCAGGCCAGCCCTGCGGCGACACAGACCTGAAGGATTCGCCACCAGGCGAAACGCAGGGTTGCGACCCGCTGGTCAACGATCCGCCGCAAGCGGGCCTTTCGCGTGTTCAGCTGGTGGGTAGCCGTGGGAGACACTCATCCCAACTATGCCACCCGCGTCACCCATTCCGGCCCCGCCCGTTTCCGGCGGCCACCGGTCAGCCCAGGCGCCCTCCGCCGTCGCGCCCCGGCAAAGACTTGTGCGTACCCCTCAGGGGACGGTCATGAACTCCGGCAGCTGGTCGCAGATCGCGAAGTAGACCGATATGTAGAGCCAGCCGAAGGCGAGCACCCCACAGCCGATCGCGCTGAACAGGTCGGGGAACGGATCGCGCGGGTCGTCGAACCCCATGTAGAGAAGCACAGCGGGCCCGAGAAACCAGATCCCGAACCAGATTGTGACGGCCAGAGCTCTTGCGATCCTTCCGAGAATTCGAAGCATTGGTGGAAGCGTCTGCGACAGGCACCCGATCTGACAGCCAACCTCAAAGCGCTGACCGGCGGGTCAGGCTGGTGGCTCAACCCAGCTTCGGGGACTTCCAGGGCTCAGTCAGTTTGCCTGCGATCAGGGCGGGCAGGCCTTCGATCGGGACCCGGTCCTGGGTAAGGGAGTCCCGGTCTCGCAGGGTGACTTTGCCGTCGTCTCTGGTATCGAAGTCGACGGTGATTCCCCAGGGGGTGCCGATCTCGTCCTGACGGCGGTAACGCTTGCCGATCGATCCACCGGCGTCGTACTCGGTCTGGATCCCGGCGGCACGGAGGGCCTGGTTGATCTCCTGGGCCTGCTCTGGCATGCCTTCTTTGTTGAACAGGGGGAGGACCGCCACCTTGACCGGGGCCAGGCGCGGGTGGAGTTTGAGCACGGTGCGCTCGCGGCCCTCAATCTCATCGGTGTCGTAGGCGTCAACCAGAAAGGCCAGGGCGGCGCGGTCTGCACCCGCGGCCGGTTCGATCACATGCGGAAGGTAGCGCTCGCCCGACTGCTGGTCGAAGTATTCGAGCTTCTCGCCGGAGTGTTCCTGGTGCTGGGTGAGGTCGAAGTTGCCGCGGTTGGCGACCCCTTCAAGTTCGGACCAGCCGATCGGGAACAGGTACTCGATGTCGCTGGTCCCGGATGAGTAATGGGAAAGCTCGTCAGATTCGTGGGGGCGGACCATCAGAAAGTCGGGCCGGATGCCAAGGTCGAGGTACCAGTCACGGCGAATCTCGATCCACTTGCGGTACCACTCGTCAACTTCATCCGGTGGCACGAAGAACTCCATCTCCATCTGTTCGAACTCCCGGGTTCTGAAGATGAAGTTGCCCGGGGTGATTTCGTTTCGGAAGGACTTGCCGATCTGGGCGATTCCGAAAGGCGGTGCCTTGCGGGCGAAGTTGAGCACGTTCTTGAAGTTGATGAAGATGCCCTGGGCCGTCTCGGGCCGGAGGTACGCGACCGAGCTGGAGTCCTTCATCGGCCCGACATTCGTTTCGAACATCAGGTTGAACTCGCGGGCCTCGGTCAGCTCGCACTCGGGACCGTCACCGGGGTTCTTCGACGGCTTCCTGGGGCAGGTTGCGTTCTCGAGATCGTCAGCGCGGAAACGCTGTCCGCAGGTCCGGCAGTCAACCATCGGATCGCTGAACCCGCTGAGGTGGCCGGATGCCTCCCACACCTTCGGGTGCTGGAGGATCGCCGAGTCGAGGGCGACTATGTCGTCCCGTTCGGTCAGCATCGAGCGCCACCACTCGTTCTTGACGTTGTTCTTGAGCAGCACCCCGTAGTGGCCGTAGTCGTAAGTAGAGCCGAGCCCGCCGTAGATCTCAGAGGAGGGGAAAACGAACCCCCGGCGCTTGGCCAGGGAGACGATCTCGTCCATCGTGACTTCGGTGTTCTTCTCTGCTTTCGGTTCGCTTGCCATGGGGCGGAACGGTATAGGGGACGCATCCGGTGGCGCGCTGCGATAATCATTGGTCGATGCCGATTTACGAATACCGATGCGACAAAGGCCATGAGGTCGAAGTAATGCAGTCGATGAGCGAAGACGCTCTGACCGAGTGCCCCGACTGCGGGGCGCCGGCCCGGCGCGTGCTCCACTCGCCGGCGATCCATTTCAAGGGGTCCGGTTTTCACAACACCGACTACGGCACGCGCTCGGCGAACAAGGCCAAG
Organism: uncultured Solirubrobacterales bacterium; assembly: GCA_903933815.1. GTDB lineage: Bacteria > Actinomycetota > Thermoleophilia > Solirubrobacterales > 70-9 > 67-14. The sequence continues at coordinate 8,474 of CAIZLN010000092.1, forward strand.
CAGGCAGCCGCCGCAAAGGAGTCCGGCGGCTCGTCCGGTTCCTCGGGCTCGGATTCATCGACTTCCGGCTCATCTGATTCGGGCTCTTCGTCCGGGTCTTCCGGCTCGTCGGATTCGTCGGCAACCCCAGGGTCGTCTTCCTCGGGTTCGTCATCCGGAGGCGGCAAGTCCGAGAAGAAGGCTTCACCCGGCAGCGGCAGCTCCTCGAGCTGATACCACCAGGCTGAAGTTGCCGGCCCCGCCGGAGCTTTTAGTCGTCGGTGGGAGCTGCATCACCGATTCGGATGTAGGTTTGGAGCATGTCCGGTGAGGTTGGATCGCGTCCCGGTCGGTTGGTCCGCCAGCTGACCAGCCTTGATGCCGAGTTTCTGGCAATCGAAGACGACCGTAACCACGCGCATGTCTCCGGTCTCGCTGTGCTTGACCCTTCCGGGGCCCCGGAAGGTGCCCTCCATCTGGCTGATCTCAGGAATCTGGTTGAGGAGCGGATACACCTGCTGCCGCCGTTCCGGTGGCGGCTTGAGGAGGTGCCGTTCGGGCTCGACCATCCGTGGTGGGTCGAAGACGAAGAGTTCGATCTCAGCTTCCACATACGTGAGCTTGCCCTGCCGCCCCCGGGAGACAACCGGCAGCTCGCCACTCAGGTTGAGAGGATCTTCTCCCGGCCGCTCGACCGGACGAAGCCACTCTGGGAGATGTACCTGATCCAGGGCGTTCACGGCGACCGTACCGCTGTACTCAGCAAGATTCACCATGCCGTGGTTGATGGAGTGTCGGGAGCCGAGATTCTTGGAATCCTCTTCGACCTCGATCCGACTGGACGAGTTATCCCCGAGCAGGGTCCGCCGATCGCAACGAGTCGAAACCCCGGTTCGATCGGGCTGTTGGGCAAGGGAGCCACCGCCCTGCCGGGACGGATTGTGAGGGGAGTGAAAAGCGTGCCCTCAACGGTGATGAACGCAGTCGACCTGCCTCCGGTTCGGGGCATTCCAGGGGTCAGATCGCTCGGCGTTGCTACGGAGCGCCTCAGGCGGACGATTGGCCGTCGGGGAGAAGAAGCGGGACTCCAGCGGGCGGGCCTCCAGGCCCCGCGAACCATCCTCAACGAACGCATATCCGGGCATCGCCACTTCTCCTTCGGCACGCTTTCCCTGCCCGAGGTGAAGGCGGTCAAGGATGCTTACGGGGTCAAGGTCAACGATGTGGTCGTGGCACTTTCGGCGGGCGCGATCAGACAGTTCCTGCTCGCCAATGACGGCCTTCCGGATGAGCCGATGGTCGCGATGGTGCCGGTGTCAGTGCGAGGCGAGGAGGACCACGGCACTTTCGGCAACCAGGTCTCCGCGATGATGGCAGCCCTGCCGACCGATGTCCCGGACGCGGTCGAACGACTGATGTGTGCCCACGCCGAGATGGAAGTTGCCAAGCAGCACCACGCGACCCAGTCGGATGACTTCATCGCGAGGGCGACCGGGCTGGTGCCCCCGGTGCTGTTTTCCGCAGCGGCACGGATGGCGGCAGGAATAGGTGCCAGTTCGCACTTTCACCCACACTTCAACGTGATTGTGTCGAACGTTCCGGGTCCGCCGGTGCCGCTCTACATGGCCGGGGCAAGGCTCGAGTCTCATTACCCGGCGTCGGTGATCATGGACGGAGTCGGCCTCAACATCACTGTGCTCAGCTACCTTGACCGGCTCGATGTCGGGATCGTCGGAGATCGTGAGCTCGCCACCAACTTCGACCTGCTGGTCGAGGCGATGCAGGACGAGCTGGACGAGCTGATCAGACGGGCTGACCCCCGGACCCCCTAGCCGCGGGATCCCTTGCCTCAGGTGAACCGGGCCCGGATAACCGGGTTGAGGCTCAGCCGCCTTCGAGCTTGCGGGCGGCGCGCTGGCGCTCTTCTACGGGGATCTCGAGGCTGCCGTCGGGCCCCGGACCTGACGGGATCAACACGTCCGGCTCGGCGCTCCCGGCGAAGGCGGTCGAAAGTGCCAGTTGAGGCATGGCGATGAACCCGAGGTCGGAAACGAACGCCTTGGGGGCTGTCCAGCCGATGATCGGCCCCTTGATGAAGTTGTAGGGGAGCCGGAGCGGGGAGGTGAGTCGCTCCTTGATCCCGTTGAGGATGCGTTGCTGGGCGGCGGCACGGTCGAGGTCGTCATACCCCTCCGAGTACGCGCTGATCTCGTTGCCCGGGCACGGACTGGGCTTGCGGGTCCTCGCATAGGCCAGGGCATCCTGGCCGTTCAGGGTGTTCGGGCCCTGTTTCAGCTGGATGGTCCAGCCGCCGTTGGATTCGCCACCCGAGATGTCGGAGCAGAGTGCTGTCGGCAGGTCGACCTTGACCCCGCCGATTGCGTCGATGAAGTCGGCGAAGCCCTCGAAGTTCATGATCACCACGTGGTCGATCGGGATGCCCAGAAAGCCGGAGACCGTCTCCGCCTGGAGTGCTGCACCGCCGAAGGCGTAGGCGGCGTTGATCTTCTGACTGCCCTGACCGGGGATCTCCGCATATGAGTCCCGGGGAATCGAGAGCTTGCTGAACTGGCCGCCACCCCCACGCACCACCATCAGGGTGTCGGCCCGGGCACCGGCGCAGCCGTCCTGCGGGGCCTCTCCACGGGCCTGCTGTTCGTAGCAGCGCTCCTCCTGGGCGGCACCGGGCTCCAGCGTGTCGGGGCTGCGGCTGTCAGTTCCGATCACCAGGATGTTCTGGGCATCTGGCAGCAGCCAGGGAGTTCCGTCAAGGGCTGCCCTGGCATCACCGTCGAGCTTCATCGACTGGATCTGGGCGGAGACCGAGAAAGCGAGGATGCTCAATGCGAACCAGCCGATCAAGCCGAACAGGATCAGCTTCAGCCACGGTCTCTTCCTGCGGCGACGGCGGCGCGGGTCGGGGCTGTCGTCCGGTGGCCTCCGCTCGCTGTAGACCGGGTAAGGGACTTCGGCCGGCTTGCGGGAATCTCCTCGTCCGGCTCGACTCCCCGAGCGGTTTCGGGGCTTGTCTTTCAGCGAGTCGATGCTCGGCTTTCGGAAACGGGAGAATAGCCCCCGGCGTGAGCGGTAGAGGTTGTACTCGGGGCGGTCCGGAGGACGCTTGTCGCCGTCAGATGGCATAAAGGTCTAAGAATGGTGACTGATGAAAGAAGTTGAGACGATCGGAGCCGATCTCGGCGGCACGAAACTGGCAGTCGGGGTTATGAATGCTGGCGCTGAAACCACCTGGAAGGATGAGGTCCCCTCGCGTGGTTATTCGCAGGAAGAGGTCATAGACCTTCTCGTGCGTGAGGTTGAACGCGCCCGTGACGCCCGCCCCGCTGTTGCGGCGGTCGGACTCGGCATTCCCGCACGGATCGATTTTGAGAGCGGGCACGCGATCGACACGGTCAACCTCGACTTCGAGGAGTTCCCGGTCAAGGACCTGATCGAGGAGAAGACCGGCCTGCCTGCGTTCGTTGACAACGACGGTAACCTCGCGATGATGGCCGAGGCGCTGTACGGCGCCGCGAAGGGAGCCCGCAACGCCTTGATGCTGACCCTGGGAACCGGTATCGGCGGTGGCGTGTGGATCAACGGAGAGATTTTTCGCGGCACGACCGGGGCCGGTGCCGAGCTCGGTCACGTGGTGGTCGAGATCGACGGTCCTCCCTGTCAGGGGAACTGCCCGGGACGGGGTTGCGTCGAGGTGTTTGCTTCCGGCACCGGCATCGGCAGGATGGGCCAGGAGGCTGCCATGGCGGTCCCGAACTCGGCCTTGGGCAAGGTTGCAGCCACCGGGACGGCAATCACCGCCAGAGAGGTAAACGACGCCGCGATGGCCGGGGATGCTGCCGCAATCGGCGTGGTTGAAAGGGTCGGGCATTACCTGGGGACCGCGCTGGTCTCCCTCTCCAACATCTTTGAACCCGAGGTCATCGTGCTCGGGGGCGGGGCGATGGCACTCGGAGAGTTGATCCTCGAGCCCACCCGTCGGGAGATCGCCTCCCATGCCCTCAAGCCGATGGACCAGACTCCGGTGGTCGCAGCGCAGCTCGGGCCGTCGGCAGGGATGATCGGCGCCGCGTCGCTGGCCCGGGCCGGAATCGAAGGGGGACTCTGATGCCCGGTCGCCTGACGGTCTGCCCGACCCCGATTGGCAACATGGATGACGTCACGAAGCGCGTCCGGGAAGCGCTCGTGGAGGCTGACTACATCGCCTGCGAGGACACCCGCCGGACCGGCCGGCTGCTGGAGCTGATGGAGATCAGCCCCCGTCCGCGCCTGGTCTCCAACCATGAGGGCAACGAGGTCTCAAGAGCCGCCGAGCTGGTCAAGCGGATAGAGCGGGGCGACCGGATTGCCCTGGTCAGCGATGCCGGAATGCCGGCGATCTCTGACCCTGGTTATCGCCTGATACGCGCATGCATCGACCGCGGCCTGGAGATCGTCGTGTTGCCGGGGCCGTCGGTGGTCCCCGTGGCCCTGGTCGCATCCGGCCTGCCCTCGGACCGGTGGCGGTTCGAGGGATTCCTGCCCAAGCGCGCGGGAGAGATGGAGAGAGTCCTGAACTCGGCCGAGACAGTGGTTGCGTTCGAGTCGCCGCGACGGATCTCCAAGACCCTCGCAGCGCTGGCAGCGATCGCCCCGGAGCGCGAGGCGGCGGTCTGCCGGGAGATGACCAAGCTTCACGAGGAGGTGACTCGCGGCACGCTTTCTGATCTGGCGCTCCGCTTCAAGGGTGAGGCCAAGGGGGAGATAGTGCTGGTGATAGGGCCGGCCGAGTCCGCCGAGCACGGTCAGGACATTGCCTTTGCAGTCGAGGCACTCAAGAGACTCGTTCAGTCGGGGGCACGCCCCCGGGCCGCTGCGACCGTGGTAGCGACTCTTACGGGCACCCGGGCCAACGACCTTTACAAGGCGCTGACCGGCCGCGAACCCCGGCGATGACCCGGATCGCATTTGCGACCTGCTTCCCACGTCAGGTGATGTGGGAGGACGACCTTCCGGCAGCCGAACTACTCGACGAAGCCGGGATCACGGTCGAGTTTGTCGCCTGGGATGATCCCGACACTGACTGGGCCGGGTTCGACAGGGTGATCGTCCGTTCGGCCTGGGATTACAGCTCCCGGCTGGGGGACTTTCTCTCCTGGACCGATCAGGTCGGCCCGGACCGGTTGCGGAACAGTCCGGAGATCATCCGCTGGAACTCTGACAAGCGCTACCTGGCTGAACTGGACGGTGGGGGGCTGCCGGTCCCGCCGACCCTGCTGGTTGCTCCCGGCGGGCGGGTTCCCGAGCTGAGCGGTGAGTTCGTGATCAAGCCGGTGACCGGCGCCGGCGCCCGGGACACCGGACGGTTCGGGAACGACTCGGCCGTCGCTGCTCTCGAACTTCTGAAGGAACTTGGCGAGCGCGACGAAGTAGCGATGGTGCAGCCGTATCTGCCCGAGATCGAAATCAACGGGGAGACTGCGGTGGTCCTGTTCGGGGGCCGGGTTGCCTATGCGCTTCGCAAACGGGCATTCCTCCCACCCGGCTCGGTGGCTCCGACTGACGAGAACGGCGTCGCCGAGGCCATGGGTGATGAAGACCTTGTGAGCATCACCGATGCCCGTCAGACAGAGGTGGACCTGGCCGAGAAGACGGTCGCCTGGATCGCGGCGCGCTTCGGCCAGATGCCCCTGTTCGCAAGGGTGGACATGGTCCTCACAGGATCCGGTCAGCCCGTTCTCATTGAGGTCGAGTTGATCGAGCCCTGCCTCTACCTCGGCCAGGCCGCAGCACTGGAAACGCCCGGGGCGGAGGCTTTCGCCGCTGCTGTAATAGCCGAACTGGGCTGAGCCGCCCTATTCTGGATGTCGTGAGCTTCTATGTCACTACCCCGATTTTCTACGGCAACGGTGAGCCGCATCTCGGCCATGCTTACTCGACCATGGCGGCCGACATCCTCGCCCGCCACATGCGCCAGCGTGGCGAGGACGTCTTCTTCCTCACCGGCACCGACGAACACGGCGAACCGATCGCCCAGGCGGCTGAACGGGAGGGCATAACGCCTCAGCAGTTGGTCGACCGCAGCGCAGAACAGTTCCGCGACATGGTCGGCAAGGTCGATTCGACCAACGATTTCTTCATCCGCACCACTGATCCGGGGCACATCGAGCGGGTCCAGCGAGTGGTTGAGCAGGTCAAGGAAAACGGATATGTCTACCACGGCACCTGGACCGGGTGGTACTGCCCTCGCTGCGCCGACTTCAAGAATGAATCCGAGGTCGGCCCGGGCGATACCTGCCCGATCCATGAGATATCCCTGACCCGCGAAGAAGAGGAAAACTGGTTCTTCAGGCTCTCGGCCTTTCAGGAGCCCCTGGAAAGGATGTACGTCGAGAACCCGGGAATGATCCAGCCCGACTTCCGACGCAACGAGGCGCTCTCATTTATCCGCAGCGGGCTTCGTGATGTATCCCTGTCGCGTTCGAAACTGAGTTGGGGTGTGCCGCTTACCTGGGATGCCGACCAGGTGATGTACGTGTGGTTTGACGCACTGCTCAACTACTACACGGCGCTCGGCTACGCCCGTGAAGGCGAAGACCTGACGAGCCGGTTCTGGCCCGCTTCGTGGCACATCCTCGCCAAGGACATTCTCAAGTTCCACGCTGTCTACTGGCCCGCTTTTCTGCTGGCTGCCGACCTGGAACCGCCACAGCGCATGTTCATCCACGGCTACCTGCTCATGGGTGAGAAGAAGATGTCGAAGTCACTCGGCAATGTGCTTGACCCGTTCGAAGTGATCGAGCGCTTTGGAGCCGACGCACTGCGCTACTACTGCTTCCGTGAAGTCAGCTTCGGTCAGGACGGCTCGATATCAACCGCCGGATTCGAATCCCGGTATGAGACCGAACTGGCCAACGACTTCGGCAATCTCGCTTCGCGGACCCTGGCGATGGTCGTCAAGTATCGGGACGGCGTCGTTCCCGAGGCTGAGCCGGACGCAGCCCTGAGTGCTGACTTCGACAGTCTGCCCGAGCGGGTCTGTGCCCTGCTGGACGAAGCACAGATAGGTCAGGCGCTCGAGGAGATCTGGGTTCTGGTCCGTCGGCTGAACCGTTACGTGGAAGAAAGCCAGCCGTGGGTGCTGGCCAAGTCACCCGATGACGCAGCCCGGCTTGACCAGGTTCTGTACGGACTGGTTGAAGGCCTGCGGGTGGTGACTCTGCTGCTCCACCCCTACCTGCCGAACTCGTCTGCGACTCTGCTGGAGGCCCTCGACCATTCCGCCCTGGAGCTCGACGGGTTCGGTACCCGGCCAGGTGGCTACACGGTCGAGCGGATCCCGCCGCTCTTCCCCAAGCTTGAAGCGCCGGAGTAGGGAGAACTTCCCGTGGTCGATACGCACTGTCACCTGAGCCGTTGCGCAGACTCCCCCGAAGCGGTACTCGGGCGTGCCGCCGGAGCCGGGCTCAGCCGGCTGCTGACCGTCGGCCTCGACGAACAGAGCAACCGCGAGCAGATAGCCCTCGCAGAGGCCTTTGAATCCGTGTTCGTCGCTATCGGCCGGCACCCGAACGACGCCGACGGTTTCGATGAGGCAGCCGCCGATGACATCAGGATGCTTGCCGGCCATGACAGGGTCCGGGCGATCGGGGAGACCGGCCTCGACTTCTACCGTGACACGGCCGAGCCTGAGAGCCAGCGCCGTGCCTTCGCGGCCCAGATCCGGATTGCGGATGAAACCGGCCTGCCACTGGTGATCCACCTCAGGGACCGCCAGGGCAGCGATGAAGCGGCGGCCGAGACCTTCCGCACGCTTGATAACGCCGGTGTTGACCTGACCGTGATCCTCCACTGCTTTTCGGTTCCGGAACGGATGACAGAGGCGGTCGAACGCGGCTGGTATTGCTCGTTCGCGGGCAACGTCACCTACCCGGCCAATGAGGCCCTGCGGATCGCTGCGGCCGGGGTGCCGGACGAGCTGATCCTGGTCGAGACCGATTCCCCCTACCTGTCTCCCCAGTCGAAGCGCCGTGAGCGAAATGAACCGGCCAACGTGGTCGAGACCGCCGCCCTGGTCGCCGGCCTCCGTGACACCTCGCTGGAAGAGTTCGACCGGATCGTTTCGGAAAACTCCTGCCGGCTCTTTGGCTGGTGAGGCTCGGGCAGAACTTCCTCGCTGACCCCAACCTGCTCGAGGCCATTGTCAGGGATTCCGAAGTTGCTCAATCGGACTGCGTACTCGAGGTAGGGGCGGGCGAAGGTGTGCTGACCGAGCGGCTGGCTGTGGTCGCCCGCGAGGTGCACGTGATCGAGATTGACCGAGGACTTGAACCCTGGCTGACCGGGGTCATAAACCTTTCGAACGTGAACCTGATCTGGGCCGATGCGGTTCGCTACGACCTCGCTTCGCTCGATCCGGAACCGACCGCGATGGTCGCCAACCTTCCCTACGCGGTTGCCACACCGGTGATCATGCGCACAATTTTCGATCTGCCTTCAATCGAGCGCTGGACGGTGATGGTTCAGCGGGAGATTGCCGACCGGCTCCGGGCCGAGCCCGGGTCGAAGGTCTACGGGGCCCCCTCGGTACTGGCCCAGCTCGCAGGAAAGGTACGGCTCGTGCGAAAAGTAAGTCGCACGGTCTTTCGCCCGCCACCGCGGGTCGACTCGGCGATCATCTCGATTCAGCGTGAAGGCCCGGGTCCGGATGCCACGGTCCGTACGTTCGTCCGGGCTGCGTTCAGCCATCGCCGAAAAGCCCTTCCCCGCTCGCTTGACATGGCCATTCCCGGGATGCTTGAGCCGGCTCGCGCGGGCCTCGAGCGAATGGGTCTTGACCCCGGTATTCGCGCCGAAGCGCTCTCGCCACCGCAGTTCGCTGCGCTATCGGCAATGATCGGGGTCCGGCCGACGGAATCGTGAGCCTTGAGCACCCATCCAGCACCCGCAAAACTGAACCTGTGCCTGTACCTCGGGCGACGCCGAAGGGACGGCTACCACGACCTCGCTTCGATTTTCGAGCCACTCTCGCTTTGTGATCTCCTCCATGTCGGACCCGCCGAGCGCGACGAGGTCATATGCGAAGGGGTGGCAGGGGAAAACCTCGCAACCCGCGCTCTTCGGCTGCTTCGCTCCGAGGGGTGGCAGAGCGAGCCGGTCCGGATTGAGATCGAGAAGAACATTCCCGTGGCCGCCGGCCTCGGCGGCGGCAGCGCCGATGCTGCCGCCGTGCTGAGGCTGGCGGGCGGAGAGGTCGATGACCTGGCGGGAATTGCGGGACTGCTGGGGGCTGATGTGCCTTCCCAGATCGATCCCATGGTCTGTCTCGTTGAAGGCATCGGGCAGAAGCTGACGTCCCTGCCGGAGCCGGCCGAACACTGGGTCGTGCTGGTTGCATTCGGCGAAGGCCTCTCAACCGCCGATGTCTTCACCGAAGCCGACCGGATGGGAGCCGGGCGCTCGGCAGACGAGCTGGAGGAGATCTCCGGGAGACTCTGGGCGGTCGCGAGTGGCGGAGTCTCTCCGTTGGCCTATCCGAGCCTGCTCCTGAACGATCTCGAGGCGGCTGCGATGTCTCTGCATTCGGGGATCGGCCCCGCGATGGACCGTCTGGCTCTGGCGGGTGCCGGCTTCGTCGGCATGACCGGCAGCGGGCCGACGGTATTCGGGATCTGTCCGACGCGTGAGGCAGCCGAGGCTGTCGCCGCGGAGGTCGGCCCGGAGGCGATGGTGTGCCGCGGGGGAGTGGGACTTTGAGACTGCCTGATTCGCGCCGGGGCAAGCTGATTGCCCTCGTCTCGCTGGTTGCGGCAGCGGTAGTTGTATTTCTGCTCTACCGCCGTTTCTTCCCGGAGTTCGATCTCCAGCAACTGCTGGACGACTTCGCCAACCTGCTCGGGAATTGGACCTACCTGATCGTCGGCCTGCTGGCCTTCCTGGAGACCGGTGCCTTCGTCGGGCTGCTTGTCCCCGGTGAGACCGCGATGACACTGGGCGGAGCCGTCGCCGGTCTCGGGGTGATCAACATTTACCTGCTGATCGCCATCGCCTGGTCAATGGCATTCCTGGGCGACAGCTTCAGCTTCATGCTCGGGCGCAGGCTCGGCCGTAACTTCGTGCTCGATCACGGCTCGAAAGTCAGGGTCACCAAGGAGCGGTTCGAACAGGTCGAGGAGTACTTCGAAAAGCACGGCGGGAAGACCGTGCTGGTCGGTCGTTTCGTAGGAATAGTGAGGGCACTCGCACCCTTTGTCGCCGGGACCTCGGGCATGAGCTATCGCGGGTTTGCGCCGTACAGCATCCTCGGAGCCGGGCTTCAGGTGACCAGCAACATCATCCTCGGGTATGTGTTTGCCCGCAGCATCGATTCCGCTGCCGAGTATTCCGGTCTGGCGGCGCTGGTGCTCGGGTCGCTGATCGTGGTGACCGTGACCGTGGTGGTCGTGTTCCGTTTCCTCCGGGTCGCCGAGAACCGATCGAAGGCAGTGCGGTGGATGGAGTCGCACCGGCTGACCCGGCCACTGACAGATCTTGCCCGGAGGCTCAGGCCGCAGTACCGATTCCTGCTGGACCGCCTCACCCCTGGTGGAAAGTTCGGTCTCGAGTTCACGACGCTGGCCGCAATCCTCGCCGTCTCCTCATTCGTCTTCATTGCCTTTGCCCGGATCTTCAGCTCTGACCCGGGTCCGACCCCCGGGGACCTCGAGGCATTCGACTTCGTCGGGCTGATCCGGACCGACTGGCTTACCGGCTTCAGCAAGGCATTCACCTGGCTTGGTTCATCCACATTCCTCGGACCCGTGGCAGCGATCACGGCGACGGTGCTGGCGATCAACCGCAGGTGGGCTGATTTCTGGGTCCTCCTGCTTTCGGCAGTGATGATCGTGGTCGGAGTGGACTTCTTCAAGGATGAAATCGGCCGGCCTCGGCCGGAGGGCGGCCTGGTCGCCGTCGACAGCTTTTCCTATCCCAGCGGCCATGCTGCCTATTCGGTCTTCTACACCTGGCTGGCGGTCACCATTGCCGTTCGAATCCGGCCTGCCATGACCCGCAGCACCGCGCTGGTCCTCTTCGGACTGTCCCTCACGATCCTCGTGGGGTTGAGTCGCGTATACCTCGGTGTTCACTACCTCAGCGATGTCACCGGAGGCTGGGCATTCAGCGCCTTTTTCTTCGCCTTTTTCGCAGCCGTAGCCCTGATAGTCACCCAGTTGAGTAAAAATTGAGCTGATGCTTCTCGGGATATCCACAAATGCCATGCTTCTTGGCGCAGCCGGGGCAGTCAGCCTGACTGCCTTCGTGGTCCTGATCCTGATCCCCTCACTCAGCGCTTACGGGCGCTGGCCCGAGAAGGTTGCGGCGGGGTTTCTTTCTCTCTTTGTCTTCGGCGCGCTGGTCACCGTCGGGATCGTCGCCGGGCTCGCCTATGTCTTCTTCTCGAATGACATTTCCGGCATCTTCCCGTGGTCGACCGATTGAGCCCTCCTGCGAAGAAACCCGTGGCGGGGTCCAAGGCGACCGCAAGGCAGGCGCCCGGAAGCGAGGGTGTCGAGCTGCTGGCTGGCCCGGTGATCGCCGGACGGGGGCTGCCAGGACTCGCGCGGGCGGCCACCGACCTGCTCGGTGTTCCGATTGCCTTCCTCGATCGCTCCGGGATACTTCTTGCCGTCGCCGGCGCCACCAGGGAGCAGGAGAGTCGGCTCAGCGGCAAAGGAAAGGGAGTCAAGACCGTGGCTCTCGGGATCGGTGACGAACTGGTCGGTGAAGCCCGCTACATCGGCAAGGTCGAGGATGCCGGTGCCGTTGACCTGCTGACCGCACTGGCCGCACTCGAAGTTGAGCGGGCCCGCTCGGCTGACTGGGGCAACGAGGGAGCCGTTTCGGATCTGGTCGGCGGGTTGCTCGATGGTTCTCTGACCGATGGCTTCGAACTCGTTGAAAGAGCTGCGGAGGTCGGCTGCGATCTCTCCCGGGGTGGAGGTGTGCTGATGGTACGGGCACACTCAGGAACCGCCCGGGAAGGAGACTGGCGCTCTCGTGTGGTGGACCTGACCGTCCGCACCATCCGCTCGGTTGCGCCGGGTTCGATCGCTGCGATCGGTGAGGCCGAAGAAGGCTCACTGGTCGGTGTGCTTGTGCCGACTCCAGACGAGGAACGGCTGATAAAGGTTGAAGAGGCGCTTGAGCGGGAGCTACCCAGGTCCCTCAGCGGGCTTGCGGTGACGATCGCCCGGTCCAGGCCCGCTTCAGCTCCGGATGAGTTCGAACGGGCCGCCCGAGAGGCGCGCCTTGCGCTGAATGTCGGCGAGGCCGAAGGGCGTTCCCCGATCGCCTTCGAAGACACCGGTGCGTACCGGCTGCTCCTCGGAACGACCAGCGAGGAACTCCACAGCTTCTATTCAGAGACAGTCGAGCCGTTGGTCGCCTACGACGAGCAGTACGAGACCGATCTCGTCGCCACTGTAGAGGCCTATCTGGACAGTGATGCCAACGTGCCGGCGACCGCCAAGAAGATGTTCACGCACCGACACACGATCCGCTACCGGCTGGAGCGCATCCGGGACCTCAGCGGACATGATGCCACCGCGACGGAAGGCCGCGAACGGCTTGGCCTCGGGATCAAGGCGATGCGTGTACTGGGCATCGCTTCACCCCGAGGCCGCTCACGCGAGCGCAAGAGCTCCTAACGGACCCGACCGGTCAGTCTGACGGCCACGGTTCCGCTTGCCTTCAGCTTGCCGCCACTCATAAGCCAGGAGGCTCTCAGTGTCTTCAGGCCTTCGCTACCGAGCAGCCTGCGCGCCTGACCGGTCAGCGGGATCGAGATCCGCTTCGAGGTTCCGGGAGAGAGCCGGACGCCGGACTTCCTGCCGAGCACCACATTGCCGCCCTGTTTCAGGGAGCGGGCTCCGCGGATGGTCAGTGCAGCCGTGGCGCAACTTCTCAGCCTGACAGGACAGGTGACAGTCGCGGCAAGGCTCCGGCCCTTGGCGGTGGCCGCGTCAAGGCGCGGCAGCCCGACGGCATTTCCTGCCCAGGCAGCGATCGGGATTGAGCCGATGTCCCTGTAGTCAGGCGCCAGCTGGGTGCCGGCCGGCAGGACTTCGGGCATCGGCGCCTTCACTCCCCTGCGGGTGCCGGGTGCCTCGGCCACCGGCAGCCTGATCTCGACATCGGAAACCGTCACTGCCTCCTGGTCGTTCGAGACTCGAACGTAGGAGAGAGTGGGAATGGCGGCGACACCGTCCTTCGGGAGCAGCTGGAACTGGATGCTGGTTCCAGCCTCAAACCTGTAGGCGTTGCCGTGGAGCTGAAAGACCTGGGCACCGCTGGCATCCGGTCGGTATACGCCGCGGGCGATCAGTCGCTGCTTTCCGTCCTGGGAGATTTCCCAGAGTCGTCCGGCAACCTGTGAATCCGCTCCGTTGGCAACCGACATCTTCGCGATCACCGTGGGTGCACCCATCAGGGTGATTCCACCGGCCGGCACCGTGCCGAAGGAAAAGCTGAGCGTTCCAGGCTCCGGTGTTACCTTCTTCTGGGTGCAGCCCTCGGACAGAGTGGAGAAAACGGAGGCGATCGAGTCCAGACCCGCGTCGGGCGGCATCACCCGGGTCGTCGGGTCAGTCAGTCGCATCTCGCCCGGTGACATCGCCGGCCAGGTCGGTCCGGTGAACGGCCCGCCTGAGGGTTCGGTGTAGGGGCATTTCTGGGTCTTGACCTCAACTCCGTTGACCGGCTTGCTGCCTTCGCCGAGCAGGTACCACTCAAACCAGCGTTCGACTCGATTAAGGCCGAGTTCCTGATCTGCCGGGCGACCCTGGGCATTGGCTCCGCCGAGCGGGGCTCGCGGATGACCGATGTCGGCGAACAGCATCGAGATGTCGGCTGTCGGGTGGGTCGCCTTGGTGCGGTTGTAATACCTCAGCGCTTCGTCAATCGGGAAGAGATCGTCGGTGAAGCCCTCGGCGATCAGCAGTGGGGCAGGCTTGACCGAGTCGTCCAGGTAGTAGGCCGAATGGTGCTGCGTCATCTCGTCGACCATGAACTGCGCCAGCGCGTCGGTTCCGTAAGGCTCGCCGGCTTCCATCATCGACTTCCAGCCACGGATATCCCAGGTCGGCTCCACCGGCCCGTTGTCTCCGGAGAAGTTGTCGCCGCTCGGAAGCAGCGTGTTGATGATCCCGGACTTCATCACGCCGAATACTCCGCCGTAGGGGGCATCAAGGGCATAGTCGAGAGTGCGGCCGTTTGGCACCAGCGCGTAAGCGAAGTCGCTCGGCGGCACGATCGGGGCTGATGCGGCCAGCTCCATCGGCGTACCTTCCGGGCTGGTCCACGGCGCAAGGGCGCCGTCAGGAAGCATGATCCGGTTTTGGAGAGCGGCCAGTGCGATCGATTTGGTGCCACCGTAAGAGGCACCGACTGAGCCGATCCTGTCCGGGATTACCAGTCCTTCATCAACCAGAACGCCGGCAAAGTGCTGCGCGTCTCTGACCTCGTAGCGGGTGTCCATCAGGTGGATGAACCCGGCCGAGCAGTCTTCCCCGGCCAGATCGAGTGCATCTATGGCGCTACGTTCGCCACAGGAGTTCGCGAAGCCACGCTCGGTCATGCTGAATGTCGCGATGCCCATGTCGGTGAAACGCTTGGTTTCACCGTTGAAGCCCTCCTTGCTGCCGCCGAAGCCGTGGAAGTACATCGCCAACGGATATGGCCCCGGTCCGAACTCGCCAGCGTCGGGGAGGGCGAAGTTGACATCAATGGGAGTGCCGTCCCAGGAGTTCACGGTGTTCGCGACAGCGCCACCGGCGCCAGCGCACTGACGTACGCCATCGGACTTGGTCGTGCATGGGATCTCGCCGTCGAAAACAGCGGTTACCGGATCTGCGGACGCAGCCGGTGCCGCCATCAGCGCCAGAATAAATACCGCCAGAACACCGAGCTTCTTGATGTTTTCCATTCTTCTCCCAGGATTCCCAATTATGGACTGACGCGATGCCGGCAACCGCCGCTCCCCGCCGCCTCCCTTTCCCCGACAAACGCCGAGGTTCACGACTCCCTGAGGCTAGCACTAACGCCGCCTGCTGTCAGGTTTTCCCCTTGCCCTGTAAAGACGAAACCCCCGCCGGACGGCGGGGGTTTCGTTCACGCTGCGAATGTTTCCGGATCGCGAGCCGGACGCCAGCTGGCTGACGGGTCAGCGGACGCTTCCCGTTCGCCTGACGACCACTGAGCCGGAGCTCTTGCCGTTGAGCAGTACCACTGCCCTGACTGTGCGCGGGCCGGGAACTGTGAGGACCCGCTGCTTGCCGTCTTTCCGCGTGACCACTCGCTGGTCCTTGAACAGCTTCACACCCGGGGCAGCCAGTATCAGCCGGACGGTCTTCGATCCGCCTGCTCCAACAGCGCTGACCACACCGCGTGCGATCGTCTTGCCCTTTGCCTCGAGTGATATCGATGCTCCCCTGCAGGAGGTCGCGGTCGCCGGGCAACTGGCCCTTGCGGTCACTGTCCTGGCCTTCAGCGTGGCAGTGCCGGCCAGCCTGGGGTTGACCGCATACCTCGCTGCGTACTGCCTGAGGGTCTGCGAGCCGATTGCTTCGTATCCGGGGGCCAGTGCTGCACCGGCACGGTCCGGCAGAACCTTCTTCGCCGGAGCCTTGACCAGTCCACCGAGCGAACCCGGGGTCTCGACCACCGGAATTCGGAGCTCCAGTTTCTCGATCGTCACGTCCTGCTGGTCGTTTGATGGCCGGGCGTAGTTGTTGAGAATCGCCGGGGGGCTCTGGGCTGCATCGCGAGGCAGCAGTTCCAGCCTCAGGCTGTGTCCCTCTTCGACCTTCCAGGCCCCGGGGTGGAGCTGGAAAACCTGGAAACCCGAGGCCTTGGGGCGCCAGCTTCCGCGGGCCACCAGGGTCTTGTTTCCTGCGTTGTCGAGGTCGACCAGACGGGCCATGATCTGCGAGTCCGGTCCGTTTGCGACCGAGATTCTGGCGATCGCCGTTGCCGAACCCAGCACCGTGTAGCCGCCGGCCGGGGCCGGGGCCGTGTCGTAGACCACCGAGCCGGGCTCAACCGCATCCGAAGCCGTGGAGCATGGGTTCGGTGAGATGATCGGGTTGAAGGTCGCGGCAACTGTTGGGCTCCCGCCAGCGGCGTCGATTACCTTCCTGGAGCCATCCTTCACGACGATCTCGCCCGGAGCAACGGACGCCCAGTCATCAGCCGTGTACGGGCCTCCGGCGAGGCTGCCGTTGGGGCAGGTCTGGGTGTAAGCAGTGACCTCGGAGGCCGGCTGCGGGCCGACATCCTTGAGGTAATGGTCGATCCACTGCTCTTCGAGCAGGCGCAGGGCGGAGATCACATTGGACTGGACCTGACCGCGGGCGTGGCCAAACGATCCGGCGAAAATGCTCATTGGCAGGTTCGGGTAGTTGGCCCTGGTGCGGTTGTAGAAACGGATGACTTCGTCCACTGGGAAAAGGTCGTCCGTGAAGCCGCTCGACATCAGCAGCGGGGCCGGGACCTGACTGTCATCGATGTAATACGAGGAGTGGAATTGAGTGATCTCGTCGAACATCGCTTCGTTGGACGCGCCGGTGTAGGACTCCCCTGCGTCCAGCAACCCCTTCCAGCCCTGCAGGTCCGCGCTCGGGTCGCTCCCGAGCAGGGCCGCGCGGGCCGAAATGTAGAGGCCGTTGACGTAAGACTCCTTCATCACGCCGCCGACACCCGTGAAGCTGCCGTCCTCGAGGTAGTCAAGCGTGTCGCCATTCGGGGCGAGGGCCTGGATGAGGTCGGTCCACGGGATGTTCGGGGTCGCCACCGCGGTGCTCATCGGTACGCCTTCCGGGCTCTCCCATGGCTCAAGGCTGCCGTCGGGCATCATCATGCGGTCCTTCAGGACTGCGAAGTGCATCGATTCGCTGCCTCCGTATGAACCACCGGTCGCGGCGATCCTGTCGGGAATGATCAGGCCGTCATCAACCAGTCTCCCGAGGAAGATCTGGGCATCGCGGATCTCGAAGCGCGGGTCCATCAGATGCACGTAGCCGTTGGCGCAGCCGGCCGGGTCAGCGTTGATCGAGGCCTGCGTGCGACAGGATTCTCCTGATCCACGATTGGTAAGGGAAAAGACGGCGTAGCCCTTCTGGAGCCAGCGCTGCATGTCCGAGAACGTGACCTTGCTGCCGCCGTAACCGTGGTAGATGCCAACCACCGGGTAGGGACCGTCGGCCAACGGGGCCGGGTCCGGGGGGAAGGCGACATTTACATCCAGCGGGACGCCGTCGAAAGTCTTGACTGTGCTGCGAACTGACGGTAGAGCGTTATCGAGGGTCGACGTGATCGAGCCGGGCTTGGAGCCACACCAGCGCTGACCAAGCGATCCGCCAACATTTCCTTCGACGGTCACCGTGGCGCACCCGAGGTCACCTTCCATCACTTCGGTGATCGAGGCGTTGGCTGCGGGGGCAAAAATCAGTGTCGCGAAGGCGACGGCGAAGAAAGCAAGCTTACGCATGAAGTGTCAGTCCTCTCCTGGTTGCACAGACGGCAGTTGCCATCCACGTTGTAACAATACAAACAGAGTCAGGGCAGCTTGTTGCGGTGCGCTGCCCCATGGCAGCGGCTTCACTGACGAGTGATCCCCGGGTCCCCCAGGGTCGAATCCGGGAGGGACCACTCCGGGGGGAGGACTCGAACCTCCATTACCGGGACCAAAACCCGGTGGGTTGGCCAGTTACCCCACCCCGGAACGAACCGTTCACTCTACCCGCATCCGCCGGGGGCACCCCTCCCCGGGCGCGAGTCCCCGCAATCGGGATCGTCATCTTCCTTCCGGTCGCCCAAGGCGCCTGATGCGTGGCTAAAGTGTCGGACATGGAACCTGAGATTGACCAGAAGTCTGTCCTGTCCGTCAACTGGGGGTTGTACATGGGAGCCGGCATCCTGCTGATGCTGCTCGGCGCCGTGGCAATTCTGATCCCGGCCATCGCCTCCTGGGGAGTGACTGTCTTCATCGGGTGGATCCTGCTGTTCGGGGCCGTGTTTCTGTTCGGCACCGCATTCAGCTTCCGCGAAGGCGGGAGGCTCGTGATCCGGTTGCTCTGGGCTGTCGCGACTCTTCTGGCCGGTCTGTACCTGCTCATCAACCCGGGTCAGGGAACTGAAACGCTGACCCTGGTGCTGGTTATCTACTTCATCGCCATGGGTGGCTTCCGCCTGCTGGTTGCCGCCCGTGAGCGTGGCGAGTCCGGTACCGGATGGCTTGCCATCAACGGCGCCCTTTCGCTGCTCCTCGGTCTGTTCATCCTGCTTGACTTCCCGAGCTCGGCGGACTGGGCGATCGGCCTTCTGGTCGGTATCGACTTCATTTTCACCGGCTGGGTGCTGATCACTATTTCCATGGTTGGCAAGCAGGCGGCCCGGGAAGCCTGAGGGGTCGCACCGGTTTGCCGGGCAGCACTACAGCGGGCAGCACCACGGCCCTGATCATGGCCGCGGGTCAGGGGACCCGCATGAAGTCATCCCTGCCCAAGGTCATGCATCCGGTCTGTGGGCGGCCGATGCTCGTCTGGCCGGTGGTTGCCGCCCGCGCTGCGGGTATCTCCCGGATAGCGGTGGTCGTCTCTCCCGGCGCCGATTACAGCGAGGTTCTGCCCGATGATGTCGAGACGGTCGTGCAGGAGCAGTCCGACGGCACCGGGGGTGCGGTCCGGGCAGCTTTGGACCTGGTCAGGGAGTCGGATCGGGTTCTGGTCCTGTCGGGAGATGTGCCACTGGTTTCCACCGAGGTGATCTCCTCGCTGCTCGAGGACCACCGCAGCACCGGCGCTGCGGCGACGGTGATGACTGCGGTGCTTGAAGACCCCGGTGCCTACGGTCGTGTGGTGCGAAACGAAGCCGGCGAGATAGAGAGGGTCGTTGAGGTGAAGTCGGCTGGCGACGCAACGGCGGAAGAGCTGGAGATCCGGGAAATCAACTCCGGCATCTACTGCTTCCGCGGTCGCGAGCTCGCCGAAGCCCTGCTTGAGATCGGAAATGACAACGCCCAGGGCGAGTACTACCTTCCGGACGTCCTGCCGGCGCTCCGACGCATCGGACTCAAGGTCACGGCCCACATCGCTGATGACCCCGCCGTGAACCTCGGAGTGAACAACCGGGTTGACCTGGCCACGGTAGAGGCCGAGGCACGGGTCAGGATCCTGCGCGACCACATGTTGAACGGGGTCACCATCGTTGACCCACAATCGACCTGGATCGACGCCGATGTGACAATCGGTCAGGACACGAGGATCGAGCCCGGAACCAGTCTGCGCGGGGCCACTGAAATCGGGGCCGACGCTTTGATCGGCCCGCATTCAACCATCACCGACTGCGGAATCGGTGATCGCTCTCAGGTCGTTCAGTCGGTTATGACCCTCTGCGAACTCCTCGAGGACTGTCTGGTCGGCCCCTTCTCATATCTCCGCCCCGGGGCCAGGCTGGAGGACGGTGCCAAGGCAGGTGCCTTCGTGGAACTCAAGAACTCGACCCTCGGGCCTGGAGCCAAGGTCCCTCATCTCTCCTACATTGGTGACTCGGACATTGGCGAGGGGGCAAATCTCGGGGCCGGGACGATCACCGCCAACTACGACGGAACCCGCAAGCACCGGACAGTCATAGGCGCCGGTGCCCGGATCGGGGTTGACACGATGCTGGTCGCCCCTGTAAACGTTGGTGAAGGGGCCTACACGGGTGCAGGTGCGGTAATCAGGGAAGATGTACCGGCCCGGGCTCTCGCCGTGAGCCGGGGTGACCAGAGGAATATCGACGAATACGCCGAGCAGCGCCAGACGCGTGAGGCAGAAGGGGGCCAGGAATCGTGAGCATGATCGAGCCGACACCCGCATTTGCGACAACGATCCCGCATGACTACTCCAAGCGGGCGATGGTGTTCGGTGGTCGCAGCTCTCTGGAGCTGGCCTCGAAGATCGCCGGCAAGCTTCAGCTCGGCCTCGGTGAAGTGACCCTCAAGACTTTCGCTGACGGGGAAATATACGGCCGGTTCGAGGAATCCATCCGCGGCGCGGACGTATTCCTCGTCCAGTCGACCTGCGCCAACGACGAAACCGGGATGACCCCCAACGACGCTCTGATGGAGCTGATGATCATGGCCGATGCCGCCCAGGGCGCCTCTGCCCATCGGATCATCGCGGTCATGCCGTGGTTCGGCTACGCCCGCCAGGACAAGAAATCAGCTCCGCGAGAGCCGATCACCGCCAGGGTGGTTGCCCGCATGCTCGAGGCGGTGGGGATCGACCGCGTCCTGACCATGGACCTCCACGCCGGGCAGATCCAGGGATTCTTCACAGTCCCGGTGGACCACATGACCGCCATGCCGATGCTTACCCAGTGGTTTACCGATCAGTACAGGGCAGAAGACCTCGTCGTCGTATCTCCGGACGCCGGGCGAGCCAAGGCTGCCCGCAACTTTGCCCGCAAGATCGGTACCGAGTGGGCCATCATGGAGAAGGAGCGTCCTGCCCAGCAGGTCGCCGAGATCGGTTATGTGGTCGGGGACGTAAAGGACAAGATCGCGATCATCTCCGACGACATGATCGACACAGCGGGAACCCTCTGCGCCGCTGCTCGCACGGTTCTCGACGAAGGTGCCAAGAGCGTTATTGCCTGTGCTACGCACGGGGTGTTTTCGGGTCCTGCATTCGAGCGCCTGCCATATGAGAAGTCCGGCATCGAGCGCATCGTCGTGACTGACACGATCCCGCTGCGCCCGGGCGCTCCTGACAACATCACGGTGCTGACTGCGGCCGGCACCCTCGCTGACTCGATCAACCGGATATTCACCGACGACTCGGTCTCCGAGATCTTTTCCGGTGAGAACCAGCTCTTCTAGCCGCCACGACGGCGCCGGCCCGTATTCGGGCCTCATCTCATGTCCCTGATCCGGATAGGGCACAAGGGGGCTGACGCGCTCGTCCCGGGAAACACGGTCGCCAGCTTCGAGAAGGCGGTCGAGGTCGGCGTGGACATGATCGAGTTCGACGTGCTCTGGCTTCAGGACGGTCACCCGAAGCTGCCAGCTGACCGGCGCTCTCCACTCGTGGTCGCTCACGACTGGCACGCAGCAGCCCTCTCTCCGCCACCAACCCTCAATGAGGTTCTGGAGGCCTTCACCAGACCACCACTCGAACGGGTTGTGATCAACCTGGACATCAAGCTTCCCGGACGCGAGGGAGAAGTCATCGAGGCCCTCGTCAGAAACGGGCTTCTCGACCGGGCCCGGATTTCGACCATGGAGTTACCTGCGCTGCGGGCTCTGAAAGAGCTCGAGCCGACTCTGCATCTGGGGTGGACCGTGCCCAGGGTCACCCGGGACTGGACCAGGATCGGATGGCTCCGGCCTGCCCTGCTGGCGGGGGTTATCGCCGCCCGTCACCTCATGCCGAACCATGTGCGGGAGGGCGTGCCCGAGCTCGGTATCGAGTCGGTATGGGCTTTTTACGGGGTCGTCTCGGAAGAACTGGTCGCCGCCACCAGGGAAGCCGGAGTGGAACTCAACGTGTGGACGGTCGACGATCCGGAACGGATCAGCAGACTCGAAGCCATGGGGGTGAGCGGGATCTGCTCGAATGACCCGCGCCTGCTTCAGCCGGCTGGCTTGCCTGCGCCCTGAAACCGGGCCGCCACTCGTCAGATTGTGGAGTTCTTGATCACCGGACTGCCCGGAACTGCGCCGCCGCCTGTTCGGACCGCATTTTCGAGATCATCTTTGGTGAAGCTCCCGATCAGCTTCTCGTCGGATATGTAGCGGTAGAGCACCACACCGAAGATCGTCGCCAGAACCTGCTGGATCAGGCCTGCGATTGTCATGATCACGATCCCCACGACGATCAGAGCCGCACCGCCGGCAACGCTGGTTGACAGCAGGAAGAAGCCGCCGACCAGCAGCAGGATCCCGGGCAGAAACCCGAACAGCGCAACGGCAGCGCCGATCGTGATCGTTCCGGTGACCTGCTCGCCCCAATGGCTTCTGACCAGATTGGAGCATCGCTTGAGGGTTTGAATCGGACCGGTACCTTCGATTGCGATAACCGGTATTGCCAGAAATGTGAAGACTCCCCAGGCCGCGGCTGCGAGTCCACCAAAGATCGCTCCGGCGATGCCGAAGCGCTCCTGAATGGCGCGGATCACGGTCATCACGACAACCGAGACAAAAGCCCAGCCCGCGGCAGCCGAGGCGCGGGAGCCGGCCACCGCCATGCTTTCCCCGAAGCTCGCGGACTCGCCCTGCATCTGGCGATCGGCACAGTGGGCAAGGCCGATCGCAAAGTAGATGGAGATGTAGGAAGCCAGATAGACGCCGACAGCAACGAGGATCCCACCGACAACAGCCGGGCCGGCGTCAATCAGGTAGAGGCCTCCACCGGCAAAAATCGCCACTGCCAACAGACTGAGGATGCCTCCGGCAATCACAAAACGGACCAGGCCCGGGTTCTCGGAGAACACTCCCCAGCTCTTCTTTGTCAGCCGCCATCCGTTTTTGATCCTTATCAACAGTTCATCCCTTGCTGGCTTTTCAGTTTCATCCGAACGCGGCAAGACTACCCGCGGGAAGCGGCCTCAGGTCCGGCGGTTGCCGCCGGCTATCCCCGGAACCCGTTTGACTCCCTCGGACTCGAAGTAATCCCACTCTTCACGGCCGAGGTCGGTTATCGGTTCATCGCCATAGACCCACTCACGCATGATCCGGTACCAGTTGCGTCGCGCCCGAAGCTGACCAAGCACGGCGATTACGCCGATCTCCATCCGGCGCCCCATCATTTCCTCAGCCGGGATCGACTCCTTTCGCATCAACTCGAAGTATTCGGACCTCGGGTCGTGAGTCACTTCAATCATGCGCATCACCACGATCGGATCGACTTCGATTTCGTCGTCCTCCATGTACCAGCCACCAATCGCCTTGACGTGGCTCATCAGTCGTTCGGCATCCAGCTTTGAAGGCTTCTTGATGAATCCCAGATCATGAAGCGCCAGAAGCAGGCCTTCCGGATCGTCCCGGGTGGCGGCATCGAATGCTTTCTGCTCCAGCTCGATCTGCTCGCGGTCAAGTTTCTTCGTCATGCCGAAATCAAGAAATGCGA
>CAIZLN010000093.1 GCA_903933815.1 uncultured Solirubrobacterales bacterium
CACCTGGACCTCATATCCGCTCTCAGCCAGATGCCGGGCGGCGACCAGCCCGTCCCCTCCGTTGTTTCCCTTACCGCACACAACTGTGACTGGCCCGGGTCCGGCTGCGTCCGCCGTCGCCTCGGCCAGCGCGTGCCCAGCCGCCTCCATCAGCTCCAGCGACGGTACCGACTGCTCCTCAATGGCCCAGCGGTCAGCTGCCCCCATGCCGACAGCATCGTAAAGCGGGTCCAGCCAGCGCTCCATCAGCGGCCCTCGGCAATCGCGACGGCGGCGGCCATCTCGCGCTCATGGGTGAGGCTGACCGTCACCGTCAGCTCGAGGGACGCCGCAACCCGGCCGACTTCATCATGCAGTTCCACCTCCGGAGGTGAGCCCGGAATGACCTCTATCTGCTTCAGGGAAGTCCCCGGACCAAGCCCGAGGGCCTTGACCACCGCCTCTTTGGCGGCGAATCGTGCCGCCAGATGCCTGGCAGGCCTGCGACGAGCCCCTGCGTACTCGATCTCGCGCTCGGTGAACAGTCGACCAGCCAGACGGGGACGGCGCTCCAGCGCGCGCTCGACCCGCGAGATATCAACCAGGTCGATACCGATGCCTGCCGGCCGCCGAGGGCGGCCGGTCGGCGCTTCACCGATAGCGAGTCGGTTGGAGTCCTCGTGCCTGCCCATGGGAACCGATCCTAGCGGCCCCCGGCTAACGCCCGGGCTGGTGGGTCCGACTACTCGACCGTGACGGTCTTGGCAAGGTTTCGTGGCTGATCCACATTGAGGCCGTTGAACCGGGCGACATGGTAGGCGAGCAGCTGCAATGGAACTATCGCCAGGATCGGCTGGAGAAGCCAGTCGGTTTTGGGGATGAGAATTGTCTCGTCAGCAACTCTGGTGACCCGGTCAGACCCTTCTGTGCCGACCGCGATCGTCATCGCGCCGCGGGCCTTCACCTCTTCGATGTTGGAAAGCATCTTGTCGAGTATCGGACTGTCCGTGGCCACACAGATCACCGGGGTCGACTCGTCGAGCAGGGCGATCGGACCGTGCTTCATTTCACCGGCCGCGTAGGCATCGGTCGGAATGTAGGACACCTCCTTCAGCTTCAGGGCCCCTTCCAGGCAAACCGGCAACCCTATGTGGCGCCCCAGGAAGAGGAAGAAGGAGTCGTTGGCGTGACGCTTCGCTATTGCCTCAACCTCATCCGACACGGTATCGATGGTCCGTTCCATCATCTCCGGAATGTCACGCAGGCCGGCGACCAGAACCCGGATCCGCTCGACTGAAAGCTTCTCCCGGAGTTCGGCGAGACGGAGGGCCATCAGGTACATGGCCGCGACCTGGGCAACATACGTCTTGGTGGCGGCCACTCCAATCTCGAGCCCGGCGCGCGTGTAGAGCACGGCGTCCGCGTCGCGGGTCGCCTGGCTGCCCATGATGTTCGTAACCGCAAGCACGGTCGCGCCACCGTCGCGGGCCAGCCGCATCGCGGCCAGGGTATCGGCAGTCTCGCCCGACTGGGTCAGGCCGATCACCAGATCATCCGGGCCGACAACGGGGTTGCGGTAGCGATACTCAGAGGCGATGTCCATCTCGACCGGGATGCGCGCCCAGCGTTCAATCGCGTACCGACCGATCAGGCCCGCATGGTAGGAGGTTCCGCAGGCGACGATGACTATGCGCTTGATTTTCCGCAGGTAGTCATCGCTGAGCCCCATGTCGGAGAGGTCGACTCCGTCGTCATGGGAAAGCCGATCAAGGATGGTCTCGGCGATGGCTTCGGGCTGCTCGTGGATTTCTTTGAGCATGAAGGTGTCGTAACCGCCCTTTTCGGCTGCTTCCTCGTCCCAGGTGACCGTCTCGGGCGCGCGCTCTATCGGCTTGCCCTCGGCGTCGGAAAGCTTGACTGCCTCTGCGGTTACCTCGACGATTTCACCGTTGTCAATAGTGAGCACGCTGCGAGTGTGGGCCATGAAAGCGGGGATCGCTGAGGCGATGTAGTTCTCGTCTTCACCGATGCCGACGATCAGCGGAGTTTCCTTGCGTGCCCCGGCCAGAATCCCGGGGGCCTTGGTGTGCATTGCAACAAACGAATAGTGGCCACGCAACTCTCCGTAGGCAAGGCGCACAGCCTCGGTCAGATCACCGTCGAAGTGGCGACTGATCAGGTGGGCGATAACTTCGGCATCGGTCTCTGAACTGAACCGGCAACCCTCAGCCTCGAGTTCGTGTCGCAGGTCAGTGTGGTTCTCGACAATGCCGTTCATCGCGATCTGGACTTCACCGCTCTCGTCCGAATGCGGGTGGGCGTTTGCCTCAGTGACCCTGCCGTGTGTTGCCCACCGGGTGTGGGCGATTCCGGTGTAGTCGCCATCGATATCGGGCTGCTCTTCGAAGCCGAGTGCGCCGCGTTCAGCCTCGAGTGCCTCGCGAAGCTTGGCCAGATTACCGATAGCCCTGACCTTCTCGACACCACCGGGGATCAGCATTGCGACCCCGGCCGAGTCGTATCCCCTGTACTCGAGGTGCTCCAGCCCGGCGACGAGGATTTCCTCACAGGGACGGTGACCGACGTATCCGATGATTCCGCACATGAAGGCTTAGGCTACCCGCCGAGTTCCTGTTCGACCAAAGCGACCAGTCCCGAGCAGATCTGCTCGGCCTCTTCCTGTGTCGGTGCCTCGACCATGACCCGGACGAGCGGCTCGGTCCCGGAAGGCCTGACCAGAACGCGACCCCGACCTTCCAGATCCCGGTTTACCTTTTCTACCGACGACCAGACCGGAGTGGCGGAGGCAACCGCCTCGCGGTCGGCCACGACAACATTCCTCAGAGTCTGGGGGAGCTTCTCCATCACAGAAGCGCCTGCGAGGTTCCTGCCCGCCAGGGCCTCGAGCAGCATCAGCGCTGCGGCGATCCCGTCACCGGTCGGCGCGTATCCGGTCGAGATGATGTGACCAGACTGCTCTCCACCCAGAGCCCACTGTCGCCCACGGAGCGCCTCGAGCACGTAGCGGTCGCCGACGCCGCAGACCTCGACTTCGATCCCGGCTGCTTCCATTGCCTGGTGAAAACCGTAGTTCGTCATTACCGTGACCACGACCCCGCCGCCCAAAGCCGAACGTGAAGCCCGGTCGGCGGCTATGAGGGCGATGATCTCGTCACCGTCGTGCACCCTGCCTTCGCGGTCCACTGCGAGCACGCGATCACCGTCACCGTCAAATGAGAAGCCGATGTCGGCTCCGGAGCCAGCGATCTCCGATGCGAGGTTCGTGACATGGGTCGAACCGCAGTCATGGTTGATGTTCACCCCGTCGGGCTCATTCGCGAGGAGTTCGACCTCTGCACCCAGCCGGGTGAAAATCTCGCCCGCAACCCTGTAGGTCGATCCATTGGCGCAATCGAGCATGACCTTCATTCCCTTGAGATCGAGCCTGAAGTGGGACTCAAGGGCGCGAAGGTAGTCCCTTTCCGCCCCGTTCAGCCGGTTTATCCGCCCGGGGCTGCTGCTTGGGGGCGGAGGGTTGTGAATCAGCTCTTCAACACGGGCCTCGGTGCCATCGTCAAGCTTGCCCTCACTGCCTGCGAACAGCTTGATTCCGTTGTCGTGGTAGGGGTTGTGAGAGGCAGAGACGACCGCGGCCAGATCGAAGTCGTAAGACCGTGACAACAAAAGCGCGGCAGGTGTCGGCAGGATCCCTCCGAGGTAAACCTCGCCCCCGGCCTCAGCGACCCCGGCTGCAAGTGCTGACTCGAGCATCGGACCGGACTCACGGGTATCCCTGATGATCAGCACCCTGGGGCGCTCGACCTCGACCGCCGCAGTACCGGCCCGGCCAACCGCAAGCGCCAGTTCGGCGTTCAGAAATTCGCCGACGCGGCCACGGACCCCGTCCGTGCCGAAGAGCTTTCCTGGCGGCACAGCCACCGGTGGTTCAGCGCTTTGAGAACTGCGGACGCTTGCGGGCCTTCTTGAGGCCTGCCTTGCGCCGTTCTTTGGCGCGGGCGTCCCTGGTCAGGAATCCGCGGCGCTTGAGTTCCGGGCGAAGCTCTGAATCGACCTCGAGCAGGGCCCGGGCGATGCCATGACGGACCGCGCCGGCCTGGCCGCTGATTCCGCCACCGTGAACGCGAATACTGATGTTGACGTTCGACTCGTAGCCGGTCACAACCAGCGGTGAGTTGACTACGGTGCGATGCCGGGCACGGGGGAAATACTCTTCGAACTCACGGTCGTTGATGGTCACCTTGCCGTCGCCGGCCATGACGATGACCCGGGCGACCGAGCGCTTGCGCTTGCCGGTGGCGATGAAGCGGGCATCCTTGGCTATCTTGGCGGGCGCTGGCGGGGCGGCGGGCAGGTCGTCGTCGGAATCGGACTCAGACGCCTCGCGCTCGGCACGCTCCTCCTCCTCGGCTTCGAGTCGGGCACGCTCTTCGGCGCTCAGCTCCACCTCTGGCTCAACTGAAATCGGCTCAAGGTCCGCACCGGGGGGAAGGTCGGAGCCTGCTGCTTCGACAACCACTTCCTCGACCACCAGTTCTTCTTCAACGACCTCGCCGTCCACCGCCACAGTCTCGGTTTCGACCGCCTCGATGACGGTTTCACCTTCGGGGGTGTCCTCTTCACTCACGTCCAGTTCGACGTCGACCTCTACTTCGGGCTCGTCGTTCTTCTCTTCTTCGCTCACTTCTTGATCTCCATCGGCTTGGGCTGCTGGGCGTGGTGTGGATGCTCGGGACCGGCGTAGACCTTCAGCTTGATGAGCTGGGCACGACCAAGCTTGTTCCTCGGCAGCATTCCCCGAACGGCCTTGCGAATCACTTCTTCGGGCTGCCTGTCAAGCATCTCGGCCAGAGTGCGGGACTTGATTCCACCCGGGTAGCCGGAATGGCGCCAGTAAGTCTTCTGGTTGAGCTTGTCACCGGTAACCCGGATCTTTTCGGCGTTGACGACCACTACGAAGTCACCGGTATCGATGTGGGGGGTGAAATCCGGCTTGCGCTTTCCACGCAGGGCATCGGCGAGCTGGGTTGCGAGACGCCCCAGGGTCTGTCCCTCGGCATCGACCACAAGCCAGTCTCTCTGGCGGTTGGATGGTTTGGCTACGTAAGTCTTCATGGTTCAGTTGGCGCGATGCAGCATTTGCTGCGGACGCGGCTTGCGCATGATAGGGAACCCGCCCGTTACACGCCTTTCCGGTCCCTATACTTGGCACGACCCAGAGCCTAACCCGGCCGCAATGTGGACGGGGCGGAGGAACCAACGGGGAGATTTTTCCCCAAGGGGCGAATCGGAGGCAGACACTGCTCCGTAGCGCGACTCTTTCAGCGCGAGCCCGCCAGCTAACTCCGCAGGCAGCAGAAAGAGATTTGGCAAAAGCAAGCACAACCGCAATCCCCATCGTGATTCTCGCGTTGATGTTTGGCGCGGTCGGTCAGTCAAGCGCTGCCCAGACTGCCGGTGGCGGCCTGCTGGTCCCGGGGGTACCCAGGATTAAGGATGTCATCTGCGTCTCCGGGTGCGCGAAAATCCGGGCCTCCAGCCTGGGGGGCATGATTCAGGTCAGCGGAACCGCGATGGGCAGCGTCGAGCTCGTGCGCTTTGCGGGGGGTAGCCGAAGCGTTCAGGCCAAGCCGACCGACAAGGGCAGCTCCAGCCTGCTGGTCAAGGTTCCCCAGGGCGCGGTAACGGGCCGGATTCGCGTCTTGAGTGCGACCGGTTCCTACTCCTCACCTTCGACCCAGATTCTTGAGATAGGCCCTCCCCCACCGAAGCAGGACTCTCCGCTCCGGGTCAGCGATGCCCGGACCAGTCCCAAGGTCGCCTACCAGTACGGTTCCCGGCTGCCGCGCCTCGACTTCATCCTCGGAGGTGGCCAGGCCAGCAACGACATCCGGATTGACGTCGTATCCACCAAAGGCTCGGTGATTGCCAGCCGGACGCGACTCGATGTCCCGCGCGGATCCAGCCAGCGTTTCACCTGGGGCGGCAGGTCCAGCAGCGGTCCGGCACCGAACGGCCGTTACCGATTCGTGGTTCGCTCCCTCGACGGGACCAGGGCGATCGTTTCCAGGCGATCGGGCGAGACGTCCGCTCCGCGCGAGCCTGACCCGTTCTCCTTTTCGATCTACGGCTACGTCTTCCCGGTGAGGGGGAACCACTCCTACGGCGACGGCATCGGTGCCGGACGGGGACATCAGGGCCTCGATGTAACTGCCAATTGCGGAGTGCCGCTGATCGCCGCCCGCGGCGGCACGGTCTACTACAACGCCTACCAGGCGAGTGGAGCGGGTCACTATATTGTGATCAATCTCGCTGGAACCCGCAATGAAAGCCACGTTTACATGCATCTGGCTAAGCCTTCACCGCTCAAGGTCGGCCGCAAGGTGAAGACGGGACAGAAGATCGGCGAGGTCGGAACCACCGGTCGCAGTAGCGGCTGCCACCTGCATTTCGAGCACTGGTCTTCACCGGGCTGGTACCAGGGCGGAACCTTCCTTGACCCGACCGGCCCGGTAAAGAACTGGGACAGGTACAGCTGATGTGCATCCAGTGCGTAGCCGGAGTGACTGTGGCAGCAACCGCCACGGCAACGGGCCTGAGGGCGTGGCTGGGTGCCAGACGACCCGGGTGGCTGACCCCGGGCCGGATGAAGCTGATGACCGCCGGACTGCTTACGCTCGGTGTAATCGCCGCCGGCATTCAGGTCTGACCAACCCGCAGCGACCGGTACCGGATTCCGGATGTCAGTGGTGGTGGCCGCCCTCTGCGGCTTCATGAAGTTCTGATTCGCTCAGTCGATCGGCAAGCAGAACGGCAAGCGCGGTTGTTATCGGAACTGCCGCAATCAGCCCGATGGAGCCGACCAGGGTCGCGACTATCTCCTTTGCGACTATCTCCAGGTTGACCGCATCGACCAGTCCCAGCTGGCCCGAGCCGAAAATCAGCAGCACCGGAAGCGAAGAGCCGACATAGGCCAGCACGAGCGTGTTTACGGTTGCGCTCACATGGTCTCTGCCGACCTCTATGGCCCGGCTGTAGAGCCCCCGAAAACTCTGACCGGGATCCGCTGCCCTGAGCGCCATGACCGTCGAAGCCTGACTTATGGTCACATCGTCGAGTACACCGAGGGCTCCGATGATGATGCCTGCTATCAGCAGCCCGCTGATCGAAATGTCCGAGTCCCCCACCGCGAGCAGAGTGGCCTCTTCAGAGGAGAATCCGGTCAGGTTGGTGAGCCCGGTGAAAACGACCGCGAGAACACCTACCAGCAGCAGGCTGAAGGTCGTTCCAAGGATCGCAGCAAGGCTCTTCGGACCCAGACCGTGGGCGAGCGCGATCGTAATCAGCA
The DNA here is from genome assembly GCA_903933815.1 of uncultured Solirubrobacterales bacterium. Lineage (GTDB taxonomy): Bacteria > Actinomycetota > Thermoleophilia > Solirubrobacterales > 70-9 > 67-14. Next base: position 7,346 of record CAIZLN010000093.1, read on the forward strand.
TCACAGCCATCGAGCCGACCAGTGCCACTGCCAACGGTGGTTGGCCATCAAGAATCGCCGGTACGATGAAGACCAGCACGATTCCCAGGCTGGCGGCCAGTCCGACCAGGGAGAGTGCCCCCCTCAGGCGACCGAACACAAGAACGAGGACCACAAAGGCGATCGCCAGCCACAGCATCGGTGAGCGCCGCTCGAAGTCAACCACCGAGTACACAGGCGCGGCGGTCCCGTAGCGAACCTCCGCGACGCGGACGGTGTCACCAACCTCGAAGACCGGGACGGGGCCACCGGATGAAAGCTGAACCGGCACGAGCAGATCCTGCTCCGGGCCTGAAAGCAGGCGTACCTCCGCATCGGTGCAGGTGCCCTTGACCGGTGGAGGACAGGCGCGCGATTCGACCAGCTCGATCTTGCCCTTTTCGGTCGAACCGGGTGGTCCTACGCCAATTTCGACATTGTCTGAGCCGGTTGGCCAGAGCAGGGCGAGGCCGATCAGGGTAGCTGCCGAAAGGGCAATGACAGCCCCCACGAACAAAGCTCTACCCGAGAAATAATCCCTCATGCAACAGGAGTCTCTCAGGGTGGTCGGCGGACCTCAGTGAGTGTGCTCCACGCCCGGCACCCACGGTGGGATCGGATCGCTGAAATCCACCCAGGCGAGCGGGCCTCCCGTCATTTCGTCATCGGTGAGAAGACATGCATCCAACGCCTGCTCAATCTGGGTCCGGTCCATTTCGGAACCGATGAATGCGATCTCCTGGCGACGATCGCCAAAGGGCTCCTGCCAGTGCGGTTCGGCCGACTCGGCAAAAAGTTCAGCCTGCTCAGCTCTTTCTTCCGGGGTAACCGCCGCCCACCACATTCCCATCGGGTGAACGGTCAACACGCGCCCTGCCTGTGACCATTCGGCAACGATGTTGTTGCGTGAGGCCACCCAGAAGAAGCCCTTCGCCCGGATCACCCCGGGCCACCGGTTCTCAAGGCACTGCCAGAGGCGCTCGGGGTGAAATGGACGGCGCTTCGAGTAGACAAAGCTTGAAATCCCGTATTCGTCTTCCTCGGACACTTCTTCGCCACGCAGGGTCGCAAGCCAGCCGGGAGCCGCCGCAGCTTCATCGAGATCAAACAGCCCGGTGTTGAACACGGCCCCGAGCGCTACATAGCCCCGGGTGGCCCGGACCAGCTTTGCTCGCGGGTTCAGGGATGAGATCACAGCCTCGGTACGGGCTACCTCGTCCGAAGAGGCCAGATCGACCTTGTTGATCACGATTACATCGGCAAACTCGACCTGATCGACCAGCAGGTCCACAACCGAACGGTCGTCCTCATCGGAAAGGGCCTGGCCCCGGTCACGGATGTCATCTACACCGCCGCAGTCTTCCAGGAACCGGCCTGCGTCTACGACGGTGACCATGGTGTCCAGGCGCGCCACATCAGAGAGCGACTGGCCACTTTCATCTTCGAATGTGAAGGTCTCAGCGACCGGCATCGGCTCCGAGATGCCTGTCGATTCGATCAGAAGGTGATCAAACCGGCCCTCACGCGCCAGGGACGCCACCTCGATCAGCAGGTCCTCCCTGAGGGTGCAGCAGATGCACCCGTTGCTCATCTCGACCATGCGCTCCTCCACCCGGTCGATCGAGGCATCTCCGGCCCGAAGGAGCTCGGCATCGACATTGATTTCACTCATGTCGTTGACGATCACAGCAACCCGTAGTCCCTCCCGGTTTCGAAGAACGTGCTCGAGCAGCGTCGTCTTGCCGGCACCGAGGAATCCTGAGAGCACCGTTACCGGCAGCCGGGAATCGTTCGGGTCGGGTTCAGGACGGGTGTCCGGTCGGAGTTCAGCGGGCATGGGGTCCTCCAGATTGGTCTGAATAAATAAGAATGATTCTCATTTTATCAGACAAGGGCCGATAGACAGGCTCAGTGATAACGAATCTCATTCTGCTATAACCATTCAGCCCGTCACAAACCGATTTGGAGAAAACATGCTTGAGACATTCACCCTGCCATACGTTCAGGAAGGCCTGATCGAGATCCTTCTGCTTTCCGTGCCGGCAGGGCTGATCGGCACGTGGATTGTGCTGCGCGGCCTCGCCTTTTACTCCCATGCAATCGGCACGGCTTCCTTTCCCGGACTGGTACTGGCTGACGGACTCGGCTTCCCTGCTGCTCTGGGCGCGTTTGGCATGGCGGGCGTATTCACCGCAGTCTCTGCCCTGCTCGCCCGTTCAAGACGAGCTGCAGCCGACAGCGTGACGGCGCTGGCACTCGTCGCCTGCCTGGCGGCGGGCGTGATCCTGGCCAGCGATGTTTTCGGTTCAGGGGCGAATGTCGACACCCTGCTCTTCGGCTCGCTGCTCGCAATCGGGTCAATGGACCTGATACTTGCGGGTTCAGCTGCAGTGCTGGCAATCATCGCAACCAGGCTTTTTTCCGCCCACTGGCTGGCCAAGGGCTTCGACGAGGATTCGGCTACAGGCCTGAAATCGAACTCGGCATGGTTCGATTTCGCTCTGCTTGCGGTAGTGGCACTAACGGTCACCGCGACTCTGAGTGCGGTCGGAGCGCTCCTCGTGGCGGCGCTGATGGTTATCCCGGCGGCCACAGTCCGCATGTTCACCAGACGCATAACCACCCTTCAGGCTGGCACCGTCCTTCTCGTCGCAGCGCAGGGCACAATCGGCCTGTGGCTGTCTGTGGAGACGAATGCTCCTCCCGGCGCGACAATCGCGGTGGTCAGCGGTGTCGTGTTCGCTCTGGCTCTGGTTTTGCGCTCGTCGAAGCGCTCCCGAAAGCTCGGCCTGGCCGCCGCAGCGATCGGTGCCTCACTGGTAGTCGCAGGCTGCGGTGGCGGCGGTGACAGCGACTCGGGCACGGACAAGGTCAGGGCCGTTGCTACCACCACCCAGGTGGCCGACATTGTTCGCGCGGTCGGAGGCGAGGATGTTGAGGTCACGCAGATCCTCCAGCCGAATACCGACCCGCACGACTACGAACCGCGCCCCTCGGACGTTGCGGCTTTCGCAGATGCCGAGATTGTTTTCAAGAGCGGAGGCCACCTCGACGAATGGTCCGAACAGCTCGTGGATGACAGCGGCAGCAGCGCCATCGTTGTCGACTTGAGCACCAACCTGCCGGTACAGCTCGGGGGCGGAGCGCATGATCATGAGGGTGAGAAGGCCCACTCCGAGGAGGCGGGACATGAGGGTGAGAAGGCCCACTCCGAGGAGGCGGGACATGAGGGTGAGAAGGCCCACTCCGAAGAGGCGGGAGATGCGCATGAGGGAGAAGAGACGGACCCGCATTGGTGGCATGACCCGGTAAACGTGAGTGCCGCGGCAGGCGAGGTCGAAACAGCCCTGATCAAGACCGACCCCGCGGGCGAGGCCAGCTTCACTGCCAACACCAACACTTTCCGGACCGAGGTAGAGGCTCTGAACAGGGCGATTGCGAAGTGCTTTGATTCGATTCCGGACGGTCAGCGAAAGCTGGTGACCGACCATGATGCCCTCGGCTACTTCGCCAACCGTTACGACATCGAGGTCGTTGGCGCCGTGATTCCGGCGCTTACTACCGAAGCTCAGCCATCGGCGGGTGACCTGGCAGAGCTTGAACGCACCATCAAGGCGGAAAATGTCAAGGCGGTCTTTCCCGAAAGCTCGTACTCGCAGAAACTCGCCGATGCGGTCGCAAGGGACACGGGCGCTACCACCGAATACTCGCTCTATGGCGACACTCTCGGACCTGAAGATTCAACGGCAGCAACCTGGATCGGGATGATGCAGGAAAATGCGAACTCGATGGCGCTCGGATTCACCGGCGGAGAACAGGACTGCAATTTCAACTGAGCAAACGCTCGGAGCTGGTGCCAGCGCCGAGCGCGAACCCTCCCCTCAGCCCGGGGGCGGGCTCGCCTCAGCGCGGGGGCTGTCGGTCGGATATGGCGGCGTTCCGGCACTGACCGGAGTTGAGCTCGAAATCGGTCGCGGTACACGAATCGGCCTGCTCGGCCCCAACGGCGGAGGCAAGACGACGCTCTTTCGGGCGTTTACCGGAGAGCTCAAGCCGATCTCCGGGGAGCTTGAAGTCAACGCAACCTGTGCCACTGTGCCGCAGACCGATCGAACCCGGCTCGACTATCCCGTTACGTGTCTGGATGTCGCAACCATGGGTGCACTCGCCAGATTGCCGTGGTGGAAGAAGCCCGGGCGCAAGGATCGCGCCATGGCGCTGGAGAATCTCAAGCTGGTCGGTCTTGGTGAACGGTCGCGCAACAGCTTCGGTGACCTGTCAGGCGGGCAGCGCCAGCGGGTACTGATCGCAAGGGCCCTGACTGCCGACGCTGAACTGCTACTGCTTGACGAGCCCTACACCGGTCTGGACTCGGCCAGCGCTGCTCTGCTGGACGGGCTGATCAGGGATCTCGCCGACAGGGGCCGGACGGTGATGATTGCCACGCACGATGTGGACCAGGCGCGATGCTGGGACCTCGTCCTGTGCCTGAACGGCACCCAGATAGCCTTTGGACCCCCGGACACCACGCTCAACCGCGAAGTGATCGAGGCCACCTATGGAGGCAGCATCGTGGAAATCCCGGGCCAGCCTGGCCGCGGGGTTCTGCCGCCCCACCACCACGACCACGGCGATCACTGATGTTTGATCTGCTCTCCGAACCGCTGGCCAACGGAACCACTGTCAGGGCCCTGGCAGAGATCACGGTCCTCGGAGTCGTCAGCGGCGCAATCGGCTGCTGGATTGTGCTCTACAAACTCTCCTACAGTGCTGAATCACTGGCGCACGGGATGCTTCCCGGCCTGGTGATTGCAGCCCTCGTCGGCGCGCCGCTTCTGCTCGGTGGCGCCGTCGGGATCCTGATCGCCGCAGTACTGGTGGTCATCGCCACCAGAACCTCCACCGAGACTGCGGACACCGCTATCGCGGTCGTGATCACGGCGCTCTTCGGGGCTGGAATCCTGCTTGCCCTCTCGCCCTCAAGCCCCCCTGGAATACAGGACCTTCTGTTTGGTGATCTGCTCGGTGTCACCCTCACTGATGTAGCCATCGCCGGAGCGGTCAGCCTGACCGTACTGGCCGCCCTGTGGACCCTCCACGAGCGCCTGCTGGCAGTCGGCTTCGATAAGGGCTCCGAGAGGTCGATCGGGGTCTCCGTTACCTCTCTCAACCTGATCCTCATGGGACTCGTTGCGGTCACGATCCTGGTTGCGGTTCAGGGTCTCGGCACACTCCTTGTGGCGGCAATTCTGGTCGGACCCGCTGCCGCCGCCCGGCAGGTGACTCGACAGATTGGCCCGATGATTGCCATCTCGGTAGCGGTCGCAGTCGCCGCCGGGATCGCTGGGATATACGCCTCGTACCACCTGCGGACAGCAGCCGGTGCTTCCGTCGTCGTCGCGCTGCTTGCCTTCTACCTGCTGGCCGCGCTTGCTGGCTCCCTTCAGCATCGCCAGATTCCTGTCCGTCGGTAGGATCGGGTCATGAGTACAGCCACTCAACGGGCCGGGCAGGAATCAGGACCATGGGTCGATCACGCCCTTGAGCAGCTCAGCGAAGCTGGATACCGCCGCGGCGGCTCCCGGACCCGCGTGGTCGAAATGCTGGGCGAACAGGACTGCGCCATCACTCCACTGGAGCTCGACGACAGGCTTGACGGAGTCGGGCGGGCAACCGTCTACAGGGCGATAGAGCAGCTCGAAGAGCTTGGTCTGGTCCAGCGGATTGACCTGGGTGGTGACTCAGCCGCCTACGAGAAGGTCGACCCGCGTGGCCATCACCACCACCACCTCGTATGCAATCGGTGCGGCCGGGTGATTCCGTTCGAAGACGAAGACCTCGAGAAGGCCATTCACTCGCTTTCAACCCGGGACGGATTCAGCATCCAGTCACACGAAATAACCCTTCGCGGAATCTGCGCAGACTGTTCCTGAATCTCCGGATCCTGGTCCGGTACAACCGTCCGGCAGAAACCTTCCGGCGATGAGAGCTGCTACTCCCACTCGATCGTGGCGGGCGGCTTTGAGGAGATATCCAGCGCGACTCGGTTGACACCGTTGACCTCGTTGATTATCCGGCTCGAGACCCGCTCCAGAAGGTCGTAGGGCAGACGGGCCCAGTCGGCGGTCATCGCGTCTTCCGAGGTGACCGCACGGATCACAATCGGGTAAGCGTAGGTGCGACCATCGCCTTGGACTCCGACCGAGCGGATCGCCGGAAGGACGCAGAAGGACTGCCACAGTTCCCGGTACAGCTCGCCAGCCCGAATCTCCTCCTGCAATATGGCGTCGGCAGCGCGAAGTATGTCGAGTCTCTCGCGGTTGACTTCCCCGCCGATGATCCGAATTCCGAGCCCCGGTCCCGGAAACGGCTGGCGCCAGACCATCGAGTCGGGCAGGCCGAGTTCAGTGCCGACGGCGCGAACCTCATCCTTGAAGAGCATCCGCAATGGCTCGACCAGTTCGAACTCAAGGTCGTCGGGCAGTCCGCCGACATTGTGGTGAGACTTGATCGTCGCCGCATGATCGCTACCACCGGACTCGATCACATCCGAATACAGGGTGCCTTGAACCAGATAGTCGACATCTGCCAGCTTGAGAGCCTCTTCCTCGAAAACGCGAATGAACTCTGAACCGATGATCTTGCGCTTGGCTTCGGGGTCGGTGACTCCGGCGAGCTTCTCGAGGAAGCGCTTCTCCGCGTCAACCGCCACCAGCGGAACCCCGAAGTCCTTGAACGCCTCAACCACCTCCACGCCTTCGTTCGAGCGCATCAGGCCGTGGTCGACAAAGACGCAGGTGAGCTTGTCCCCGATCGCCTCGTGGACGAGTTTGGCGGCCACTGAAGAATCGACACCGCCGGAAAGCCCGCAGATCACCTTGCTGTCACCCACCTGTTCACGGATAGCAGCTATCTGCTCCGCCACAACCGAAGCGGGACTCCACTGCTCGACGCAACCGGCAACCTCGCGCAGGAACCGATTGAGCACCTCTGTACCGAAGGGAGTGTGGACTACTTCGGGGTGAAACTGGATCCCGTAGAGGCCGCGTTCCCGGTCTTCCAGGGCGGCGACCGGTGAGCCGGGAGTGGACGCGATCGGGGAGAAGCCTTCCGGCGCCTCGAAGACCGAGTCACGATGGCTCATCCAGCAGGTCTGCTCGCGCGGAAGCCCCCCGAGCAGGGTTCCACCATCCCCGACGACGAACAGGTCGGTTCGACCGAACTCACCCTTCCCTGCGACCTCGACTCTGCCGCCCAGGGCTTTGGCCATGGCCTGCATTCCGTAACAGATACCGAGCACAGGCATGTGAAGCCCCAGCAACTCCTCCGGGAAGGAAGGTGCTCCCGGATCATGAACCGAAGCCGGTCCCCCGGAGAGTACGAGGGCCTTTGGATCCCGACTGAGAATCTTCTCGACCGAAGTCGTGGCCGGCATCAACTCGGCAAAAACGCCGCACTCACGGATGCGGCGGGCTATCAGCTGGGAGTACTGGCCCCCGAAGTCGAGGACCAGTACTTCCTCCGTTGTCGCAACCGACATCAGTCGTCGGCCACCCCGACACCGGCCGACACCGCAGCACGACCGTTGGAGCCCATGCCGACAGACTGCTCGTTCTGGAGCTTCTTGCCCTCGCTCATCAAGGCCGGTGCGACCATGACTTCAGCCCGCTGGAAGGAGCGGATGTCCTCGTAGCCGCAGGTTGCCATCGAGGTGCGAAGGGCACCCATCAGATTGAAGGTACCGTCGTTTTCATGAGCCGGCCCAAGAAGAATTTCCTCCATGGTGCCGTCCTGGACGGTGGCCACCCGGGTGCCTCGCGGCAGCGACGAGTGGAAGGTCGCCATGCCCCAGTGGTAGCCACGCCCGGGGGCCTCTGCAGCCCGTGCCAGAGGCGAGCCGATCATGACCGCGTCAGCCCCACAGGCGATTGCCTTGGAGATGTCGCCTCCGGTGCGCATGCCACCGTCACCGATCACATTTACGTATTCGCCCGTCTCAAGCATGTGCTGGGACCGGGCCGCCGCTACATCGGCGATAGCGGTCGCCTGTGGCACGCCGATACCGAGGACACCCCGAGTGGTGCAGGCAGCACCCGGACCGACGCCCACCAGTACGCCGACAGCGCCCGTACGCATCAGGTGGAGTCCGGTGGAGTAGGAGGCACAGCCACCTACCACCGTCGGAACCGGAACCTCATCGATGAACTCCTTCAGGTTGAGCGGCTCTACCGTGGTCGAAACATGTTCGGCGGAGATCACGGTCCCCTGAATTACGAGAATGTCGAGACCGGCCTCGACCGCAACTTCGTAATGCGTGCGGACCTTCTGCGGTGTCAGTGATCCACAGACCACGGCTCCTGCCTCTTTGATCTCAGCGATGCGCTGAGCGATCAGTTCGGACTTGACCGGCGTCTCATAGATCTTCTGCATGAGTGCGGTCGCCTCGTCCTTGGGTGCCCTCGAAACCTTCTCGAGCTGCTCCTCCGCATCTTCGAAGCGGGTCCAGATGCCCTCCAGGTTCAGAACCCCGAGGCCGCCGAGCTTGTGGGTGAGGACGGCCGTTTCAGGGCTGACCACTCCATCCATCGCGGATGCGAGCAGGGGCAGATCGAAACGGTACGGGCCCAGCGTCCAGCTGATGTCGATGTCGTCGGGGTCGCGGGTACGACGGGATGGCACGATCGCCACGTCGTCGAACCCGTAAGCGCGTCGGCCCTTCTTGCCTCGACCGATCTCAATTTCCAATTAGGTCCTCCAGGGCTGCGGTTGAAGGGAGCAGGCTACGGCCCCCATCGGACGATTCTAATCAGGGAGGCCCGCCAGACCACTTCCGGTCCGGAGGAACCGGTCCGGAAAAGATGGACCCCGGCCCCCAGGGAAGGGACCGGGGTCCGACAGGAGGGACGCAGTACGCCGAATCTGTTCCGGCGGCTGCTCTGTCTAGCCACAAAACGGGGAGGAGAACCCCGAACTGCTGGTGAAAAAGATATGGGCGCCACTTCCTCTCCGGCATGTGCCGTCGTACAAACTCAGAGGGGCCTGACTGTCCGGCAGTCCCGGGGCTGTCCGCCGCGGTGCCGGGCCCAGGAGGTTCGGAGGCGGCCGGTCAGACGCCGGTCGGCGCCTCGACCCTGCGGACGGTCACGCTGTCGAGCAGGCTTTCGGCACGTCGGCGGTCGAGGCGGCCGGCCCCGAGGTGCTGAGTAGCCTCGGCACCACAGGCCACTCCGTATGACAGACACATTTCCTGTGACATCCCGTCGTAGAGCGCGGCCATGTACCCGGCCGCGAAGGCATCGCCCGACCCGACGGTCGAGATCGGCTCCAGTGGCTCTATCGTGACTTCCAGCATCCTCTGCTCGGAGCCCTCCCCCACCAGCGCGACGCAACCCTGCGGCAGCGTGATGGCAGCCTGTGAGGGACCCATGTCTGTCAGTTCAGTGAGCGCTGAATACAGGTCCTCGCCGGTGTCGAATTCATGCCCGACCAGTTCCTCGGCTTCGAGCTTGTTCGGCGTGACCATGGTGGGACCCGCTCGCATTCCAGCCGACATCGGCTCCCCCTCTGAGTCGAGCAAGGTAGGAATCCGGTGGGTCCTCATGATGCCGATCAGCGTCGCGTAGAAATCCATGTCAACGCCGGGTGGAAGGCTGCCGGCCAGAACGCAGAGCCGCGCCCCGGCCGCGAGGTAGTCGAGCCGCTTGAGCAGCTGATCGAGTTCGTCGACACTGACACCCGGGCCTCGTTCGTTTATTTCGGTCTGCTCACCGGTCGTGGGGTCAACCACGGCCAGGTTGATGCGGCTCTCGTCCGAGATCCGGATGAAGTCTGTAAGCAGGGTCTCCTCCCGGAGCCGCCGGAGGATCCAGCCTCCGTTCGAACCCCCGGCAAGCCCTGTCGCGACCACCGGCCTGCCCAGAAGCCCGAGGGTCCGGGCGACGTTTATCCCCTTGCCTCCGGGAACTGTCCGACTCTCGACCGAACGGTGGCGGTGACCCTGGCGGAAGTTCGGTACGGCAACAGTCCGGTCAATCGCGGCGTTCATCGTCACTGAAATGATCATCTCTGCCTCTTGCCTGCCCTGATCAACCTGGACCTCAGCTTCCTCTCCTGGCGCCGCCGGTAGAGCAGAGCCAGGCCAAGTATTACCACCAGTGCGATCCCGAGGCAAATCAGGCACGACCAGAGCAGACCAACTGTCCGGTCGAGCAGACCGGGAGCTACGACATCACGGTCTGCGAACAGCGGAACGGTCCTGATCAGTTCACCATTGACGCGCACGGTCGCGCTGCCTGTCCGATCGCCGCGGGCCAACGGGCCCTCCACTTCGTCTGGCAGATCGAGGGCAACCTCAAGGGAATCGCCCTCCCTGACCCCGATCCGCACCTGAACCCGTGACGAAACAGGCAGGTCCTCACCTTCGAAACGAACCGGCACCTGGGCCAACGGTTTACCCGGGCGGACGGGAACACGTTTCCTGTACAACGAGAATCCGTAGTCCATCA
>CAIZLN010000094.1 GCA_903933815.1 uncultured Solirubrobacterales bacterium
CCAGCAGCGTCACTTCCAGCTGCTTGGTTGCCAGTTCCAGTATCTGCTGCGGCCCCCCGACCATCACACCGCCCGTCGCTGCTTCCTGCTGGTTGAAGACGAAGTCGAAGGCCTCACCGAACAGCCCGAGGGTGGCAAGGCTCGGCAGGATCATCCGGCCGCCCGGGTCCAGGGCGCAAGCATCCTGCCGGCAAGCAGCAGCAGGGCATCAAAAAGTATCGCCATCAGCACGGCGATCGAACCGGCGACGATGATGCCGGTCTTGAAGGTGATGTTCGAGCCGACGACTATCTCGGTCCCCAGCCCACCGCCATTTGCGAACACAGCCAGGGTCGCGAGGGCCACCGTGCTAACCGTGGCTATACGCAGTCCGGCGATTATCTCGGGCATTGCCAGCGGGATTTCCACCTGCCAGAGCAGCTGCTTGCGGGTCAGTCCGATTCCTCGTGCTGCTTCGGTTACCTCTCCTGGCACATTGCGCAGGCCGGTGACCATGTTGCGGAAAATAATCTGCAGAGTGAAAGCGGTCAGCGCGATGATCGCAGTCACAGCTCCCCGGCCGGTGATCGGCAGCAGCAGGAAGAAGAACGAGATTGACGGGATGGTGTAGAGCACCCCGGTCGCAGCCAGGAACGGCGACGACAGCCAGCGGTGGCGGTGGGCCAGCACGGCAAGGCTGAAGGCGATCAGGAAGCCTGCGACAACCGCGCTGACTACCAGGACAATGTGCTGGAGGGTGGGGTCCACGTAGCGGTCAGCGTTGTCTGCGACCCAGCCCGGGCAGAACAGCCTGTTTTCCCGGATGCATCCTCCGCCGGAGCGGTCCCGGAAGAAGTCTTCTGACACCTCGGCCAGCAGAAACAGGTCAGATGCCGGCACGGTCCACCGCTGGTATCGACACCTGTGAGCCCTCCTCGGAGCTGAGGAACTCCGAGATGATCTCAATCGAAAGTACCCCGTCGAGCCGACCCCGACCATCCGTCACCACTGCGTAGCGGGACCCGCTGGCGAGCAGGGACGCAAGGCCGTCCCTGAGGGTAATCTCGCCGTCCAGCAGCGGCTCGGCGGCCGAATCCGGTACCTCCGGGACAACATCGCCGGACAGGTCTCTTGCCGACAGCCAGCCCAATGGACGGTTTTCAGCGTCCACCATGACGGCATGCGGGACTTCGGCGGATTCGACCGCTGCCCTGACCGGAACCGTCGGATCGCCTGCCCGTGCGACCGGCGCCTTCCACAGGTGTACGTTCTTCACCCGAATCAGGGCGAGGCGCTTCAGCGCGCGGTCGGCACCGACGAAGTCTTCTACAAATTGATCTGCCGGCTCCATCAGCAGTTCGGTTGGCGTCGCAAATTGTGCGAGCTCGCCACCCTTCTTCATCACCGCGATCCTGTCACCCATCTTGATCGCTTCGTCAACGTCATGGGTAACGAACAGGACCGTCTTTCGAATCTCGGCCTGAAGGCGCAGGAACTCATTCTGGAGCCGTGACCGGTTGATCGGATCAATTGCCCCGAATGGTTCATCCATCAGCATCACAGGCGGATCAACCGCCAGCGCCCGTGCCACACCGACCCGCTGCTGCTGGCCGCCGGAAAGCTGGCCCGGGTAGCGATCGGCAAACTCCGGACCGAGACTGATCAGCTCGAGCAGGGTCGAGACGCGCTCCCTGATCCGTCCCTTGTCCCATCCGAGCAGCGAAGGAACCGTGCCGATGTTCTCGGCGATGGTCCGGTGGGGAAACAGGCCGATCTGCTGGATCACATATCCGATCTCACGCCTGAGCTTGGCCGGGTCGCCATCCCTTACGGAGCGCTCGCCGATCAGGATGTCACCGGAGGTCATTTCGACGGTGCGGTTTGCCATTCGCATGGCAGTCGTCTTGCCACAGCCCGAGGGCCCGACCAGCACGCAGATCTCTCCCGCGGGAATCTCAAGACTCAGATCATGGACGGCGAATGCGTCAGAGCCGGGGTACTGCTTGGAGACGTTTTCGTAACGGACCGGGGAACCGCCCGCGCCGCTCCCGGCACTGCTTTCGGGGTCTGGGTCTCCGACAGGCACCGTTGCGATCTTACGGGGAGGAGAGGACGATGCTTGCCTGAGTTCAGTTGCTGGCGGCAAGCTCTTATGCAGAACCCCGACCGCATCCTGCTTTTGTTAGCAAGTGCTTACACTTCGTCAGGAGTGACTGATTCAAACCCCCTCAGCCTGCGGTCCTTCGGACCCCGCTTCCTTTTCGTGCTTGCCGCCGTTGGCGTCCTGTCAGCCGTCTGGGCCCAGGGCCCGGCGCAGGCAACCGTCGAGGAGCGCCTCAGTGAAACCGAGCAACGACTCGACCGGACCAATGATCGCCGGGGCCTGCTTTCGCAGGAGATCTCCGCTCTTTCCGCGCGAATCGGCGACTACGAGGTTCAGGTCGCGGCGCTCAGGGCCGAGGAGCGCGAAGTCGAGTTGCGCCTGGCTGATAAGCAGGCAGAGCTTGATCAGGCCGAGGACGAGTTTGCCGCAGCCTACGAGGAGCTGAAGGTGCTTGCCGACCGGCTGGAACGCTCACTTGTGGTCCTGAGCGAACGGCTCGTCGCCATCTACCAGAGCGGCAGTACGGACATCACGGATCTTCTGCTCACCTCGGCTGACTACGGCGAGCTGATCGAACAGTCCGAGTATCTGGAGCACATCCAGAATCAGGACGAGACCATCATCACCAGGGTCCGGGACCTCCGTAACCAGCAGCAGACGGTTGTTGTCCGACTCAAAAAGGCCAAGGAGACGATCGAGTCGGCCCGTGATGCGATCGCCGCCGAGGAGCAGAACCTCGCAACCGCCCGTCAGGCGGTCCAGAATCAGCAGGGTGAGCTTGTGAGCGCCCGTGCCGAGCGCCGGTCCGTACTTGACCGTGTGGACGCGCAGGCTGAGAGCCTGGAAGAGATCCAGGCAGACCTCCAGGCCAAGATTCAGGAGCAGATTGCCGCGGCGTCCGGACTCAGCACTCTGCCGGCCGGCCCGATGTCGGCGCCAAGCGCCGCCGGACTGATCTGGCCTCTTGATGGACTTTTCACCTCGGGCTTCGGGTACCGCTGGGGACGCATGCACGAGGGCATCGACATCGCCGTGGCCGAGGGCACGCCGATCCGGGCGGCCAAAGGCGGCACGGTGATCATGGCCTCCTACAACGGTGGATACGGCAACTACACCTGCGTCGACCACGGCAGCGGGCTTTCCACCTGCTACGCCCATCAGTCGGGCTTCGTTGCCGCGGCCGGCCAGTCGGTCGACCAGGGCCAGATCATCGGCTACTCGGGAAATACCGGCTCAAGCACCGGGCCGCATCTCCACTTTGAGGTTCGTATCAACGGCGCAGCACAGGACCCGATGGGGTATCTCTAGCCACTGTCTGGTTTCAGAGCAGCAGTGCCACGAAAGCGCCCGCCAGAGGGCGCTTTTCTCTTTGCCCGGGGCAGCTTGCGGACCCAGGGAGCCTCGCGGGGATTGATGGCCGAGACTCGCTTACTGGGGGTGGACGGCCGAGGTGACCGGGATGCAGGCAGACCCTCTGCCTGAACTTCGGTCGGTTCCGTGTCGGGCCGGGTCGGGTCAGGCCAGGTCGGCCCGGGTCAGGTCGGGTCAGGCCAGGCTGGGTCAGGCCAGGTCAGGCCAGGCCGAGTCGGGTGGCTCTCTCTTTGGCCTTGGCGATTATCTCGTCGGCATCTTCAGGCAGGGATCCGTTCATCAGGACCCGCCCGTCAACGACGGTAGTCCGGACGACGGATCCGTTGGCGGTATAGACAAGGTTCGAGGCCAGACTCCCCAGGGCCAGCTCAAGGGCGTGGGGGTCCAGCAGGAGGAAATCGGCCGGCTTGCCCGGCTGAAGCGGATCGGGATCGCCGAGCAGGTCGGAGCGGCGCCCGGTGGCGATCGCCCAGGCCTCGTCGACCGGTACCGCCTCGGCATCTCCCGACGCATGCCTCTGGATAAGGGCGAAGGACTTCAGGTCGGCGATGAGATCAAGGGAGTTGTTCGAGCCGGCCCCGTCGGTCCCGAGGCCGATCTTCATTCCGGACCGGCGCGCTTCCGGGTAGGGGAAAACCCCGCCGACTGCCAGCTTCATGTTGGCGACCGGATTGGTGACAACGGTAGTTCCACGCTCGGCGATCAGCTCAAGCTCGGAGCGATCCAGCCAGGCACCGTGGGCGAGGACGGTCTTTTCGTTGAGCAGGCCGATGCTGTCGAGATAGAACGCCGGACGAACCCCGTACTTGGCAAGGCAGTCTTCGACCTCGGGCAATGTCTCGGACAGGTGGATCTGCAGTGGGAGGTCGCGCTCGGCGGCAAGCGAGGCCGCGGTCTCCAGGCCCTCGGTGCTGACCGTGTAGATCGCATGCGGAGACACCGCGGGGGTGATCCGGGGTCCGCAGGTGGCGAGGTGGTCGAACTGGGCGACCTGGGTCCTGTTTCGGCTCTCTGTCTCCGAGGGGAGCTTCGGATCGATCATCACGGGCCCCACGACCGCGCGCAGACCGGAGTCTTCGACCGCACGGGCAACCGCGGCTGGCTCCCAGTACATGTCCCAGAAACTGGTGGTGCCGGTCCGGATCATCTCCAGGCAGGCGAGCCTGGTGCCCCAGTACACGTCTTCGTCTTCAAGCTTCGCTTCGACAGGCCAGATCGCTTCCTGCAGCCAGCGCATCAGCGGCAGGTCATCGCCGTGGCCGCGGAACAGGGTCATGGCGGCGTGGGTGTGCCCGTTGACCAGAGGCGGGACCAGGATCGCCCCGCCTGCGTCGATTACCTCATCGCCGGGGTCCGGGGAAACATCCGGCCCGATTCCGGTGAAGAGCCCGTCTGAAACGGCCAGACCGACCGTCTCGCCGTTGAGCGAAGCGTTGGTGAAGCAGAGTCGGTCACTGGCGCTCACCGTCGCGCAACCTTCATTTGGTGCTTCTGGCGCAGGAACTCGGCCGAACCGAAAAACGGTGCGACGCAGCCGAGCACCGATATCGCTACCGCGAGGCGCAGATTGATGACCCGGTAGTACACAGCCAGCACGCTGACGATTGACATGCCGATCCAGATCACTCCGTGGGAGAGGCCGAAGATAAATGTGTAGGGCTGTGGGCCGTCCAGCACGAAGGCCGAGACCAGCAGGGCGAAGTAGATGGTGGAATGGATCAGGCTGATCGCTTCCATGCGGTCGAAGGTGCAGACCTCACGGAAAAGCCGACCGAATCGGCTTTCGACCCGGACATTGTTCGGGTGGGTGTGTACGGATGTCGGGGCGGCGCGGCTCAAGGTTTCAGAAGCTTCTCATGCTGGACGCATGATCTTGTGTGAAGGGTAGTGAAGCCCGATCAGCCGGCCAGACGTTCGAGCCTGGCTATCTCCTCGGTGAGGGTCGCAAACAGCTCGGGCGGAAGGTCCATATCCCGGATCGCTTCACAGTCCTCGTGCCAGGCGGCGATTCTCCTGATGGCCTCGATCGAGTCAGCGTCGGTTCCGGATTCGATCAGCTCGCTCATCCGGCGCATGCCATCCACGCGGTCGCTGGCATAGATCACCTGTGCTTTCCATCCGGCGTCCCGGATGCGCTGCCGGTGGTCCTCCCGCCGCTCGAGTCGGGCGTCGATCTCGGGGTTCTGGCTGAGAGACATAACCAGCTGGAGCATCGCTGGGCCAAACTCGGCCTCGAGGACCTCGGGCGTTACATCGGTCTTCTCGATCGTGTCATGGAGGTATGCCGCAGCTTCTATCTCGGAATCGCCGAACGGTCTCACCAGGTTCGCGACCGCGACCGGGTGGACAATGAACTCGCCCAGTCCGTAACGATCCAGCTTGCCGCGGTGTGCCTGCTCGGCGAACGCATAGGCCTTTCCCGGCAGGTGGAGGGGTGGAGCGCCCGGCACGCGATCCGGGTGTTCACGCTCCACGAACCGGCGGGCCCCAAGGCGGAGCTCAGGTTCGGCCAGCAGCCGGTCGAAGCACCCGGCCTCAATCGCGAGGCCTTCCTCGAGTGGTCTGCCGGAGCCGCGCATCACTGCTTCGAGGTCCGTCTTCAGGGCCGGTTGAGGCAGCGCTGCGATCTGCCCCGCCAGTTCGAGCGCGCGCCCGACGCACTGGCCACTCGGGGTGACCTCGTTCACCAGGCCGATTTTCTCCGCTTCGGTGGCACCAATGACCCTGCCGGTAATGATCAGGTCAAGCGCCCGCCCGAGGCCGATCAGACGCGGCAGGCGCTGGGTCCCGCCGTCACCGAGGCCGACATTCCAGCGGCGGCAGGTGACCCCGAAAGAGGCGTGCTGGTCGGCAACTCGCAGATGGGCGAAGCAGGCCCATTCAAGCCCGCCGGCGTAGGCAGCGCCATTGATCGCGGCGATTATCGGCTTGTAGATTCCGGTCCGGCGAGTGGGACCAATGTTGCCTTCTGCAGGGGATCGCGGCCTGTCCGGGTCCGGTGTGAAGAGTGGCTCGGCTGCCGACTCCGCCGAGAACATCGCCGAGACCGCATCGAGGTCGGCCCCCGCACAGAAAGCCTCGGTACCGGCACCGGTGATGACCAGCACATGGGCGGAGTCGTCTTCAGCGAACTCCGTCAGAGCCGCAGCCAGACCTGCGGACTCTCTGGCGCCGATAGCGTTCATGCGCTCCGGCCGGTTGATTGTGAGCAGCAGGACTCCGGGATGACCACCGTCGCTCAGATTGGTGGTCTCACTACCTTCGGAGGCGACGCGTGGGGTCATTCGTCCGGCATGTCGGGAGAAGGTGTCAAGGCTTCACCTGTGGCATCGCCCGTTCCCACACCGTCGGCCGGTGGCTCAGTCGTGCTGCTTTCACCTACCGCACCTTCGGACTCAGTCGTCTCCGGCGAAATCGTCGGAGCGACACCGCTTGTCGCAGCGGCGTCTTCGATTGTCTCTATCCGTGTCTCCAGTGCATCGATCCGGTCGGCGTCGCTGGTTCTGGTGATCGATACGTAGAGCGCAGCGGCACCGACGCCTACTGCCACGCAGGTAAGCAGCAGAGCGATGATCGATCGCTTCTTCAGCGAGCGGTCAAGTTCGTTCAGCCAGCCGCGCTGACCGTCAAGTCGTGTCGCGAGGTCGACTTCGGGCCTGGGCTGGGCGGCGACCGGCACCCTCGGCCGCGGCGTCACTGGCCGCGGCGGAACGGATCCTGAGCCTGGCGTATCAGTGCCGCCGGGTCGTGCGGGGTTGCTCATATCGGCAATGTACCCGGCCCGCAGATGCGAAGTTCACTAACTTTCCCTTTACAAGAATCGGCCCGAGTAACTTTCCCGGCCGAAATCGACCAAGGAGAACCTCCGAATGCCTGAAGCAGTGATCGTGGACACCGTCCGCACCCCGATCGGCCGTGCCTTCAAGGGCTCGCTTTCCCAGCTTCGCCCTGATGACATCGGCGCCTGGACCATCGACCAGCTCCTCGAGCGCAACCCGGGAGTCAATCCCGCCGATGTTGAGGAGGTATTTTGTGGAGTCGGCATGCCCCAGGGCAAGCAGGCCTACAACCTCGCCCGGATTCTCGTCCTGCTTTCGGACAAGCTGACTCCGGCCACCACTGGTGTAACCGTCTCGCGCTACTGCGCGTCGAGCCTCGACGCAATCCGTCACGCTTCGAACGCGATCAAGAACGGCGAGGGTGACATCTACATCGCCGCAGGGGTCGAGTTCGTCAGCTCGTTCAACGAGCGCGCTGAGATCGCCGGATCCCGTGCGGCGGGCCAGGAGGACCAGAGCGAGTACCTGATCGGAAACAACGGACAGCCGAACGCCTACATCGACATGGGCGTAACTGCGGTCAATGTCGCCAACAAGTACGGCGTCAGTCGCGAAGCGATGGATGACTACGCCCTGCGCTCGCAGCACCTTGCGGTCAAGTCGCAGGAGGATGGCTTCTTCGATCGCGAGATCGTTCCCGTCACTCTGCCCGATGGAACCGTGGTCTCCAAGGACGACGGCCCCCGTGCTGACGGCGGCGAGATGCGCGAGAAACTCGCTTCGTTGCCGGAGGCTTTCGGCGGCGGTGGTGTCACCGCCGGCAACTCCTGCCCGCTGAACGACGGCGCGGCCGCCGTTCTGATCATGAGCGACACCAAGGCAAAGGAGCTGGGCCTGACCCCGCGCGCGAGGATCATCACCTCGGCCACGGCAGGTAACGAGCCGGAACTGATGGGTGTCGCCCCGATTGGAGCGGTCAAGAAGCTGCTCGATCGGGCCAGCATGACTATCGACGACATCGGCACGGTCGAGCTGAACGAGGCCTTCGCCGCACAGGTGATCCCGATCTCGGAAGAGGTCGGCATCCCGATGGAGAAGCTGAACACCCACGGCGGCGCCATCGCCCTGGGCCACCCGTTCGGCATGACCGGCGCCCGCATCATGGGGACGCTGCTCAACGTCATGGAGACCGATGACCACCAGTTCGGGATCGAGACCATGTGTGTTGCCGGTGGCCAGGGAGAAGCAACTCTGGTCGAGCGCCTCAGCTAGGGCTGTTGTGCCGGACTTGTCCGGCCAGCCTGAGGTCTGTTAGGCCCGGCAATTGTGTCTTGTGGAAGC
>CAIZLN010000095.1 GCA_903933815.1 uncultured Solirubrobacterales bacterium
GCCCGACCACGGGTCTTGACGTTCACCCTCGGAGTGCGGTGGCAGATCGAGCAGTTCTCTTCCAGCGGCGTGACTTCGTAGAAGTTCGGCTGCGGCATCGGGAAGGTCTGGTCGCAGGCATCTTCGCTGTCCGGCTCCCACCCCGAACAACCAACGAATGACTTGCCCGACTTCTTGGCCCGGATGATCCTGAGCATGTTCGGCGAGCCGTCTTCTTTGACCCGGCCGGCCTCCTGACAGACGATGCAGGGACCGAGGATGCGGTCCTTGTCCATGCCTGCCCAGATCATCTTCGAGAGTGCCTCTTCGCCTTCGAGCAGTTCCTTGAAAGTCGAATGCACGAGCTTGCGGCTGTCTTCAACCACACTCTCCTTCTCCATCTTCGACTCGGCGATCTGGTCCATCTCCGCTTCAAGGCTGGCGGTCATCTTGGAGGTGGCCATCTCTGGCACGTACTCCTTGAAGGCCTCGTACATCGCCATTCCGGTGGCGGTCGGCTCAGGCGGGTGATTGCGCACATACTTGCGGCTGTAGAGCTTCTGGATGATGTCCGGGCGGGTCGCCTTTGTGCCGAGCCCCTGCTCGTCCATCAGCTGAACCAGCTTGGCCTCGGAAAGACGGGCTGGCGGCTGGGTTTCCTTGTCCACCAGCCACGGCTTGCCGTCAAGCGCAAGATGCTGACCCTCTTCGAGTGCCGGGATCTCTTCGTCGGCGGAACGGGCGTATGTGTAGATGCCCGCGTAGCCGGGGTCGAGCACTACCTTGCCGCGTACGAAGTAAGTCTCACTTCCGGCTTCGATGTCGGCCCGGGTGGACTCGGTGACCATCGGCCCGGAGAAGGTCGCGAGGAAGCGACGGACGATCAGCTCGTAGACCCTCGCCTTGGGACCGTCCAGGGCACTCGGGTAAAGGGCGTGGGTCGGGTATATCGGCGGATGGGCGGCGTCAAATTTCTTGCCCTGGGTTGGCTTCAGAGGCGCATCGAGCAGCGGCGCAGCGGCGGCGAAATCCTTGATCTTGACCAGCGACTGGATCGTCTTCTCCAGCGGCAGCGAGTCCGGGTAGATGGTGTTGTCGGTTCGCGGGTAGGAGATGAAGCCGTCGTCGTAGAGGTCCTGGGCGTAGTTCATGGCCTGCTTGGGCGTGATCCCCAGTCGGCTGGAGGCGTCGACCTGGAAAGAGTTCGTGTTGTACGGGGTCGGCGGCTTGCTCGAGTTCTTGCGGCTGGTCACCGACTTGACCACTCCCGGGCTCGCGGTGCTGGCCAGTGCGGCGTCAGCCTCGGCCTTGTCCCAGAACTTGTCGGTGGCGTGGTGGGTTTCGAAGCTGGCCCCGGTGGGGTGCTCGAACTTGGCGAACAGCTCCCAGAACGGCTTGGCGACATGGGCCCGCCGCTCGAGTTCACGCTCGACGATCAGGCCGAGGGTCGGGCTCTGGACCCGGCCGACCGAGAGGAAGTTGGCGCCGTAGGCCTTGCTGACCAGCGAGACCGCCCGGGTGAAGGCGGCGCCCCAGATCAGGTCGATGTCCTGGCGGGCGGCGGCGGCGTTGGCCAGTGGGTAGGAAAGCTCGGACAGGCCGGAAAAGGCACCTTCGATCTCTTCTCTGGTCAGCGCCGAGTAGCGGGCCCGCTTGACGGTCGGCTCGAGTTCGGGGTTGACCTCGAGGCAGGTCTCAAGGGCTTCGAGGCCGATCAGCTCGCCCTCACGGTCGAAGTCGGTTGCGATCACCAGAGTGTCAGCGGACTTCGCTTCCTTCTGTACCGCCTTGACCACGTTCTTCTTGCCGTCGGTCGGCCTTGTAATCAACGGCGCGTCGATCAGGCCCGGAATCAGTTCCAGCTTCCACTGCTTGTACTCCTTGCCCTCAGGAAAGGCCCGCTCCACGGCATGACCGCCTGTTCCGACGACAGCGGTTTCACCATCATCACCGTCGGTCCACCGGAAGACCGGCACCGTAAATGACTTGGTTTCAGTGGCCTTGCCCGCGGAAAGAATTTCGGCGATCTTCTGGGCTGAGTTGTTTTTCTCGGTGATTATCAGTCGCATCTGATCGGCGACGGTAGCAGAGCAGGACGGCAGCACCGGTGGCGTCTTATCGTTTGCGCCCTCGGGTTTCGCCAAGTTTCACGCTTCCTTCGGCCCCTTTTTACTGTCAGGCCGGATGCCGCCTGTGTCCCGGCCACGCCAGCCCTAGCGGCCCCGTCCGGCGGTCTGCTCCCTCACCTTCTAGGGTGCCCTTATGCCAGCCCAGGCCTTTGCCGGCAAAGAGTGCGTCTGTCAGTTCCGCAAGGGAATCTGCGACCAGTCCTGCGTCCGGGACATGCTAGACACGCCTTTCTACATCGCCTGCCTCAAGCTGAAGGGCCGCGACTGCCTGGTGGTCGGAGGTGGCGAGGTCGGTCTGGAAAAGACCGAAGGGATCCTCGCCTGCGGTGGCAATGCCGTTCTGGTCGCCCCCGAAGCCTGCGGCCCGCTGTGCGAACTGGCTGAAGAAGGGTCGATCACCTGGCACCGTCGCCCCTACGGCGGAGCGGATGACCTCAAGGGCATGTTCATGGCGATCGCCGCCACAGACGACTCCGAAGTCAACATCAAGGTCTACGAAGACGCCGAGGAGCTGGCGATGCTGGTCAACGTGGCCGATGTCCCACCGCTTTGCAACTTCATCCTGCCGGCGATCGTGCGTACCGGACCGCTGGCGATCGCCATCTCGACCGCAGGCTCCTCCCCCGCCCTGGCCAAGCGCATGAAGCGTGAGATCGGTGAGCTCTACGGCGAGGACTATGCCCGCCTGGCCGTGATCCTGAACGAGGTCCGGGGGTGGGCCAAGCGCAACCTCCCGACCTACTACGACCGCCGTGACTTCTTCGAGGGCATCGTCAACGGCGAACCCGACCCGATCGCCCTGCTGCGCGAGGGTCGGGAAGCTGATCTGCTCGAGTTGATCGAGGCAGCAAAGACCTCGACCATGAAACCCACCCAACCTTGATTAATCCGGCCCAGCGCAAACCCGTGGACGAGGCTTCTTGAGCGGACTTGCCGACAGCGCCTCCGAACATTCGCTCGAATCACTCGGGTGGACGGAGGCGGACGAGAAGGCCTGGGGAAGCGAGCCGAGAGAGGATCGGATCCCGGCCCGGGTCACCGGGCTCCACAGAGATCACATCGTCGACCTGGTGAGCGCCGAAGGCGGGATGCTGGGCAAGCCGGCTGGACGCATGCTCCAGGGGCCGACCGACGCGACCGCAATGCCTGCCGTCGGCGACTGGGTGGCGGCCGGGCGCGACGGCACCGTCCACGAGGTCCTGCCGCGACGGACCACACTCGCCCGCCGGTCGCCGGCCGATCGCGACCGGGTTCAGGTGCTGGCGGCAAACATCGACGTCGTGATCGTGGTCAGCTCACTTAATAAAGACCACGACCTCGAACGGCTCAGTCGCATGGTGGCGATGGCCCAGGCCTCCGGCGCCAGGACCGTGATCGCCCTGTCCAAGTCGGATCTGGTCAATGATGCTGATCCGTCTCTGGGCGAGGCGGAGGAGCGTTTTCCCGACATCGAAGTGCTGGCCTTCAGCTCCCGCACCCTGGACGGCCTCGACCGCCTCCGGGAAAGCCTGACCCCGACCGAGACGGTGCTGCTGCTCGGCAGCTCGGGGGTCGGCAAGTCCACCCTGGCGAACACCCTGCTCGGCTACGACCGCCAGGTCACGGCCGAGATCCGGTCAAAGGATGACCGCGGCCGCCACGCAACCACCAGCCGCGAGATGCTCGGCCTGCCCTGTGGCACCCTGCTGATTGACACCCCCGGGCTGCGTGCCCCCGGGCTGCTGGTCGAAGAACCCCCGGACGAGCGTGCCGATGAAATCGAACGACTCTCCCAGTTCTGCAAGTTCCGCAACTGCGAGCACCGGACCGAGCCGGGCTGCGCTGTGCTGGCTGCGATCGAAGCCGGCGAGCTGCCTGCGGGCTGACGAGGACCAGCAGACACCGGGGCCGACTCAGGCCAGTTACCTCGTGGAGCGGAGACTCAGGCGCTGGCCCGCAGGAACTCCGTCAGCAGGCGGGTGACGGTGGCGGGGTCGTCAATGAAGGGCCAATGTCCGGAGCCCGGAAGGACATGGACCTCAGCCGATGGAAAGGCCTCCTTCTGGCGCTCAGCGAGCGGGACCGGAAGGTAGGAATCGCCACCTCCCCAGATGACCAGCGCGGGAATGTCCGCCGCCGCCAGCGGTGGGACCAGCTGCTTCGAGGTCCTGCCGATCTTCTTCTGATCGCGATAGAGCCGCAGCACGGCCGACCGGGTCCTGCGGTCAAGGTTGTCGTACATCTCGTCGATGAACGCCGCCGGCA
>CAIZLN010000096.1 GCA_903933815.1 uncultured Solirubrobacterales bacterium
CCGCCCCGTTGGGCGGGGTCACGACCGACCCCGTGTGGCTGTTGTCATACGCTTGTTTGGTGAAGGTCAAGGTCTGTGGAATAACGAACGTTGAAGATGCCGGCGAGGCAGTCCGCCTTGGCGCCTGGGCGATCGGGCTGATTCACCACAAAGCCAGCCCGCGCTCGGTGCGTTTCGGAGAAGCTGCAGAGATCGGCGCCGCCTTCAGGCGCGATTGCGAGGTTGTCGGTGTTTTCGTGAACCCGACCCTGGAGCGGGTGGCCAGCGCCGTGGAGAACGCCAATCTCAGCATGGTTCAGCTCAGCGGAGATGAGGGTCCGTCTTTCTGTACCGAGGTTGCCCGTCGGACCGGCACCAAGGTGATCAAGGCAGTACATGTTTCAAGCGCCGCCGACGTGCATCAGGCTGAGGCCTTCCGGACCGACTTCCATCTGTTTGATACCGGTAGCGCCGGTATGTGGGGTGGGACCGGCGAAGCGTTTGACTGGGAGTTGCTCGAGGAGCATCACTCGGCGGTCCCTTTCATCATTGCCGGTGGGCTGAACCCGGAGAATGTGACGGAGGCGATCCGGGTAACCAGACCGGATGCGGTTGATGTCGCCAGTGGGGTGGAGAAGAAGCCGGGCCTCAAGGACCATGGCCGTATGGCGAGTTTCTTCGAGGCTGCCCGCTACACACCGGTGACGGGTCCATGAGCAGTCGAGCTCCCAGCTCCTCGCCTTCGCTCCCGCAGGAGGAGCCCTCAGCCCCGGGCCGCTTCGGCCCGTACGGTGGTCGCTACGTTCCCGAAACCCTCATTCCGGCGCTGGACGAGCTGGTTGCCGCCTGGTCCGAAGCCCGCAATGACCCATCTTTCATCGAACGGCTTGAGCACCTGCGTCGTGACTTCATAGGCCGTCCGACTGCCCTCTATCTGGCAGAGCGCCTCAGCGAGCGTGTCGGGCACTCGATATATCTGAAGCGCGAGGACCTCGCCCACACCGGTGCCCACAAGATCAATAACGCGATAGGCCAGGTCCTGCTGGCCAGGCGCATGGGCAAGTCGAGAATCATCGCCGAGACCGGAGCCGGTCAGCACGGAGTTGCGACGGCTACCGCATGCGCGCTGCTTGATGTCGAATGCATCGTTTACATGGGTAGTGAGGACATTCGGCGGCAGCGCCCCAATGTCGAGCGCATGGGCCTTCTCGGGGCCGAGGTCGTTGCCGTTGAGGCCGGCGCCCGGACCCTGAAGGAAGCCGTCAGCGCCGCCATACGCGACTGGGTCGCGAACGTCCAGACAACCCACTACGTGATCGGGTCCGTTGTCGGCCCGGCGCCGTTTCCGGATCTTGTCCGCGATCTGCAGCGGGTGATTGGTGATGAGGCCCGTGCCCAGGCCCTTGAGAAGGAAGGGAAGCTGCCGCAGCGTGTGATCGCCTGTGTCGGCGGCGGCTCGAACGCGATCGGTACTTTCGCTGCTTTCGTCCCGGACAGGGACGTGGCCCTGATCGGCGTCGAAGCTGCCGGTTCAGGGGTTGAGACCGGCCAGCACGGCGCATCTCTCAGCGCTGGAAGGACGTCAGTTCTTCACGGGTCGCTGTCATCGGTGATTGCAGACGAAGAGGGGCAGATACTTGAGGCGCACTCCGTCTCGGCCGGCCTTGATTACCCCGGAGTCGGTCCTGAGCATGCCTGGCTTCGTGACTCGGGCCGGGCGAACTACGTTGCGGTGACCGACCGGGACGCGCTCTCAGCCTTCCGCGAGTTGAGCCGGCTGGAAGGCATCATCCCGGCACTGGAGACCTCACACGCGATCGCCTGGCTGCTGGCCGAGGGTGCCACCGGGCAGACCGGATTCGATGTCGTCTGCCTGTCCGGCAGGGGCGACAAGGATCTTGCCGAAGTGCTCGGCATGGACGGAATCTGAGCGTGGCCGAGACCAGAACGGCGACCGGCGCTGCGCGGATCGAAGCCGCCTTTGATGCCGCCCGGGCGGAAGGACGCGCCGCCCTAATGCCATACATGATGGGCGGATTTCCCGACCGCGAGAGTTCGGTCCGTATCGCTCATGCCTACGTGGATGGTGGCGCTGACCTGATCGAGATGGGAGTGCCGTTCTCGGACCCTCTCGCTGATGGCCCCGTCATCCATGAGGCGGCGACTGCGGCACTCAACGCCGGTATCAGGCTCGAGACCGTTCTCGGGATATGTAGAGAGGTGAGCACACGCGTGCCTGTCGTCCTGATGGCGTACACGAACATGATCCTCGGCGGAGATGGGCCAGCCGACTTTGCTGCCAGAGCGCGTGAGGCCGGTGCCAGTGGAGTGATCGTCCCCGACCTGCCGCTGGGGGAGGATGAGGACGCACGCCGCATCCTTGGCGAAGCTGGCCTGGCCGTGATCCCGCTGATCGCACCGACTACACTCGACCGCCGTCGGGAGGAGATCTGCTCGGTCGCATCAGGCTTCGTCTATGTCGTCTCCGACGTTGGAACCACAGGTGAGCGGGGCGAGCTTCCCGGTCACTTGCGGGAACTGGTCGAGGATGTGCGGGAGAAGGCAGATGTACCGGTCGCTGTCGGGTTCGGCATCGGCAGTGCCGAGCAGGCCGGGGAGGTTGGAAAGACGGCCGATGGCGTGATCATCGGGTCGCGACTGGTGCGCATGCTGGCTGACGCAGAAGGTACCGACGAGGCGGTTTCCGGGGTCACAGCATTCCTGGTCGAAGCACGGGAGGCACTCGCCGATGGTCAGTCCTCCCGGGTTATGTAGGATTGCGGCCATGGTCATGCCGGTAGCCCTGTTCATCGCAGCAGCATTCGCAGTCTTTTCCTGGTCCCAGGGCCAGGGGGGTCCGGTGGCCGGGCTGGTCTTCTTCGGCATCATCGCGATCGGCTTTACGATCAACGCGTTGCTGCCATTGGTCGAGAAGATCAAGCCCCACATTCCGTCCCGCTCCAGATCCTGACCTGATGCGCATCGGTGTGCTGACAGGTGGGGGCGACTGCCCCGGCCTCAATGCCGTCATTCGCGCGATCGTTCGCCGCGGATCTGCTGACTGGGGAAACGAGTTCGTCGGTTACCGCGACGGCTGGAAGGGCCCCCTTGAGAACTTCACCGCGCCGCTCGGCGTGGAGCAGGTGCGCGGAATTCTCCCTCGCGGTGGCACGATCCTCGGATCCTCCAGGACAAACCCGCTCAAGGTCGAAGGTGGGATCGAGACGATCGCGGCAAACATGGAAGCCAACGGCGTCGACGGACTGATCGTAATCGGGGGAGAGGACACCCTCGGGGTGGCGAAATCACTTTCGGACTCCGGTGTCAAGGTGATCGGGGTGCCAAAGACGATCGATAACGATCTGGGCGCCACCGACTACACCTTCGGTTTCGATACCGCTGTCAACATTGCGATGGAAGCGATTGACCGGCTCCACACGACAGCCGAGAGCCATCATCGCGTGCTGATCGTTGAGGTAATGGGCCGGCACGCAGGCTGGATCGCCTTCCATTCAGGGCTGGCCGGAGGGGCCAACGTGATTCTGATTCCTGAACAGGAGTTTGACCTTGACCGGGTCTGTGGATACATCGAGAAGCGCTTCGAGGATCAGTATTCCCCGATCGTCGTGGTCGCGGAAGGCGCCAGACCGGTAGGAGGCTTTCCGGACGAGGACGAGTCGAACACAGATGCCTTCGGCCACGTCCGACTGGGGGGTGTCGCTCACTGGCTCGAAGGCCAGATCGAAGCGAAGACGGGCAAAGAGGCAAGGGCGACTGTGCTGGGCCACGTTCAGCGTGGTGGCACGCCAACCGCCTTTGACCGTGTGCTGGCGACCCGTTTCGGGCTGCATGCCATAGAAGCTGCCAACGAAGGCAACTGGGGCAGGATGACCGCCCTGCGCTCAACTGAAATTGACCTGGTCGACCTCGGCGACGCAGTCGCCGTCCTCAAGACGGTTCCCCCGGAGCTGTACAACGAGGCCGAAGTCTTCTTCGGCTGAATCAGCGCAGCAGGTTTGCCAACGCGCCAGCCAGCTCTGGCTGCTTGAACTCGTAGCCGTTCTCGGTGGCAAGCCGGGGGTAAACCCTCTGTCCCTCACGAAGAACGCTGCCGAACTCCGGGCCCCTCAGGATGTCAAGGGCGAATCCCGGGATGGGCATGAACGCCGGTCGACTGACCGCTTTGCCGAGCTGTTTGGAAAATTCCTTGTTGGTAACCGGGTTTGGCGCGGTTGCGTTGATCGGACCGACGGCAGCCTCGTTTTCCAGTGCCCAGAGGAGGATTCCAACCTCATCGTCGCGGTGGATCCAGGACATGTACTGCCTGCCGCTGGCGATCGGCCCGCCGACGCCCAGTTTGAACGGGGTCAGCAGTTCACCCAGCAGGCCACCTTTCGGGTCGAGCACGTGGCCGGTGCGGATCTTTGCCACCCGCGTGGCAACCCCGGAAACCGCGTCAGCGGCAGCTTCCCAATCGACCACGACACCAGCGAGGAAGTCGTCGCCCGGACTGGCATCTTCATAAAGAAGCTCGTCGCCGCGATCACCGTAGTAACCGATCGCCGAACCAGAAAGGAAGACCGACGGGGGGTTGTCGCTGGCGTTGATCGCCTGAGCCATGTTCTTGGTCGACTTGATTCGGCTGAGGGCGATCCGGTCCTTCACATCCTGATTCCAGCGCTGATTGATCGGTTCGCCAGCCAGGTGGATCACGGCGTCGGCGCCTTCGAGGGCTTCAGCGGGGGGCCGTTCTTTTGTCGATTCCCAGCCGAGCCACTGGACCGCGGGCTGCGCCAGGGCCGACTTTTCCGGGCTGCGGCTGAGCCCGACGACATGATCGCCAAGGTCAAGCAGAGCGTTGCAGAGTGCCGAGCCAACCAATCCCGAAGCACCGGTGACTACAATTTTGCGCCTGCTTACGGAATCATTTTCTCTGTTGGACATGCCTTCTAGTTTAGAGTTTCCGGGTGACTGGCAGCCGTACGGAGGGCGGTCAGCCGCGGAATCCGAAGCGAATGGCAGTCAGCCGTGTTCCAGTAAGCAGGATCACCCTTTGGTGGTCTGCAAGAACTCCTCGAGGATACCTGTGAAATCCGGTTTCAGATTGACTACCCGAATGGCGATCGCTTCGCTGGCGTTCTGTTTCGCGCTGATCGCCATCGCAGTCATGGCCGCAGGGGCTCCTCCGGCAGGGGCTGCCGTCAAGCTGTGCTTCGGGAAGAAGGTTGACCGCTTCATCAAGGCAGGCAACCAGAGCGTACGGGTCGGATTCAAGGACGTCGTCTGGGTTTCCGGGAGGAACGTAACGGTGATCGGAAAGCCTTACAGCCGAATCTGCGCCGGGACCGGACCGCAGACCGTCATGGCCGGGAAGGGGCGCAGCCTCACTGACACCGGCCCGGGCAATGACCGCATCATCCTCCATGACAAGAGCAACCTGAATATCGCGAGAGGGGGTCTCGGCAACGACCTGATTCTCGGTTCAAACGGAAATGACTTCCTGTACGGATCGCCGATGAGAGTTCCACGCGAGGCTGCCGACCGGGATGTGATCCGTGGCCTCCGCGGTAACGACACGATCTATGACTACGGCGGAACCGGAAACCAGCTTTATGGAGTAACCGGAGTTGACCGGATCCACTCACTGGGCCGGGCCGTTTCCTCCTCTTTTGGCGGTAACGGAAGCGATGTCCTCATTTCGGACGGCGGCAGGTCGAAGAGCGGCCTCGAGGAAAGGCTGTTCGGGGATCGTGGCAACGATCGCCTGAACGCAAACAGGCCGGGCAGCGACGGCCCCGTTTTCCTTGACGGCGGCTCGGGGGACGACTGGCTGAACGGGACCTCGTTCAACGACACGATTCTGATCAAGGCCGGGATCACGAAGGTCAAGGCTGGGGGAGGCAATGATTTTCTGGTTTCCACATCTGCCGGAGTGGTGACCGTTGATGGTGGCACCGGGAGCGATCTGATCTCGTTCGCGACACACACTCCCGCCGCTGACCGGCCTTTTACCGGGGTGGACGTAGACCTCCGGACGGGAGTCGTCAAGGGCAACGGCAAACAGACCTTGAGCAGCGTTGAAAACGTAATCGGCTCCTCGTTCGAGGATACGATCGTCGGTCGATCGGGTGTGAACAACGAAATCTCCGGAGGACTTGGCGACGACCAGTTGACCGGACAGGATCCGGACAGAGACATCGCCGACGGCGGCCTCGGACTGAACGAATGCAGCGGCTTTTTCTCGGTCACCTTCTGCGGTGAGGATTCGCCCGGAAATATCGGATCGGGCAGGGTCAGCATGAATATTGATCAGTCCGGCGTACTCACCATTCTTGGCAGCAGCGACGCTGACCGGATCAGCGTCGGCTTTGAGTCGCGTGGCAGCCTGTACCGGGTCAGGGTGGACTCAGATCCCGTACTCACCGGGGGCTGCACCGAAACCGCGGGCGGCGCCTTCTCGGTGGCCTGCGAGGTGCCGGTCGGCGACCTGAACGGCATCCTGGTCTATGGCGGAGCCGGGGGTGACCGGGTCGAAGTCGAGAGGTCAGTGCCCGGAACAGTCACCGCTCTGATCGACGGGGGGACGGGCGAAAATACATTGCTCGGTGGCAGCACGAGGGACACGATTCGCGCCGATGGATACGGCTCGACTGTCTCAGGTGGTGCCAACGACGACCAGCTCTACATCTCTCCGGGAGGAAGAATGCTTGGAGGAACCGGGTCCGATGTTCTCCACTCGCAGGATCCCTGCCTGGGGGGCGACGTTTCAGGGGGCCCCGGTGATGACAATCTGGTTTTCGGGGGATCGCCACAAGGCGTCAGGGCTGACCTGGCCGCAGGCTACGCCCGCTGGGCTGCCGGTCCCTGCGGGCAACCCCTCAGGCTTTCACCCGACCTGGAAAGCCTCGAAGGCACCCGCTACAACGATTCTCTGACCCTGGGCCGCAAGCTGAGGGGGCAGACTCCCCGCCGCAGCCTCCTGGGCCGTGGGGGAATCGATGTGCTCAACGCCCGAAACGGTGTGCGTGACTCAATCATGACCGGCGACAACGGTCGCAGGAACCAGGTAATCGCCGACCGGATCGACAAGGTCATCTGGGGCTGGGGATACGCCGCCTTCTGAGTACCGGACGGCTGTGAAAAGCTGACCGGGTGTACCTCCTGTTCCTTGACGAATCCGGCACTCCTGAAGACGCGGTCTTCGCTCTCGGCGGTTTTGCGGTCAAGGCGGAAGACTGGCACGTCCTGAGGCGTCGCTGGGACGACTGCCTCGAGTCGGCTGCGTGGCCTGCCGAGCGGGAGCTGAAGTGGTCTGACACGGCCACCGGAGTGGTCCCGCCTGATGTTGCCGACGCCGTCTATGAATGCTTGCCCACGCTGCCGATAAATTGCTTCGTGACCATGCTTTACCCGGAGATGAGTGGGTACGAAGAGTTCTTCGCCACCGATGAAGACACCTACTCGACCGCTCTGATGTTCCTAGCCGAGCGTTACCAGCGCTTCCTCCACCACCACGACTCCTACGGGGTAATCGTGCTCGACAGCCGCCGCCGGGAAACCGACGATCGCCTGCGCCGCTTCTTCAC
>CAIZLN010000097.1 GCA_903933815.1 uncultured Solirubrobacterales bacterium
CACATGCGGATGCGCAAGCTGCGCGGTCCGAACATGAAGAAGTCGATGCCATTCGAGAACTTCCGTACCTTTACCCAGCCGGTCAATCTGAGCGACCTCGAAGAGCGTTTCGAGGCAGGTGCCGAAGTGACTCCGGAATCCCTCAAGGACGCCGGCCTGGCGACCCGCAAGCATCCGGTCAAGATCCTTGCCAAGGGCGAGATCAGCAAGGCGCTGACCGTGAAGGCCCATGGCTTCAGTGGAACCGCCAGGACCAAGATCGAAGCTGCTGGCGGAAGCTGTGAGCTGATCGAAGCCTGATGCTGGCAACCGTCGCGAAGGCATTCTCGGTACCGGAGATCCGCAGGAAGCTCCTGTTCGTAGCGGGTATCCTGGCGCTCTACCGGCTTGGCGCCTACATTCCGGTTCCAGGCGTCAATGTTGACGCGATCAACAGCCTTGAGGATTCGCTGACCGGATCCGACATCCTCGGATTCCTCAACCTCTTCTCCGGCGGAAGCCTTTCGCGGCTTTCGCTCTTCGCGCTGGGCATCATGCCCTACATCACTGCCTCGATCATCCTCCAGTTGATGACGGTGGTGCTTCCTTCACTGGAGCGCCTCCAGAAAGAGGGTGAAGTCGGTCAGCAGAAGATCACCCAGTACACGCGTTACCTCACCGTAGGGCTCGCCGCGATGCAGTCCTTCGCTTATGTCTTCCTCTTCAACTCGCTCGCGCCGGCCGGGGGCGAAAGCGTGATCAGCAGTCTCACCGTACCCAATGTCTTCCTGATCACCATCTGTCTGACCGCAGGCACCATCCTGCTCATGTGGATGGGTGAGCTGATCACCCAGCGGGGGATCGGCAATGGCATCTCGCTGCTGATCTTCGCCTCGATCGTTTCCGGCGTCCTGCCGGGCATCCAGACCTGGTGGACCAACCCCGACCAGATCTTCGTGGTGCTGCTGCCCTTCATCATCCTCGGCGTGGTGGTCGCCATCGTCTTCGTCCAGGAAGGCCAGCGTCGAATACCGGTCCAGTACGCCAAGCGTGTGGTGGGTCGCAAGATGACCTCCGGTGGCTCAACCTACCTGCCTCTCAGGGTCAACATGGCCGGCGTGATCCCGGTGATCTTTGCCGCCTCCATCATGGCGTTGCCGCCGACCATCGGGCAGTTGATCAACACCCCCGCCGCCCTTGATTTCGCCGCTTTTCTGGCGCCGGATCAGTGGGCCTATGTGGTCGGTGAGGTCTTCTTCATCATCATCTTCACCTACTTCTATACGGCCGTGACCTTCAATCCGGTCGACCAGGCGGACAACCTCAAGAAATATGGTGGCTTCATCCCGGGAGTGCGCCCCGGCCGGCCGACCGCCGAGTACCTTGACCGGGTGCTCTCCCGACTGACCTTCCCCGGCGCGCTGTACCTCGGTGCTGTCGCGGCGTTCCCGACGATCCTGTTCAACCAGGTTGGTGGCGGCTTCTTCTTCGGTGGTACATCGATCCTGATCGTGGTCGGCGTCGCGCTCGACACGGTCAAGCAGCTCGAGGCCCAGTTGATGATGCGCAACTATGAGGGCTTCCTCCGCTAGAGCCGAGGAAACCCCATGCCCAATCGAAATCTCAACCTGATCCTGCTCGGCCCGCCCGGTAGCGGCAAGGGCACCCAGGGCGAACGCCTTCAGGAAGACCTGGAGCTTCCCTACTACGCGACGGGGGACATCCTCCGTGCTGCGGTTAAGGACGCGACAGAGGTCGGACTCGCGGCCAGGGAGTACATGGACCGGGGCGATCTGGTTCCCGATGATGTGATCATCGGCTTGATCGCCGAGCGGCTCGAGAGCGGTGAAGCCGATCGTGGTTTTATCCTCGACGGATTCCCGCGCACTGTCCCCCAGGCCGAAGCCCTTGATGCCAAGCTTTCCGAGATCGGTCGCCAGCTTACGGCGGTGATCCTGATCGATGCCTCGGATGAGGAAATAGTCCGCAGGCTTTCGGGGCGCCGGGTCAGCAGCAACGGTGGCTACGTGTACCACGTCGAGTTCAATCCGCCGAAGGTTGAAGGAATCTGTGATGTTGACGACTCGGAGCTGATCGTTCGTGACGACGACAAGCCGGAAGTGGTCCGCCACCGCCTTGAGCAGTATCACGAGAAGACTGCCCCCCTGGTCGACTACTACAGCAGGCAGGCCCTCCTGAACAGGGTTGATGGCTCCCGTGACCCCGACCAGGTTGGCGAAGCGGTTCGCTCCCTGATTTCAACTTTCAG
The DNA here is from genome assembly GCA_903933815.1 of uncultured Solirubrobacterales bacterium. GTDB lineage: Bacteria > Actinomycetota > Thermoleophilia > Solirubrobacterales > 70-9 > 67-14. Next base: position 2,249 of record CAIZLN010000097.1, read on the forward strand.
CCTCGAAGAGGGTCCGTGAGTCCCACGGCCCTGCCGTACGCTGCATGATCCAGCGGAAGACCCCCGCGCAGATAGAGAAGATGGCAGCCGCCGGTGCCGTCCACGCGCGCTGCATGAAGATGGTCTCCGGGATGGTCAGGCCCGGCATCACGACTGCCGAACTCGACCTTGCTGTCGAGAAGTTCATTCGCTCTCAGGGCGGGGAGCCCACCTTCAAGGGTTTCCGTGGATTCCCGGGGTCGATCTGTGCTTCACCCAATTCAATGGTCGTTCACGGTATTCCCGGCCCCTACGAACTCGAACAGGGCGACATCATCTCGATTGACATCGGGGTCACCCTGGATGGCTGGGTTGCTGACGGGGCAAGCACGATCCCGGTCGGGGAGATCGACGAGACGACGGCGCGCCTGCTCGAGGTGAGCAAGGAGTCACTCGATCTGGCAGCCGCACAGATGGTCCCCGGCAACCGGGTCGGGGATATCTCGAATGCGGTACAGACCCACGTCGAGGCGGCCGGGTTTTCCATCATCAGGTCATTGGTCGGCCATGGAATAGGCGAGACGATGCACGAGGAACCGCAGATCCCGAACTACGGTATGGCGGGTCGCGGACCTGAGATCGAGGAGGGAATGGTCTTCGCGATCGAACCTATGGTCAACGTCGGCGGCCCGGAAATCTTCATGGACGACGACGGCTGGTCGGTCTACTCAGAGGACGGATCAATGGCTGCACACTTCGAGTTCACGGTGGCTGCGACCGATAACGGTCCAAGAATACTCAACCCCTGGGACGAGACATGAATCTTCTTGCTATTGTTCGCGTTCGGCCTAATGGGCCGCTTTTTCACGCCCGTAGCCCGATTAATGGGGCTCTCGGGAGATCTCTTCCCAAAGGAACTAAAGGACGATGAAAGTCCGAGCCTCGGTAAAACCGATGTGTGAGAAGTGCAAGATCATCCGCCGGCG
>CAIZLN010000098.1 GCA_903933815.1 uncultured Solirubrobacterales bacterium
CCTTTATCCCTGTCACTTCCCCGAGAGTCCGTCGGGGGATCGTGTGGCACGGGTCCGGGCTTGAGGCACGGGTCCAGGACTGAGGCACGGGTCGGGCCTGGAGGCACGGGTCGGGCCTGAGGCACGGGTCAGACTGAGGATTGCTCAGCCTCCGGCGACAGTCCGGGCGTACTCCACGAAGAAGTCGAGACTTTCCGGATTCGCGAGCGAGTCCCGGCTGGCCGCCTTCTCAGCTGGCGTGCCCATCAGGATCCGCTTGACCGGGACTTCGAGAACCTTGCCGCTGAGTGTTCGCGGCACCGATTCAACTGCGACCATTTCGTTCGGTACATGGCGCGGCGAACAGTACTCACGAACCTCACTGGCGACCCGCTTCTTCAGGTCGTCGCTCAGCTCGGCACCCTCGGCCAGAACCACGAACAGGGGCATCCATCCCTCGGTGCCAGGCCGGGGAATATCAACGACGAGTGCGTCGACGATGTCCGGGTCAGCCAGCACCGCGCGGTAGATCTCGCTGGTGCCCATCCTGATGCCGCCGCGGTTGATCGTCGAGTCCGAGCGGCCGTAGATGATGGCGGTCCCGCGCTCGGTGATCTCGATCCAGTCGCCGTGACGCCAGATGCCCGGATAGGTGTCGAAGTAGCTCTCCCGGTACCTGGAGCCGTCCTCGTCGCCCCAGAGGTACAGCGGCATTGACGGCATCGGTTTCGTGATTACGAGCTCACCCACTTCACCGGTATGCGCTCGTCCCTCTTCATCCCAGGACTCGACCGCCGCGCCTAGCGCGCGTGCCTGGAGTTCACCCCGGTAGACAGGCAGCGTCGGGACTCCACCGACGAAGGCAGTGCAGAGGTCGGTGCCGCCGCTGGTGGAGAACAGCCAGGTGTTACTGCCGAGCTGTTCGTAGATCCAGTCAAAGCCCTCGGGGGCGAGTGGTGAGCCGGTCGAGCCGACCGAGCGCAGCTTCGACAGGTCGCGTCCGTGGGAGGGCTCAATGCCGGCTTTCATGCAGGCGGCGATGTAGGAGGCTGAGGTGCCGAAACAGGTGACCTCGGCTTCGCCAGCCAGCTGCCACAGCGTCTCCATGTCCGGGTGGCCGGGGTTCCCGTCGTACAGCACAACCGAGGCGTCAGTGAGCAGGCATGAGGTGAGGAAATTCCACATCATCCACCCGGTGGTGGTAAACCAGAAGACCCGGTCGCCCGGCCGGGCATCAAGGTGAAGGTTCATCGTCTTGAGATGTTCAAGCAGGATGCCGCCCTGGCCCTGAACGATCGCCTTCGGCAATCCCGTAGTCCCGGATGAATACAGAATCCAGAGAGGGTGGGAGAACGGCACCCGCTCGAACTCGAGTCCGGCACCCGGATCGGTGTCCAGCAATGTCTGCCAGGTGATGGCTCCGACAGGGGCACCTTCGAGCGCTCCGTTCCGGGCTTCGCCACCCGAATCACCGCCAAGGTAGGGAAGGATCACGACCTTCTCGACTGAAGGCATCGATTCGGCCAGCTCCCGTACGACCCCGCGCCGGTCGAACGCCCTGCCACCGTAGTCATAGCCGTCGACCGCAAACAGGACTTTCGGCTCGATCTGTGTGAACCGGTCTGAAACCGCGCTGGCACCGAAGTCCGGAGAGCAACTCGACCAGACTGCCCCGAGGCTGGCGGTGGCGAGGAAGGCCACCATCGTTTCCTCGGTGTTTGGCATGTAGGCCGCAACCCGGTCACCGGAAACGACGCCCAATGCCTTCAGGCCTGCTGCCGCAGATGCGACAAGCTGGCGCAGATCTCCCCAGCTGACGGTGTGGAGGTCACGCCTCTCCGAAGCCGCGAGGATCGCGGGCTCGTCGTCGTTGCGATCCCGGAAGATGTGCTCGGCGTAGTTGAGCCGGACACCTTCGAACCAACGGGTCTCGGGCATTCCGAGGCCGTCGGTTACATCCGCGGCCGTTCCCGAGGACATCACCGCGAAGTAGTCCCAGATCGACTGCCAGAAGGAATCGGGCTCGGCTACCGACCAGTGCCAGAGTGCGTCGTAGCCATCAAAGTCGACTCCCAGCTCGGCCTTCAGCCACTTCAGGTACGCGGTCAGACGGGACGACTCGATCGCATCCTTCGTCGGACTCCAGAGCGGCTCACCCGCCTGCCTGTGGTCGTCCGTGGAGCTCACGGCCCATCCCCTTCGGTGAAGATCGCTTCGATTGCGTCCAGTCCGACTTCACTCGCAGTCTCTCCCTGGCCGACCACGGTTGTGGCTCGCAGTCCGCGGCGCCGGGCGAGCAGAGCTGCGGTTGTCTGGCGCAGGATTGCCGGCTTCGGCCTGAGCGGGCTGCCTGAGCCAAGTTCGGAGTTCATGCGCAGAGTTGACAGGTCGCCCTCCTTGGCCGTGAGCAGTACCGGTGGGGCCGACAACGGCCCTGCGCCGCTGCCGGCGCCCTTGACAAAGTTGATCACGACCGGAGTCCCGTCCAGCGGTCCGCGGCGGCGGGCAAAGAACTTGGCTGCCCCGGCGGCCGAGATGGTCTCTGCGCCGAAGAAGCAGACGGCCACAGGGGGGTCGGCGTCGGGCCCTTCAAGCAGTGCGTCCAGGACGGCAATCGCATCGGCGCTGGCCTGCATGTCGGCTGCATCGGCCTCGGGGTTCTCGGAGAAGTAACCGTCTACCTGGGCTGCCACTACCGCCAGGAGGATCGCCGAAGCGATCACCTGAAGTAGTTGGGTGCCGGTCCCTTCGACTGCCGCAACATTGAGCATCGCGGCAAGAAACAAGGGGACCATTCCTCCCCAGAAAAGGATCCGGTCGGTGGTGATGCGACCCGAGAAGCGACGTGTCAGCCAGTCGCCCGCCGGGTATGAGCGCTGAAGGTCGTACCCGCAGCAGAGCAGGACTTCGACCTGCGCCCAGGCAGGGCCCGGGGGAGGGGAGCTCACGTTCTGCGAGGCCCGCGTCGGCGCCAGCCGTCCGAGCAGGGGAAAACCGAGGGCCCGCTCCGAGTAGAAGGAGAAAGCGGCAATCAGGCAGACGGTGGCACCGATCAACGGAAAGCTGATCGAAAGCAGCCCCCCGCCGAGTGCCAGCAGGGCGTGGAGGGAGGTGACCCATCCGGACGCCAGTCGGACCGAGACCGACTCGATTGAGACCGCACGTCCCCGTTCGCGAAGCTCGTCGGCGAGATGGTGGGCTGCCTGTCGCTCGGCATCGCTTCCGGCGACTCCTGTAGGAGGCCTTCTGTCTGACTTATTTTCTACGGTGACTGCCTTTCGAGGAATGCGGCGGGTGGGAATCGAACCCACATGCCCTTGCGGGCAATGGATTTTGAATCCATCGCGTATACCAGTTCCGCCACCGCCGCAGGATCCGGAAGTCTAAGCAGAACGGACCCGGTGGCAGGTTCCGGGTGGAGTGCTGTCTCTTGGCAGGGCGCCACTAAGCGGCGCTTGGCGAGGCTGAGCTTGCGGAGTCAGGCCCCGCATCGGCCGTCGCCCCAGGGTCCCCGGAGCCGATCGGGCGTTCCTCTTCGACGTGCCACTCCTGCTTCACCGCGATCGAGGCAGCGACCGCCAGCGCGATCTGGACAGGGACCATCAGGAGCGTGAGTAGACCGAGCAGATCCGACGGGAGTGCGGCATCGGAGAAGCCGGCTTTGTCCCGGGCAAACCAGGACTCGAAACCGATTGCCGCGAAGATCAGCATCAGCACCGCCAGGGCAACACTGATGGTGATGGCCCCGCGGCTCCACCTGCCGACCATGACCGTCAGAATTCCGTAGAAGACAACGATGCCAAGGGAAATCGTTCCCCAGTAACCACCGCCGTTGAGTACCGACCATCCACCGATGATGACGACCAGCATGAGTGCCATCGAAACGACCAGAAGAAGCATCACGACAAAGCGCATCAGCTGCGAAGAAGCCTTCGTACGGTTCGGTCGCCACAGTTCGTAGCCGGGTCTCGCCTCTCCTACCATGCTGCGATCATAGAATCAATCCCGGATGTGCGTCGTCGCATCCGGGTTTTGCGCGGCCTCGCGAGTCGGAGGTCGCAATTTGCGGACGTGGCGGAACTGGTAGACGCGTCAGGTTTAGGTCCTGGTACCCGAAAGGGTGTGGAGGTTCGAGTCCTCTCGTCCGCATCAAAGCGATGGCCCTATCATGGCCGTTCATGACCAGCGAAGTGACTCAGGGCGTGTCCTCCTATTCGAAGCTTGAGCTGCTTGAAGCCCAGCCCGAGGCAGATACCGGCAAGGCTCCGATCCTGTTCGTCCACGGTGCCAGCCACGCCGCCTGGTGCTGGGAGAACTGGATGGTTGCTGCCGCCGACGCCGGCCATCCTGCTTACGCAGTCTCGCTAGCGGGTCATGGAGGCAGCCCGGGGAGTCTGGTCCGGTCCAGCCTCGGCACCTATGTCTACGACGTCATCCGCACCGCCGCGTCGCTTCCGAGCCAGCCGGTGATCGTCGGCCACAGCCTCGGCGGGCTGGTCGTTCAGAAGGCCATTGCGCGCTACCCGGCCAGAGGGGCGGTTCTCGTCGCGCCGATCCCGGCGCGCCCCGGAGTCGGGACTCTCACCTCGATCGCCCGGAGGCATCCCGGGGACGCCGCGAAGATCATGGTCGGTGGCTCGCTGCCGATGAGGGCCGACTATCTGTTCAACCGGCTCGACCCGGACACGGCTCGGGCATACGCCGACCGTTGCGGCAACGAGTCACCGGCCGCCCAGTTTCAGGTTCTGCTCCATCGTCCGGCCGGGCCCCCGAAGGGTGGCGCTCCGGTGCTGGTATTCGGCACACCGAACGATGCCCTTGTACCGATCGCCGATGTCCGTGACACCGCCAGGAGAATGGGCGCCGAGCTGATCGAGTTCCCCGGGATCGGTCACGACATGATGCTCGACGGGGGATGGGAAGAGCCAGCCGAGGCGATGCTCGGCTGGATCGACGCGGCCGTTGACTCAGCCTGACGACCTCCGGGGTTTTTGAGTCCCCGGGCACTCAGCCGGATGAGATCTTTGACCGGGGACTCCAACGCCGCCACCGCCGCGCGACGGGCCTCCCGACGCTAGGATGGTCAGCCCCGGGGCTATGATGTCAACGGCTAGCATGACGGTCTCCAAAACCGTTCGTCTAGGTTCGAATCCTAGTAGCCCCGTTCGCTTTGGCCATGTTCGGCGAGGTTGTTCCGGGTCCGGTCTCTTATAATCCGGACCCACTTTTTGATGCGGGTGAGGTGTATCGGTTGCACAGGAGCCTTCCAAGCTCCTAGGGCGGGTTCGACTCCCGTCACCCGCTTGAGCAGTCCCGGAGGGTCCGCCGCCTACCGGGACTCCACGAGTCGCCGCTACCGATAAAGTGCCGCTTTCACGCACGGGGCGTGGCGCAGTTTGGTAGCGCATTCGACTGGGGGTCGAAAGGTCGCTGGTTCAAATCCAGTCGCCCCGATTTTCTGTCTCATCGGACGGGTTTCTTCTCAGGGAGGCCTCCTCAAGGGCCGGTTGGAGCCCGGGTCAGTGGCCGGTGAGCCGCGCCTCGGCTTCGGCCAGCTCAGGCACGAGGGGCTCGCCTCGCGGGTCCACGTTCTCGACCAGGTGACCCTCGAGCGATACGTTCGGGATCAACCAGTCGAGCCAGCGCGGCAGCCACCAGGCTTTGTCCCCGAGCAGGTAGACCACGGCGGGGGCGATCAGCAGCCTCACGAACAGGACGTCGATCAGTACCGCCAGCCCGAGGCCGAGACCGAACATCTTGGCGGTCACATCCGGCTGCGAGACGAAGGCCAGAAGCACCGAAGACATGATCAGCCCGGCAAACAGGACGATCCGAAGTTAGGGGAAAGGGGGAGAGGCCAACATAACAATCCGCAGCCCTCAGGAGGCGCGGGCGGCCCGGTGCTCACCTCTGTTTGGGGACAGATCGCGGGTGATCGAAACCAGTGCTCCGAGAAAGTCCTTCTCGACCCGGCGGATCGTGTGGGTCGCCCAGGACGGCGAGATCATCGCCGGCACCGAACGGGCGATTACCTGAAGGCGCCCACCGGGGCCGGGCCAGGCGAGGTGGCCGGTCCGCAGCGCGCAGCCGCGGTAGTGCAGGTCTGTGAAGAGCAACATCAGCACCGCTGCGATCCGGACCGGTGCGGTACCGCCGAGATCAAGGCCCTCGAACAGTCGGCGATATGCAGGCGCCCGACCCAGCGCCATGGCCAGGTACTCCTCGCGAACCTCCCGGACGGCTGCCTGCACTCCGGCTCCGCTGCTGTCCCGTCCGAGGTAGGGCTTCAGCGCCGGGTGGTACGAGACACCGCGCCTGAGGTCACTTTCGACGTCCCGGGTCACGTTGGCGAGCTGGATCATCTCGCTTACGAGCAGGGCGTCTTCCCTGGCCTCAACCGGGATGTCCCGGTCGGACAGTTGATTCAGGGTGAAAAGCGCCGGGTAGCCGATCACGTTCCGGCAGTACTTCGCCAGTTGACCCTGGTCCTCGAGAACTCCGCCCTGTCTGTGAAATGCCTCAGTCGACCACACCATGCCCTCGGACATCGACCGCACCAGCGTGGAGATCTGCTCCCGGGAATCCGCGCTCAGGGTTGAGAAGACGGAGTCGACCAGGTGGCAGCGATCGATCAGGAGCAAGTACACGGCGTCACGGTCATTCCGGGCCAGAGCAGACGAAAGCGGTGAGGGGGCAGTCGGTGGAAAGGACTCGAACCGTTCGGCGAAGCGGTTGAGCTCCGTGGCGCTGGCCGAAGGCTCGGGAATCAGATCCTCGTATGTATCGAGCATGCGGCAGTACAGATAGGCGACTGCCGCCACTCGCGCCTGCTCATGCGGAAGTACGACGATGCTGGCCGCGAAGCTGCGGGCAGCGTGAGGCAGGATGTTCCAGACAAAACGGTCCGGGTCGGTTTCGCGGGCCAGTGCGGGCAGGTCCGGCCTTCGACGGTCCACCGTCAGACCACGCAACAACTGAACTGGTCCGATGGACCGATCACCTCTCCTCACATGGCCAAGGTAGCAGCGGGTCCTGACCATTACCACCCGGCAGGACTCATCCCGCCTTAATTGCTAGCCTCGCCAACGTGCGGAGCCCAGCCCCCAGAAGCCCGGTTGATACCGGGGCTCGCTCCAGCGACAGGACTTCGAGGGCGACCAGAGTCGATGGAAGCTCTTTCGGCGGTTCAGCGATCGTCGCTCGCGGGTTGAGCAAATCCTTCGGCGACGTCAAGGCACTCGACGGGGTAGACCTGGAAGTCGAGACTGGATCCGTACTCGGACTGCTCGGCCCCAACGGCGCTGGCAAGACAACTGCTGTCCGGGTGCTCGCCACTTTGCTGAAGCCCGACAGCGGCACCGCCACGGTGGCCGGGATGGATGTGATCAATGAAGGCGACGGGCTGCGCGAGAACATAGGCCTCGCCGGGCAGTACGCGGCAGTCGATGAGAACCTGACCGGCACCGAAAACCTGACCATGGTCGGCAGGCTCTACGGCATGAGTCGCGCCTCCGCCAGGCGGCGGGCAGCCGAACTGCTTGAGCGTTTCGAGCTGAGCGACGCTGCCGGGAGGCCCACGAGCACCTACTCCGGGGGAATGCGTCGGCGGTTGGATCTGGCAGCAGCCCTCGTCGCCAAGCCTCCGGTCATTTTTCTGGATGAACCGACGACAGGGCTCGACCCGAGGAGCAGGCTCGGCCTCTGGGAGACGATCGAGACCCTGGTCGAGGAAGGGACGACCGTGCTCTTGACCACTCAGTACCTGGACGAAGCTGACCGGCTCGCAGACCGGATTGCGGTAATCGACCGAGGGAAAGTCATCGCCGACGGCACGCCCGATGAGCTCAAGGACATGGTTGGTGGCGAACGGCTCGAAGTCCACCTTGCTGATCCCGGGGACGCTGACCGGGCAGTCGCGCTGCTGGGTCCCATGAGTGAGGAGACGCCGGTATTCGAAGGGGGCTCAGTGAAGCTCGCCGTCCGGAGACGACACGGAGCGATCGTCGAGGCCGTGAAGCGGCTTCAGGTGGAAGACATCGGGATTGACGATCTCGGTCTGCGCAGGCCGACCCTCGACGAGGTTTTCCTGACGCTTACAGGGCACGCCGCCGAGGCCCCGGCGGACGAAGGGGAGGCAGAGACTTGAAACGGCTGATCGCCGACACGCTCGTGATTGCCGAACGGAATCTGATCAGATTGCCGCGGTCTCCGGACCTCCTTCTGGCATTCACGATTCAGCCGATCATGTTCGTTCTGCTCTTCGCCTATGTCTTCGGGGGGGCCATCAGTACGCCCGGCTTCAGTTACATCGATTTCCTGATCCCGGGGATCATCGTCCAGAACATCGCCTTCGGCGGGTTCGTAACGGCGATCGGACTCAATGAGGACCTGAGCAAGGGCCTGATCGACCGTTTCCGGTCTTTGCCGATGGCCCGTCCCGCAGTGCTGGCCGGTCGTACTTCGGCCGACATGGTGACCAACCTGCTTTCGGCGGTGATCCTGGTCATCACCGGGTTGATCATCGGTTTCAGCTTCGGAACGGGACTGCTGCAGATTCTCGCGGGATTCGCGCTGCTGATCTTCTTTGGATACGCCTTCTCCTGGGTCTTCGCCTGGCTCGGTCTGATTGTCTCCTCGCCCGAGTCGGCAAGTTCAGTCGGCTTCATTGCGGTTTTCCCCCTGACTTTCATTTCATCGGCTTTCGTGCCGGTTGATTCCATGCCGGCCGCGCTCCAATGGTTTGCGGAGATCAATCCGTTCACCTATGTCGTAGACGCGATGCGCGCGCTCTGGCTGGGGGCCCCGGCCGGGCACAGCATCTACGGAGCGGTGGCCTGGACGGCAGTGATCATCGCTGTCTTTGCTCCGCTTGCCGTTTATCGGTACCGCCGGGCCACCAGCCGCTGAGCTTTCGGCGCTGAGTTCGCGTCCCGGCGGCTTTATGCTGTCCTGATGGAACCTGCCGAGATTGCTGCTGATCCCACGAACATGGTCAAGCCCGGGGCTCCGGGTGACGGACTGATCTTCAACCCGAACACGTGGTCCGCGCCACACCTGGATGCGGCCGACGAGCAAAAGCTGAAGGCGGTTATCGAATGGTTCGAGGACCGTGGCAAGCAGACCCTCAAGGACCACGACCGCGAGCAGCGCTGGTACGCGGACTTCCTCGAGATGCAGGCCGCTGAAGGTATTTTCGCCGACTTTCTCACTCCCGCACGGGACAGCAACGGTGACCCGGCGCGCCGATGGGACACCCAGAGGATCTGTGCCTTCAACGAGATTTCAGCCTTTTACGGGCTTGCCTACTGGTACACGTGGCAGGTGACGATGCTCGGCCTCGGGCCGATCTTTCAGTCAGAAAACGAATCGGCCAGAAAGCGCGCGGCCGGACTGCTGGGAGAAGGAGCGATCTTCGCCTTCGGCCTGTCCGAACGCGAGCACGGCGCTGATGTCTACTCGACCGACATGGTCCTCACCCCGCGTGATGACGGAGAGGGCTGGACGGCTTCGGGTGGCAAGTACTACATCGGCAACGGAAACAAGGCCGGCATGGTCTCGGTGTTCGGCCGGATAGAGGGGGTCGAAGGGCCTGAGGGCTACGTCTTCTTCGCCGCCGACTCCCAGCATCCCCGGTACAACCTGATCGGCAATGTGGTCAACTCGCAGAGCTACGTATCCCAGTTCGAACTCGACGAATACCCTGTCGGGCCCGGGGACATCCTTCACACCGGCCCGGGGGCGTTCGACGCCGCGCTCAACACCGTCAACATCGGCAAGTTCAACCTCGGCTTCGGATCGATCGGCATCTGCGAGCACGCATTCTGGGAAGCGATAACCCACGCTGATTCCCGCGTGCTCTACGGGATGAAGGTGACCGACTTCCCGCACGTGCGCCAGGCCTTCACTGATGCCTTCGCACGGCTGGCGGCAATGAAGCTGTTCGCCAACCGCTCGATCGACTACTTCCGCACCGCCTCGCTGGAGGACCGGCGCTACCTGCTGTTCAACCCGCTGACCAAGATGAAGGTGACCACCGAAGGAGAACGGGTCGTGGACCTGCTCTGGGATGTGATCGCGGCCAAGGGTTTCGAGCGTGACAGGTGGTTCGAGATGGCTGCCCGTGACATTCGTGCCCTGCCAAAGCTGGAGGGTACGGTTCATGTGAACATGGCGCTCGTATTGAAGTTCATGGGCTCCTATCTGTTCAACGCTGACCCTGATCTTGATTCGCCTCCCCGGACTCTTGAGCCCGGAGATGACGAGTTCCTGTTTCACCAGGGTCCCGCCCGTGGGCTTTCGAAGATCCGGTTCAGTCCGTGGCAGGAGGCATTCGAGCTGTTTTCGGACGTCCCGAATGTCGCCCTGTTCGCCGAGCTGTCCGAGTCCTTCAAGCGCCTGCTGACCGAGGCACCACCGGACGAGGCCCAGCAGAAGGATCTGGACTTTCTCCTGACTCTGGGTGAGCTGTTCACTCTGATCCCCTACGGACAGCTGATCTGCGAGCAGGCTGCCCTGACTGGCCTTCCCCACGACACGCTCGACCAGATCTTCGACGTGCTGGTCCGGGACTTCTCGTCCTACGCGGCTGAGCTTCACGGCAAGACATCTTCGACCGAGGCGCAGCAGGAGTGGGCGAGGGGAGCTGTCACCAAGCCGGTTGTCGACCAGGATCGCTTCAACGCGGTATGGGAAAAGACCCGCGCCCTGGCCGGCGGTTATGAGATGCGCCCCTGAGGGGCAGGTGCTCTTTCAGGCCCGGCGGCGGATGAGGTTTATGGCGCGGCCGGCTGCTCCAGCCGCAAGCACCCCGAGGCCGACGATCACCGCGGTTGGAGGCAGGGTGGCCGCAAGCAGCAGGCAGCCAGCGAGGCCGAGGCTGAAAATCCACCGTGGGCGCGTCCGCTCCGCAGGCAAGAGTCTCAAAGCCGAAGCGTTGGCAATCGCGTAGTAAAGAAGGATCGTGAATGCGCTGAATGCGATCGCACCGCGCACATCGGTCAGCAGGACGATCGCGCAGACGAACACTGCGATCGCGATGTCGGCGTGATGCGGAACCCGGTAGACGGGGTGGACTGACGCGAGGTATCCGGGCAGATCGCGACGGCGGGCCATGGCCAGCGTAGTCCGGCTTACCCCGGCAATCATCGACAGGAGCACGCCGAGAGAGGCGATCGCCGCGCCGGCCTTGACCACCGGAGAGAACCAGTCGAAGCTGCCGGCTGAAACAGCTGTCTCCAGGGGCGCCGCCGAGTTCGCCAGGGCAGTCGGGCCGACCGCCAGCAGGGCCGAGAGGATTACGGCGCAGTACACCGCCACGGCGATAGCGAGGGCGATCGGAACTGCTCGACGGATCGTCCGGGAAGGGTCGCGGACCTCCTCACCCAGGGTGGCTATCCGGGCGTACCCGGCGAAGGCGAAGAAAAGAATTGCCGCTCCCTGCAGGACGCCGTAGGGGCCGACCTCGAAGAAGGGTTCGAGGTTGGCGGTGTCAGCGCTTCCGCCGAACAACGAGGCAACCACCACACCGGCCAGACAAGCCAGTACGGCCGCGAGTATGACCTTGGTCGCAGAGAGTGTCCGGCTGATGCCGCGGTAGTTGAGCGCGGTGAGCAGCACCACTGCGGCGATCGCCAGTGGCCTGGTGAGTTCAGGCGACAGGTACGCACCGAAGGCGAGTGCCATGGCTGCGCAGCTCGCCGTCTTGCCTGTCACGAACCCCCAGCCAGCCAGGTATCCCCACCAGTCGCCGAGGCGCTCCCGACCGTAGACATAGGTGCCTCCGGACTCCGGACTGTTGGCAGCCAGCTCGGCCGAGGAGGTCGCGTTGCACCAGGCGATTAAGGCAGCGATCAGCAGCGAAACGAGCATCGCAGCACCAGCCGATTCGGCAGCCGGCCCCAGGGCGGCAAATATCCCGGCGCCGATCATCGCGCCGAGGCCGACTACGACTGCATCGGAGGTATCGAGTCTGCGGGCAAGCGTGCCGGTTGCCGGGGACGCGCTGGCATCTGGCTCCGAAGCATTCACCCCGGCAACGCTACCTGCGCAGACCGGCGTTCATGTGAACCCGCTGTGTAGTCGCGCAGCGACAGGCTCCGTCGGCTCAGGCGGGCTGGAGGGCTTCGCGGGCCCGGCGGGCGAGGTCGACCGTCGCCGCACGAAGGCCCCCAGGTGCGTTGACCCGCTCGGCGAAGCTCACCCTGGTGGCCCGTGTGCCCTCCGGGGTCTCCAGTTCGAGGTCGAGTCCGTAGCGGTCCGCTCTCACACAGCTGGCTTCGCTTGCCTCCGGATGAGCACCAAAGGCCTTGGCCATGATCAGCAGCGCGTCGGCGTGGTCCTCATTCAGGTGGGTGACCGCATCAAGCGCCTGCGGCTCCACCGGATCCGGCTCGGCAGTGGCGTAATCGGGCGCGAGGGCGGTGTCCATGCGACCGTAGCCGCCCACCCAGCGGGCTCTCTCGACGTCAAGGATCCAGAAGGAAAAGTCATTGAAGTCCGCGTACATGGCCGCCGAGGGAACCGCTTCAAGATGCGCTTCACGGGCGGACTGCTCATCAGGGTGCTCGTCCGAGCGCCGCACCCGTCCGGCCAGGGTCACCCGTCCCCCGGCGAGGACTTCACCGGTGTGATTCGGATCGGCAACCATCAGGGATGCCTGGCGGTTCCTCTCCAGGTTGCGTGCGTGTTCGGCCAGAGTAGAAAGGCAGAGAACCGGGGAGCCGTCTTCCATGACACCGAAAGTGACCAGTGAAGCCCATGGCGTACCGTCGTCGCTCAGGGTCGCCAGAGTCCCTGAAGTAGTCGAGGCAACCAGGGTGCGAGCTTCCTCGGCGGGGGAGCGCCGCTTGCCGTCGCGCGCGATCGGGGAGACCTCCGGGACGGAGACCCCTTCCGGGAGGTCGTGGGCTCCTACTACTGCTCTTGCGTTGGGGTCGGTGTGCGTCTGGCCAGACATTGGGACTCTCTTTCGGGCTTTTCAGATTGAGGGTCGAAGAAGTTGTTAGGGTACCCTATTCCGACGGTTTAGAGAGGAATTGAATCCGGCAGGTCCGATCGCCTCCAAGCCGTGTTGTCAGTAAGTAGCCCCGAGAATTCCTTCACCCCTCCGAGGAGTACATCCCCAGACCATGACCGCCACAAGCCAGTCTCAGACGCAGAACACCAGCCGGACAATCTCCGTTTCAGCCGTGGCCGTGCTGCTCGCGATGCTCCTTTGCCTTGTTGTCACCCCGGTTGCCCCGGCCGAGGGTGCGCCAAAGCGGGTTGTTGCCCTGACACCGTTTGCGGCCAACACGATGGCCTACCTCGGAGTTGGTCCGGTCGCGGTCGGGCAGACCCTTGGCGGCGACCGACGACTTGCCCCGGTGCTCAACCGGACGCCGAAGCTGAAGCTGGTCCACCCGGTCGGGCCCAGCCTGGAACAGCTGGTTCGGCAGAAGCCTGACCTCGTATTCACTTCATCCCAGTGGGCCAAGGGAACTCAGGCGATGGAAAACCTCGGGATGACAGTCAGGTACGCCGAGCCGACTACGATCGGCGGGGTCTATACCCAGATGAGGCAGATCGCCCGCATCATCAACCGCAGGGCAAAAGGCGACCGGCTGGTGCGCCAGATCCGCAGCCAGGTCCGTCGCAACACGGGTGGGTACCGGTCCCGGCCGAAAGTCATGCTGATTCTCGGGGTCGGGCGCACTCCATTTACTTTCCTGCCGAACAGCTGGGGTGGGCAGCTCGTGAAGCTGGCCGGCGGTCAGCTGGTGACCGGTGGCGCGACCGGCAGCGGTGGCTTCGCCCGCATTTCCGATGAGGTCGTTGTTGCCGAGAACCCGGATGTGATCATCGCCGTCCCTCATGCAGATACCGAAGACATCCCCGGCATGATCGACTACATCAAGACGAACCCTGCCTGGGAGTTGACCGACGCCGCCCAGGAGGGCCGGGTCTACATTTCAACCGATAACCGTCTGCTTCAGGCCGGAACAGATATCGGCCAGACGATCGGTCTCCTGCGCCGGCAGTACCTCCGCAACTGAGCGACTGCGCCAGCTGATCGTGAATCCCAGACGAATCGCGGTCCTGATCAGTCTGCTGGTGGCCCTGGCCGCCGCGATCGTCGCATCGCTGGCTCTCGGCGCTGTGAACATTCCCTTCAGCCAGGTCATTGATGTCCTGCTCGGGCGCGAGGCACCCGGGACAACCACCCAGATAGTGGAGGTGCTTCGCCTGCCTCGTACGGTTGAGGCCCTCATAGTCGGGGCGGCGCTTGGTGTTGCCGGGGCACTTCTCCAGGGAGCTCTCGGCAATCCGCTGGCCTCACCCGACGTTATCGGTGTGACCGGTGGCGCCGGGTTTGGAGCGGTACTGATCATCATTCTTTTCCCGGACAGCATCGCCCTGCTGCCGGTTGGCGCCCTGTTTTTTGGCCTGCTGGCGGCAGCGATGGTCTTCCTGATCGGGTTCACCGGCGCATCCGGGGGAGGAATCGGTCGCGTGATCCTTGCCGGCATAGCAATCGCTTCGATGTTTGCTGCCGGGACTGCAGCGCTGATGGCGGCTTACCCGGATCGGGTACCGTCGGCGATCTTCTTCCTGGTCGGCGGACTTACCTCGACCGGCTGGGAAACCCTCAAACAGATCTGGCCTTACTTCACCTTCGGTTTCGTGTTGTCTGTTTTCATGATCCGGCCACTCGACCGGTTGCTGCTTGGTGATGATGTCGCCGCTTCGCTCGGTTCGAAGCCCCGCACGATTCGCCTGCTCTCCGCTCTTGCGGCCGCTGTGCTTGCCTCGGCTGCCGCCGCCGTTGCCGGCCTTGTCGCGTTTATCGGACTGGTGATTCCGCATGTTGTGCGTCTTGCGGGTGGCACCAACAACCACGCCTTTGTGGTTCCGGTGTCGGCGCTAGGTGGTGCCGCCCTGCTGGTAGCGGCAGACACTCTGGCGCGGACGATCAGAGCGCCAATCGAGATGCCCGTCGGCCCCTTCCTCGTCTTGCTCGGCGTCCCCGTCTTCTTGTGGTTGCTCAGGAAGGCCGTCTGATGGGACTTCGCAGAGCGCTTGAAGCGGCGGATCCCGACGCTCCGCTGGTCGAGGCACGAGGAGTCGGAGTCACGATTGGCGGCACGAGCATTCTCCACGACGCTGATCTGATCCTTATGCCCGGAGAGCTGCTCGCGATCGTCGGACCAAACGGCGCGGGGAAGTCAACCTTCGCACGGACAATCTGTGGTCTTCAGAAGCCGACTTCCGGGGTGGTGAAGTGGTCCGGCAGGGATCTCTCCGGCCTGGGTGGGCGGGATCTGGCGAAGCTGAGGGCCTTTGTCCCGCAGCGCGCCCAGGTGCCCAACGGCGTGACCGTGGATGACGCCGTGAGGATCGGTCGCTCGGCTCACCTCAAACCTCTTCAGGGATTCGCCGCTGAAGACCATGAAGCCATTTCAGGGGCTCTTCGGCACGCTCGCATGGAAGGGTTTGGGGATCGCCTGCTGAGCACCCTTTCCGGTGGAGAGATGCAGCGGGTCCAGGTGGCGGTGGGTCTTGCGCAGGGCACACCGGTTCTCGTAGCTGACGAACCGACCGCTCAGCTTGACCTCGGAGCGACGGCAGCCG
>CAIZLN010000099.1 GCA_903933815.1 uncultured Solirubrobacterales bacterium
AATTCTTCGACACCTTCGACGAGGAGACTCGAAGAGGCTGGTCCAACCTGATCCAGGGTGTCTCTGCCATCTACGCCGGCGATGCAGCCGAGGGCGCAAACAAGACCTTCAAGTACTCGGGGGCCTCATTCAGCTCCACCCAGCGTCTGATGGCCGAGCTCTCCGATCAGGACGCAAGACTCGACCAGTTCGTCAGGAACACCGGTGGGCTGATGACCACCCTGGCTGAGGTCTCACCGACCCTGACCGAGATGGTCAGCAACGCCAACACCGCCCTGGGTGCCATCGCCAGCGAGAACGAGGCGCTTTCCCTCGCCCTTCAGGAACTTCCTCCCACCCTGCGCCAGGGCAACACGACCTTCGTCAACCTGAGGGCCGCACTCGACGATGTCGAGCCACTGCTTGCGGCCAACGGACGCGCCGCAGATGCCGGGCTCGCCGGGTTCCTGAGGAACGATGTGACCCCGGTCCTCAGGAGGCTGAGGCCGGTCGCTGCCAACCTCGCGACGACAGCCAGCCGACCGGGTCCGAGCAACGACACCAATGAACTGCTGGCTGCGCTGATCCCGCTGGAGAGTACGGCTCGGCCTGCGGTTACTGCGGTAGTGGCGGCTCTCAATGCCTCGCAGGAGGAGATCTCCGAGACCCGTGCCTACTCGCCCGACATCTTCAATGCCTTCGGCAAGCTGGGTGCTGCCTCGGCCAACTACGACGCGAGTGCCCACTACGCAAGGGTTCGTCCCACGGCAACCGGGCTCTCGCAGCTGAACGGCACAACCATTGAGCCTGCCGATACCGAGATTTATGGCGGACTCGAACTGATCAGCGGGATCAACCGCTGCCCGGGCGGATCAACCCAGCCGATCATCGGCTCCAACCCCTTCCTTGATGACGGCAACCTCGTCGGCAAGTGTGATCCGAGTCAGGTGCCATGAGGAAGATCTTCATGATCCTGGCCGCCCTGACGCTGGTCGTGCTCGCCTTTCTGCTGTTTAGGAGTTGTCAGGATTCAGGTTCCGGGTACCAGGTCCGGGCAGTTTTCGACAATGGTGGATTCGTGGTGCCCGGTGTGGACGTACGAGTGGCCGGCGCCAACGTCGGCAGCGTCGACTCGATCGATGTTTCGCTGCCCGGCGAGGTCGTGAGCGACAACCCGGCCGACCCGGCCCGTCCCGGCAAGGCAATCGTGGTGATGAACATCAGCGACCCGGCCTTTCAGGATTTCCGGGATGACGCTTCC
This sequence comes from uncultured Solirubrobacterales bacterium, assembly GCA_903933815.1. GTDB lineage: Bacteria > Actinomycetota > Thermoleophilia > Solirubrobacterales > 70-9 > 67-14. The sequence continues at coordinate 1,241 of CAIZLN010000099.1, forward strand.
TGCATCATCCGGCCCCAGTCTCTGATCGGCGAGAAGTTCCTCGACTGCTCGGTAACCGACCCGCGACCACCCGGAACCGAGCCACCTCCACTGCTTCAGCAGGTTCCCGAGGGCGAGGCGGGTGCCGGTCAGTACTTGCTGCCGCTCGAGAACAACGGTCGGTCGGTCGATCAGGATCTGATCAACAACATCTACCGCCTGCCCTATGCCCAGCGCTTCCGGATCATCCTCAATGAGCTGGGCGTCGGGCTCGCCACTCGCGGACCGGAACTGAGGGAGACGGTCACCCGGGCCAACCCGACCCTGCTCGAGGTCAACAAGGTACTCAAGATCCTCGCTTCCCAGAACCGGACCCTGGCTCAGTTGGCGAGAAACGGTGACAACAACCTGAGCCAGCTCGCTGAGCGGCGGACGAACATGGTCGGTTTTTTCCGGAACGCCGGCTACACCGCTGCGGCGACCGCCGAGCGCAGCGAGGATCAGCGCGAAAACCTGATCAACCTGCCATCCACCCTTCGTGAGCTTCAGAAAACATTCAAGGCGCTCGGAACCTTTGCCGGCGATGCTGAGCCCGTCTTCAGCACTCTGGAGCCGGTGGCGACCCAGATAAGCAGGTTCACCACCTCGACCAAGCCGTTCGCAGACGCGACCAGAGTTTCTCTCACCAGCCTGGGTGAGGCGACCCGCACGTCCGGTCCCGATCTGGTCGCTTCGATACCCATCATCCAGAAGCTTGGCCGCCAGGCCAGGACCGGCGAGCAGCCGTTCACCGAGCTCGAGTTCTTCCTTGCCAGCACACGCAAGGCGGACGGCTTCCGCAACCTGATGCTCTTCTTCTACAACACGGCCAGTTCGCTCAACGGCTTTGATCAGTTCGGCCACTATCAGCGCACAAACGTCATCATCACCGGCTGCACGGAGTACAAGACAGCCCCGTTCTCCAACTGCCCGGGCGGCTGGGCCTCGTCGGCTTCAAGCCTTTCGGCTGCGGCTTCGGCGAGCCTGGGACAGCTTGATTCGGGCGGCGTCGAACCGGGCGAACCGCTTGGCGCAACCGGCGCAACCGGAGTCACTGGAGTGACCGGAGTAACTGGCACCACTGGCATCACGGGACCGACTGGCACCACTGGCATCACGGGGCCGACCGGGGATACGGGTCCGTTTGGCCCGAACCCCGACCCGCTCTCAAGTGGTGACGAAGGCACGATCTCGCAGGCTGGCAACCCGGCCACCAGGAGCGCGCCCACTGGCTCAGCGGGGCTGAGCGACGAGATGCGCAGCCAGATGACCATCCTCGACTACCTGATGGGCAGGTAATGAACAAGGTACGCCGACAGTCGAGGATTTCTTCATCACCGCTGCTGGTCGGCGCGGTCACCACGGTAATCGCGATCGTTGGTGTGTTCTTCTCCTACAACGCGAACACGGGCCTGCCTTTCGTGCCCACCTACAGGATCGGCGCAGTCCTGCCGTCGGGCTCATCGCTGGTCCAGGGCAATGAAGTCCGGATCGCCGGCGTGCGGGTAGGCGTTGTCGATTCAGTCAACGCCGAGCAGCTGGAGGATGGCGGCACCGTCGCCAAGCTGGAGCTGAAGCTCGACAAGAGCGTCGAGCCTATTCCTGAGAACTCGACCGTGACAGTACGCCAACGCTCGGCACTCGGCCTCAAGTACCTGCTGCTGACTCCCGGTAACTCCAGCCAGGGGATTCCGCCCGGGGACACCCTGCCAATCACTCAGGCGACTCCCGAGCCCGTCGATCAGGATCAGTTCTTCAACATGTTTCAGCCTGAAGTCAGGCGTGCGATTCAGATCAACCTCGCCGAGTACGGTGGTGCGTTCGCAGTCCGGGGTGCCGACATCAACGAGATCCTGGGCAAACTGCCACCGCTGCTGAAGGTGGCCCGACCGGTAACCAGAAACCTCTCATCCAAGAAGACGGATCTCACCGGTTTCATCCAGGGCCTGGCGCAGGCCGCAGCGGAAGTCGCCCCAGTGGCAGATCAGCAGGCCGAGATGTTCGTCAATCTCGACACGACCTTTTCCGCCTTGGCGGTCGTGGCCCGACCCTTCATGCAGGACTCGATCACCGAGAGCGTCGAGACTCAGCTCGTGGTTCAGCGCGAGGCTCCGCGGATCCGGCCGTTCCTCTACGCCTCAGCCCGCTTTGCCCGGACCCTTCAGCCGGGTGCGGTTTCCCTGGCACGGGCCGTCCCGGGATTGAACGAGACGAGAAAGCTGGGCATCCCCGTCCTGCGCTCAACCCCGAAGCTTTACGACCAGCTTGCTCCGACGGCGCGCTCTCTGCGTCAGTTCGGGGCCAGTCCGCAGGTAAACGCAGGCCTGGATTCGCTGATCGAGACCAATCAGATACTCGATCCCCTGTTCAGCTTCCTCGGCCCGGCCCAGAATGTCTGTAACTACCTGGCACTGCTGCTCAGGAATGTGGCAGAGGTTTCATCGACCGGTAACTCAGTCGGCAAGTGGGTCCGGGCGATCAGTGTTCTGCCCCCGGTTGGTGACAACGCGGAGGGCGGGCCTGCATCGGCACCGGCCAACGGTGGTGCGCCCAGTCCCGGCTACCCGGTCAACCCTGGCAACTACCTCCACACCAACCCGTATCCATACACCGCTGCTCCGAGCCAGCCACGAATCTGTGCCGCAGGCAACGAGATCTATACCTCTGGCATCCAGGTGATCGGCAACGGAGACGCCCAGGACACGATCCTCACCAACGATCAGTCTGAACAGCAGTTGAACTGGAACCTGCCATGAGCCGCGACCACCGCAAACCCTCGCGCTACAACCAGCAGTTCTTCAGGGACTGGGGTGGGGCGGGCCCGCTGACCGTCGGCCTGATCGCCGCCGTTCTGGTGGCCGTCGGTTTCTACCTCGCATTTACAAAGTCGATTCCGTTCACCAGCCCCGGCTATCAGGTCAACGCGACCTTCACCAACGCGGTCAACATCGCGATCAACTCTCCGATCAGGATCGCCGGCATCAATGTCGGCAAAGTCACCGAAGTCTCTGCTGCCGGAGAAGCTACCCTCGTGACTTTTTCGCTTGACGAGGAGGGACGTCCGATTCGGGAAGACGCCGCAGCGCAGATCAGGCCCAGGCTCTTCCTCGAAGGCAACTGGTTCATCGATCTCGATCCAGGCACACCCGACGCTGAAGAGATGCCCGATGACGGCGTGATCCCGGTCACTCGCACCGGAACCAGCGTCCAGGTGGGCGACGTCCTCAGGAACACGCTTCAATTGCCCCAGCGGGCGAATCTGCAGAAGGTTCTTGCTGGACTCGGTACCGGCCTGAATGCGACTCCCACACCGGCCGAAGACCTCACCTTCGAGCCCTCGGTAAGGGGCCTCAGCGGTGGCGAGGCCCTGAATCTCCTCTACCGCGAGGGTGAGGTAGCGGCCCGCAGTACCGCGATCGTGAACGCTGCTTACCTCGGAGAGAATCCGAACGAACTCCGCAACCTGCTTCGCGGTCTCGGCCGCCTGACCGGCACGGTCAATGCCAGGGCCGATGACGTCCAGGGGTTCGTCAGGAACTTCGCGACTTTCACCGGTGCACTGGCGGCCGAATCGGAGAGCCTCTCGGAAACCATTCGGGAACTGCCGCCCACGCTCACCACAGCGCGTACCTCGCTAAGCAACCTCAACCGGGCACTGCCGGCACTGCGCGGGTTCGCGATTGCGATTACACCCGGTGTCAACGAGATTCCGGAGACGATCCGGGCGGTGCGGCCGCTGGCCAATCAGCTGAAGCCCCTGCTGACGGAAAGCGAACTGCTCGGCCTGACCAGAATCATCAAGAACAACACCCCGGCTACAACAACTTCGGCCAGGGCAACTCTCGCACTGCTGCCGCAGCTCCAGTACTTCGGGCTCTGCGTCGCCGGAAATATCATTCCGACGGGTGACCAGGTGATCACCGACGGCGGTCTCGGTAATGGTCAGAAGGCCTCGCGACAGGCCCTCTACTCCGCGGTCAACGTCGCGGGTTCGACCTCTACCTTCGACGGCAACGGTCCCTTCATCCGGTTCCAGGTTGGCGGTGGAACGGAAAAGGTCCAGATGCCGGACCCGTTGGTCGGCGGAATCCTCACCCCTCTGTACGGGCGGACCCCGGTCCCGACCCTGGGTACCAGTCCGCTGGACCTCGGCACACCACCTCTGGTCACCGATCAGCCCTGCTACACCCAGGACGTACCTGACCTGAACAGCCCGGCCGCAGTCGGACCCGGCCCGGCCAGTCCCGAGGTGACTCCGTGAAGCGCGCGATAAAGACCCACTACCGGGACATAATCGCCATCGCGGTGATGGTGCTGGTCGCGACGGTCACGCTTCTGGTGATTCTTTCCAACCAGAAGGCGGCACTGCCATCATGGATTCCAGGACTCGGTCAGGAGTTCTACTCGATCAATGCCGAGTTCGAAACAGCTCAGGCCATCACACCCGGCCAGGGCCAGGCCACGGTGATCGCAGGGATCAACGTCGGCAAAGTGGGAGCCGCCGAGCTTGAAGACGGGGTCGCCAAAGTCAGGCTCGACATCAATCCCAAGTACAAGGATCTGCTCCACCAGGATGCCGAGTTCCTGCTGCGCCCCAAGACCGGCCTCAACGACATGGTGATAGAGGTCGACCCTGGCACCACCGGACCGCCGCCGGAGGAGGGCTCCACACTGCCACTTGCCCAGGGGACGTCAAACGTGCAGCTTGACCAGTTCTTCGCCACGCTCGATCGCGACACGCAGGATTACCTCGTGCTGCTGCTGAACGGGGCTGGCTTCGGGTTGGAAGGAAAGGGTCGCGAGCTGATGCAGGGCCTGCGCCGTTTCGGCCCCTTCGCCCAGTACACCGCAAGGCTGAACGGTCTGCTCGAGGAGCGACGGGAAAACATAAGTGGCGGTGTCAGTGCCTTGAGCAAGATTGCTACCGAGCTCGGCAATAACGACGAGGTCGTGGCCGATTTCATAACCAGCTCCAAGGACAACCTGCAGGCCTGGGCTGATGAGGAAGCATCCCTTCGCGAGGCGCTGACCGAGCTGCCGCCGACTCTGCTCGCCGCCCAGGACGGACTGTCAAAGTCCAACCAGTTGTCGCTGGTGCTGAGGCCGACCCTCCTTGGCCTCATTCCCGGCGCCAAGAATCTCAAGGCCTCTCTTCAGGCGCTGCAGAAGTGGCGCACGGTAACGCCGCTCGTACGTGATGACATCCGGCCATTCACCAAGGAAGTACGGCCGGTCTTCTCAGATCTCGGGGCAACCAGCCGGGCTTCCGAAATCACCACCGCGAAGGTCCGTGGCTTCTACGTCAACCTCAACCGGTTGCTCGACCTGCTGGCCTACAACCCGCCCGGCGACGCTCAGGAAGGCTTCCTTTTCTGGGCACCGTGGCTGGCCCAGAACACCAACTCATCAATCACCGCTCAGGATGCCGGTGGCCCGGTTCGTCGCGGCATCAGCACGATCAACTGCAACACCGGCCTGCAGGCCGCCCAGATCGCCTGGAACGGATTTGCGGGCATACCCCAACTTTTCACTGCGTACCGTCTTGCCCAGCTTCCACCCCCGACCAACCCGGTTGACGGTGGTATCTGTCCCAACATTCCACCGGTTGGACCATGAATAAACAGGCACCCTCAATAGGACAACTGATAACGATTTCGGGCTTTGTGCTCGCCTGTTTCGGGCTGCTCCTTTTCGTCTGGGTGGCGTTCGGTGGTCCGACTCCGCTTTCGGCCTCCGGTTACAAGCTGAAGATGCCGATGACGCAGATCGGACAGCTCGCGGAACAGTCTCAGATCAAGATCTCCGGAGTTGAGGTCGGCAGGGTGAGCGGGGTCGAACTCGGAACCGGCGACCAGGATGCCGAGGCGATCGTCACTCTCGAGATCGACCCGGAGTACGCACCCGTGCCAAAGGACACCCGGGCGATACTTCGAGCCAAGTCCTTGCTCGGTGAGGCCTACATAGAGCTCACGCCCGGAGACAAGAGGGATGGCATGCTGCCCGACGGAGGGGAGCTGCCGGCCGCTCAGGTAGCGAAGTCGGTCCAGCTTGATGAAATCTTCAGAACCTTCGATGCGAAGACCCGGGAAGCCTTCAAACAGGGTGCGATTGACAACTCGATCGCCGTTTCGGGTCGGGGAGCAACCCTGAACCAGACTTTCGGCGTACTGCCGGGAACTCTCACCGAACTCGACGACGTGCTGAACATCCTCAACCAGCAGGAAGGGGATGTCACAAGGCTGGTCCGCAACACCGGTGTTGTCTTCGATGCCCTGAGCAAGCGCCAGGGCGAGCTCAGCAGCCTGATCACCAACACGAACACCGTCTTCAGGACCACCGCCTCCAGGACTCAGGAGCTTCAGGACTTCTTCCGGATCTTCCCGACCTTCCTGCGGGAGTCCCGCCTGACCCAGCAGCGCCTCGGGGATTTCAGCGAGGCCAGCACTCCTTCGGTAGTGAAGTTCACGCCGGTTGCCAGACAGGTCAAGCCGCTCTTCGACGCCTCTCTCGCGCTGGATCCTCAGCTGATCCGTCTTTACCGGGCGCTCAAGCCGGTCATAGCGAAGGCTCCCTTGGCGTTCCCCTCACTGCGGGGCTTCCTTGACGAGGAAGCGCCACGACTTCTGACGAGGCTGCCCGATTACCTGGCAGAGCTCAAGCCGCTGCTCCAGACCGCTGACTATTACAAGGAGGAACTCGCCGGGTTCCTCGGCAACGTCGCCGCGGCGACCAATGCCAGTACTGATTACGCGACTTTTGGCGATGTCCGGTACGTGCGTGCCGGTGTGACTCTGGGTCCGGAGACGACCACGGCCTTCAGGCCGCTGCCGCTCAGCTCGAGCCGCTCCAACCCTTATCCGGCGTCGGGCTCGAATCTGGACATCGGAGGGGCAGGGCTGCCTGTATTCAACGATTCGAACTGCACCGGCGGAGGGATCAACGCGACGATCCCGCCCTGGGCTTCGCTAACGCCGGCACAGCAGGCCCAGTACGGCGTCAACCTGCGCTACCCGTTCACCCCGACGGAGGTCGAGGAGCAGTACAACAACGTGATTCAGTTTGGCTTCGCTGGATTCAACCAGACCGACAATGTGCCGGCGCCGGCCTGTATCCAGCAGCCGCTGTTTGACACGATCGGGGCCACCCTTCCGCCCAAGCAGTACCAGCAGGTATTCCGCGAGCCCTGAGGGCGTTCCGGGCGGCATTGATGTTGCCCGTTGCGGTTTACCGGGCCCCGGACATTTTCATTCAGCTATCTGACGTCACCATTCGGTTCGGTGCTTCCCTTGTCTGAAGAGAGGAACCGTGCGCCGCAACTCTTGCCTAGTCCAAGGGTTGTTTGGGTATAGACTGCCGGAGAGTGTTTCTGGGAGAGGCGCCCGCCCAGGCGGGCCACACATTTTGACAGGAGAGGATTATGAAACTTTTCAGTTCCGCAATCGCAGTGTTCATGTTGCTGTTCGCATTCGCTGTTCCCACGGTGGCGAATGCCGCCGGCGAGACGGCTGAAGCCGGTGTGACGATCTCCCCAAGATCGGGACCCAGTTTCTTCAGTAACGCCTTCAGTGCAGCGGACTGGAGAGTTGACACCGCCATTCTTCCCTCTGGGCCTTTCCCGGACGTCCCCAAGATCACGCCGATGAAGGTCGCCGACCTCGGCTTCCCTCCGTCGAGCGCGCTGACCTTCAACCCGAAGCCGTCGATGCCGGTCTGCCCGGACGACCAGCTC
>CAIZLN010000100.1 GCA_903933815.1 uncultured Solirubrobacterales bacterium
CGATGAAGCCGCCCAGACGTTCGCGGGCGAGTACGACGGCAAGGTCGGGGGCCTCGACTCCGACGGACTGCGCCTGGCGATGGAGAAGCTGGCCGCGATCTCCGAACTCGCCGGCCGCGCACTCAACTATGCCCACCTGCGATTCGCCGCGGACACCGCCGACCCGGCCAATGGAGCCCTGCTCCAGATGGGGTCCGAACGGGCCACGGCCATCCAGACACGGCTGATCTTCTTCGAACTCGAGTGGGCCGCGCTCGACGACGAGCAGGCCGAAGCGATGCTCTCGGGCGAAGGTCTCGACTTCTGCGAGCACTACCTGCGTAACGAGCGCCGCTACCGCGACCACCTGCTGAGCCAGCCGGAGGAGCGAATCATGACCGAGCTCTCGGTGACCGGAGCAGGCGCCTGGAGTCGGCTGTTCGACGAACTGACGTCTGCGATCAGGGTCGACCTTCCGAGCGGGGACGAGCCCGTCTCCCTCGATATCGCGCTGTCAGGACTCGCCGATCCGGACCGCGAGGTTCGCCGGGAAACAGCCGAGGCGGTCACCGAGTCGCTCCAGCCCGGACTGCGCACCCGGGCCTACGTCTTCAACACCTTGCTCCAGGAGAAGTCGACCAAGGACCGGCTGCGCGGATACCCGCACTGGCTGGCCACGCGAAACCTTTCCAACGAAGCTTCGGACGAGTCGGTCCAGGCCCTGGTGGAAGCGGTCAAGGGCAGATACGAAATGGCCCGCTCCTGGTACCGGACCAAGGCGAAGCTGCTCGGGGTCGAGCGCCTGGCCGACTACGACCGCATGGCTGCGATCGCGACAGACGACCAGAAGATCGAGTGGGACGAAGGGCGCCAGATCGTTCAGACGGCCTTCGACTCGCTCAGCCCCCGGGCCGGTTCTGTCGTCTCGCGCTTCTTTGAGGAGCGCTGGATCGACGCTCCCCCCGGTCCGGACAAGCGCGGTGGTGCCTTCAGCGCCTCGACGGTGCCTTCAGTCCACCCCTACGTGATGCTCAACTACACCGACCGTCGGCGGGACGTGCTCACCCTGGCCCACGAACTGGGCCACGGGCTCCACCAGACCCTGGCTGCCGACCGCGGCGTGTTCCACCAGGACACGCCGCTGACGGTAGCCGAGACAGCATCGGTGTTCGCCGAAGAGCTCGTATTTGGAAGGCTGCTTGAAGCCGAGCAGGACCCCGCGTCGCGCCTCGGACTGCTGGCCGAGGCTGTTGAAGGGCAGATCGCGACGGTCTTCAGGCAGATCGCGATGAACCAGTTCGAGGACCGGGTTCACACCGCCCGTCGCAGCGAAGGTGAACTCTCGGTAGAACGCTTTGGGGAACTCTGGTACGAAACCCAGTTCGAACTGCTCGGGGATTCGGTTGAGATCACCGACGGCTACAGGTCGTGGTGGTCTTACGTACCCCACTTCATCGGTTCACCCGGATACGTATACGCGTACTCGTACGGCCAGCTGCTGGCGCTGTCGGTGTACCGACTGTACGAAGAACGAGGTGACGAGATCGTGCCCGGCTACCTCGAGATGCTGGCGTCGGGCGGCTCGCGCTCGCCGGAAGAGCTGGGTGCGCTGGTGGGTGTGGATCTGACTGACCCATCTTTCTGGGACAACGGACTCGATCTCGTCGCCGGACAGATAGAAGCAGCCCAAGCTGCCGCTGACGCGGTTTTGAATCAGTCTGATTCCTAGTCTGAAAAGCGCCGATTGACTCGAGTTGTCCCGCGGCAGTAGAGTCGCTGGCATGAACTCATTCGCGTCGCCGACTGCCGCCCGCACACTCCGACGCTCCCTTCTGGCTCTGACAGTTTTCTCTGCCCTTCTGCTGGGCCCGTTGATCGGCTCCGGTTCAGCAGCCAAGCGTGGTGTGGTTGGTGTCTCAGTGGTCACAGTCGGCGATCGTGGCAACCAGCCGACCGCAGTCGTCCCGTTCACAGATGCCATCTATCCGTCCTGTTCGGCGGCTCCTTCCGGCAGCACCGACTGCGTCGAGATAGGCGCGGTTCCGTACCAGTACCAGATCGGCGAACTCGAAATCACGGTCCGCCAATGGGTCAAGTTCCTCAACACTGTCGACCCCCGCGGCACGAACAGTCGCCGGCTCTTCGAGCAGGACCAGCGGCCATTCGCCTGGCCGCAGTACGGTCAGATCAGGAGGGCCCGGAACGCACCCGAAGGGGAGCACTACAAGGTCGCATCAGAGGCCTGGGCGGACAAGCCTTTTGGCTTCGCGGACTTCCTCGGGGCAGCTCGCCTGGTCAACTCCCTTTACAACGGCAGTCTGCTGCGGAAGTCAACCAGGAGCTCGAATGGTCTCGTCGTGACCACTTACACGGTGCTGCTCTCGCCTGAGACAGAGACCGGCATGTATGACATGAAGAACCGCAGCACCACCCGGTTGCGCAAGCGTGGCTTCGTCATTCCCAGCCAGAATGAGTGGGTGAAGGCAGCCTACTTCGACCCTGCCGAAGACGAGTACTGGAAGTACCCAACCAATCCAGGCGTCTACGGCGACGGCAGCGCCACCGCCCCCACCCCGACTTCTCTGGATTACTCAACCGGCAATGTGGTCAATCAGGAAGTGCAGCCGCTGGCGAACTTCAAGCAGAGCGAGCTCCCCCCGCCCGCCTGGTGTCCGGTATTCGCCCAGACCTCCCCTACGAGCTGCTCGACTCAGAATCCGATCGGAATGCCCCCACAGCTCTACGAAGAAGCCTTCACCGCGGGCCTGAGCTCCGTTGGTCAGGCCCTGACCCGGTCTCCGTGGGGAACCCTGGATCAGGGAGGCAACGCAGTCGAGTGGACCGACACCATCACCCCTCCTCCAGCCGGGATTTCGGGAGAGCGCGTCTGGCGGCGCCTCCACGGCGGCATAGCGAACGCCCCCGCCTACCAGATGTGGCCTTCAGCGGTCGGGCTGCAGCCTCAGAACAACGTCTTCTACAAGCACGTCTACCCGTGGCTCGGAATCCGGGTCGGGGTGATCGGCGCGATCTCCCCCGGAACCCGCTAGAAGACGGGAATCACTGAGGCTGCGCGGGTCCGCTCAGCCACGAGGACTCTGCTGAAGCGCTTCAGTCAGCGGCTGAATCAGCCGCTGGGCCGTCTTCAGCCGGAGGAGCAGGTGGCTTGTCCGGAGCCGCGTCGCCTGACTTTGATGCCGAGGGGGCGACGCCGACCTTCTCCGGCTCCTTGGGTGCGGCCTTCTTCTTGCGCGGCTTGGTGATCTTGAGCTTCAGCGGCTTGTCGGCTTCATCGCCTGACTCGTCACGCTTGAACGTGACCAGCGAGCCAGCCACGGAGTCGCCCCCGCCGGCGCGCAGTACCTCGTCAGCCAGAGGGTCCTCGATGTAGCGCTGAATCGCTCGACGCAGCGGCCTGGCACCCATTGACGGATCCCAGCCCTTGTCCACCAGGAAGTCCTTGGCATCGTTGTCCAGTTCAAGCATCAGCTCGTGCTCAGCGACCTGGTTGCGCACCCGGCCGATCATCAGTTCGATGATTTCGCGAACCTCATCCCGGGCCAGCTTGTGGAACACGATGACTTCGTCGATCCGGTTGAGGAACTCGGGACGGAAGACCTTGCGGAGCTCGGATGTGATCCGGCCCTTCATGTCTTCGTAGGTGATCCCGGTCTCGTCGGAAACCGTGAAACCGACGCCCTGATTCCTGGCGATCTCATTGGCCCCGATATTCGAGGTCATGATGATGATCGCGTTCCTGAAGTCGACGGTGCGACCCTGGGAGTCGGTCAGGCGACCGTCCTCCAGAATCTGGAGCAGGATGTTGAACACATCCGGGTGGGCCTTCTCTATTTCGTCGAGCAGCAGGACGCAGTACGGCTTCCTGCGGACAGCCTCGGTCAGCTGTCCTCCTTCGTCGTAGCCGACGTAACCGGGAGGCGAACCGACGAGGCGGCTGACCGCGTGCTTCTCCATGTACTCCGACATGTCTATGCGGACCATCGAGTCTTCGTCACCGAAGAGGAACTCAGCCAGAGTACGGGCCAGCTCGGTCTTTCCGACCCCGGAAGGACCCAGGAAAATGAATGAACCCGCGGGGCGCTTCGGGTCCTTGATCCCGGCTCGGGAGCGGCGGATCGCCTTGGAGACAGCTTCGATGGCCGCCTCCTGGCCGACTACACGCTTGTGGAGCTCGCCTTCCATCTCGATCAGCTTCTTGGTCTCGGCCTCGGTCAGCTTGAAGACGGGGATTCCGGTCCACATCGAGACGATGTCGGCGATCTCTTCCTCGCCGAGCACGGGCCGCTCGCCTTCCTCGCCTTCGGCCCACTCTTCCTCGAGGCCACGCTTCCTGGTGGTGAGCTGGCGCTCGGTGTCACGCAGGTTCGCCGCCTTCTCGAACTCCTGGGCTTCGATTGCAGCTTCCTTTTCCCGGCGGGCGGTTTCAATCTCCTCTTCGAGGTCGCGGTACACCGGAGGTGCCGTCATCGACTTGATCCGCATGCGTGACGCAGCCTCGTCGATGAGGTCGATCGCCTTGTCGGGAAGGAAGCGGTCCGATATGTAGCGGTCTGCCAGTTCCGCGGCGGCCTCGAGAGCCTCGTCCGAGATCTGGACCTTGTGATGCTGCTCGTAGCGTTCGCGCAGCCCTTCGAGGATCTTGACCGTCTGTTCCGGCGTGGGCTGTTCGACCCGGATCTGCTGGAAGCGCCTCTCAAGAGCGGAGTCGCGCTCGAGGTACTTTCGGTACTCGTCCAGCGTTGTCGCGCCTATGGTCTGAATCTCACCTCGTGCCAGGGCGGGCTTCAGGATAGAGGCAGCGTCAATGGCCCCCTCGGCGGCCCCGGCACCGACCAGGTTGTGTATCTCGTCGATGAACAGGACGATGTCGCCTCGCTGGGCGATCTCCTTCATGACCTTCTTCAGTCGTTCCTCGAACTCACCCCGGTACTTGGAGCCGGCCACGAGCGCGGCCAGGTCGAGGGTGTAGATCTGCTTGTTGCGCAGCATCTCCGGCACCTCACCCTTGATGATCCGGGATGCGAGGCCCTCGACAACGGCGGTCTTGCCGACGCCGGGCTCGCCGAGGAGCACCGGGTTGTTCTTGGTGCGGCGGGAGAGGATCTGCATGATGCGCTCGATCTCGGTCTCACGTCCGACCACAGGATCGAGCTTGCCGTCTTCGGCGAGCTTGGTCAGGTTGCGGCCAAACTGGTCAAGCAACTTCGAGGATTTCTTGCCGCCCTCAGCCGGGGCTCCACTGCCCGAACCCGGAGCCTGGCCCGGCCTGCGGCCACCGGGACCGGAGAGCATGCGGATGACCTCGTTGCGGATCTTGTCCGAGTCGGCGTCAAAGTCGAGCAGGATGCGGGCGGCGACGCCTTCGTTCTCGCGGACCAGGCCGAGCAGGATGTGCTCGGTGCCGATGTAGTTGTGACCAAGGCTGAGCGCCTCGCGCAGGGCCAGCTCCAGAACCTTTTTCGCGCGGGGCGTAAACGGGATCTGGCCGGATGTGACTTCTTCTCCGGAGCCGACGATCCGGACAACCTGGGCGCGGACGCGCTCCACGGTTATGTCGAGGGATTCCAGAACCCGCGCGGCCAGACCCTCTTCCTCGCGGAGAAGGCCGAGCAGGATGTGCTCGGTGCCGATGTAGTTGTGCTTCAGGGTTCGTGCTTCCTCCTGGGCGAGGACGACTACCTGACGTGCGCGTTCTGTAAATCTCTCGAACAAAAGTTCCTCGCTACCTCAAACCTTTCGGTCTGGATAAGTATCGGCTATGGGTCGGCGGTTGATTGGAATACGTAATGTCCTGGCGGTTCGGTTGAAGATTTGAGTGGACTTCCGCCGGCTGCCCTGTCCCTGTTTCAGTCGCTCGGACTTCGGGGGATCTGACCTCCGGTCTGTCGGACACAGGCGAATAAGCCAGTATACCGAGGGCCGATACCCGGCTTCCGCGGCCTTCGAACCTTCCCTCCCCGTCGGTCCCGCTGCTAGGCTGAGGCCGTGGAGGGATCGACGGGTATCGCCGCAGTCAGTGCCACTGGCGGCCACAGAAAGGTGGCATGTGCCGTGGTCCTGGCAGTGCTGGCTCTGTGGGCGGGGGGCGCCTCCGACGCGTCTGCCAGGGACTTCCCGAAGAACTTCCTCTGGGGCACCGCGACGGCCGGCTTCCAGGTCGAGGCGGGCGGAACGCCCGCCAACGTGGACCGGAGGAGCGACTGGTACGCGTTCACCAGCAACCCCGGACTGATCGACGACGGCGTGGTCAGTGGGGACCAGGTCTCCCGCGGCCCGGGCTTCTGGCGGACCTGGAAGTCGGACCTCGACCGCGCCCGTTTCTCACTCGACAACAACGCGGTGCGCCTCGGCATCGAGTGGAGCCGGATCTTCCCCCGGTCAACCGGAGGCGTTGAGACCGGCGTCCGGTTCTCGAAAGGCGAACTCCTCAGGCTCGACCGGATAGCGAACCACAAGGCGGTCAGGCGCTACAGATCAATCCTCGAGTGGGCCCAGAAACGGGGGCTCAAGGTGATGGTGACCCTGAACCACTTCACCCTGCCGGTCTGGATCCACGATCCGATCGGCGTGAGGGCCGCTTTCGCAGGGGTCGGACCAAACGATGCGATCCCACCCGGGTTGAAGCGGGCCGGCTGGCTCGACCGCTCGACCGTCGGCGAGTTCCGCAAGTACGCCGCGTACGTGGCGTGGAAGCTCGGCAGCACGGTCGACCTCTGGGCGACGATCAACGAGCCGCTGATCAGCGTGTCCCAGGGATACGTGTCGATCCCGGGGGTGACGGGGACCAAGGCACCCGGGATCCTTTCTTACCCCTCGGCGCTACGCGCGCTCGAGAACCTCGGCCTCGCCAGCGCCGCGGCCTACGACGCGGTCCACGGGCAGCGCCGCCGGGCCCGGGTCGGACCGGTGACCAACCTGATCGACTGGCGACCCCAGAACCCGTCGTCTCCGGCGGATGTCACGGCGGCCGACCACGCCGACCAGATCTTCAACCGCGCCTTCCTCGAGATCGCCGTCAACGGCTGGTACGACATAAACGCCAACGGGCTCCAGGATCCCGGCGAAGTGCGACCGCGGCTGGCCAACAAGGCGGATTTCCTCGGCGTCAACCACTACCAGCCGGGCCGGGCCTTGGCGCTCGGCGCGCCGATCTCCCCCGCGGTCCCGCTGTTCGACTTCCTGCCGACGCTCGCCTACAAGGGAACGGGCAACCCCTCAGGGCAGCCCTGCCCCTCGGTCTGCTCGGACTTCGGCTGGGAGATCGACCCGACCGGCCTGCGCAACGTGGTCACCCAGGCCGCTTCCTACGGCAAGCCGGTCTACGTAACCGAGAACGGCATCGACGATGCCGACGATGACCAGCGGCCTGGCTACCTGCGCAGCTACCTCGGGGCCCTTTCCGACACGATCGCCGACGGCGTCGATGTGCGCGGGTACTTCTACTGGTCCCTGCTCGACAACTATGAGTGGGCCGAGGGATTCGCTGCCCACTTCGGGATGTACTCGTACGACCCGGTCACCCTGAAACGCAAGATGAGCCCGAGCGCCAGGGTCTACGCGCGCATCGCCCGCACCGGCAAGCTGCCTGCGCCGCCCTGACCCGCACGCTGCCCGCCCGACTTGACCGGCCGGCGGCCGGTTCAGGCCGCGGTCGGCCGTTCCCCCTGGCCGACCGGTTCAGGCTGCGGTGGTCTGTTTCGTGATCGAGCCGATCAGGCCGTGCCAGGAGTCCGCGAAGGAGTCCTTGCCCTCCGACTGGAGCCTTGCCGCCAGTGCGTCGACGTCGAAGCCCGCCTCACGGTAGGCGGCCAGAATCTCTCCTGCCCCTCCCCCGTCAGCCGGGATGGGCTCTCCGGCCTCACCGTGGTCGGCGAAGGCATGCAGGGTGTTCTCCGGCATGGTGTTGACGGTGTTCGGCGCGGCGAGGTTCTCGATGTAGAGAACGTCCGAGGCATCGGGATCCTTGGTTCCGGTGCTGGCCATCAGCAGCCGCTGCGTCCGGGCACCCTGGTTGGCCAGCCGCTGGAAGCGGTCTGATGCGATCACTTCCCGGTAGGCAGCGTAGGCCTGCTGACCGACCGCCACGCCCAGTCTGGCCCGGAGGTCAGCCGGAGCTTCGTCAATCACGGCCGCGTCCCAACGGCTTACGAAAAGCGAAGCGACTGAGGCGACTGCGGGGTTGAGTCCAGCCTCGATCCGGC
>CAIZLN010000101.1 GCA_903933815.1 uncultured Solirubrobacterales bacterium
TCGGGGGAGGAAACCAGGCGACGGAACACAGCCCTGTTGGCGGTCATGTTCAGGAGCTCGCCCAGCCCGGGGGTCTGCCAGATCCGGGCCGTCCGGTGCCATTTGTAATCGAGCAGGACTCCGGTGTCAATCAGGGTCACGCCGGCAACCCGTTCGGTATTCGCCGCAGCCCAGGTCAGCCCGATCGGCCCACCAAAGTCGTGGAGTACCAGCTGGGCATCCGTTATTCCGAGAGTCTCCAGGGCGCGTCCGACGAATTCGGCGTACTCGTGGACGGTGTTGCCGAAGCCCGGTTCGGCAACGGTCTGCCCGAAGTCGGGGAGGTCAAAGGCAACTGCGCGCCCGATCCGACCTGTCTCCTCGACAAGACCTACCCAGTCCGAAGCCGAACCGGGGTTGCCGTGAATGAAGACGACAGCCTCCGAAGCCTGGTGAGGACCGGCCTGAACAAGCCTGGTGTGAACCCCGCCGACCGGTATCGAACTCCACTCGAGTGGCTCGGCGGGACTGGCGGTGCCGGGACTCACAGAGCGAACAGGGCGATCGCAGCGAAGTGACTGGCTGCGGCGGCTATCACCAGAAGGTGAAAGACCTCGTGGTAGCCGAAGTAGGTCGGGTTCGGGTTCGGGCGCTGGGTTGCGTAGACCACGGCGCCGACGGTGTAGAGGATTCCTCCGGTTGCGATAAGCAGACCCGCAACCACGCCAGCTGTGCCGACTATCTGCGGAAATGCGACCGCACCGATCCAGCCGACGATCACATAGATGGTGGCGCTGACCCATTTGGGAGAGCTTGTCCACAGCAGTTCGATCAGGACGCCGATCACGGCCCCCGACCAGACTGCGATCAGGATCGCCGTCGCCCAGGTGCCGCTCATGGTCAGCAGGGCAAACGGTGTCACGGTGCCGGCAATCAACAGGAATATCATCGAGTGGTCGAGCCGCTTCATCAGCATTCTCGCCTTCGATGTCTTCCAGTTCACGCGGTGGTAGAGGGCGCTGGTGCCAAACAGGGCCGAGAGTGAAATCGTGTAAACGGTGACTGCCAGCAGCTTGCGCGGAGTGTCGGCGAGCACCAGCAACGAGATCCCGAGGCCGAGCGAAAGAAAGAACGCCCACTCGTGGGAGACACCGCGAAACTTCGGCTTGACGGCCCGGATCGTCTCGGCCGCGGACTCGCGTATCGCTCCAGCCTTCTCGACCGCAGCCTCGCGGGCCACCCCGGCCCGCTCGACTGCCTGATGGCGGGCGTGGGCCACGTTCTCACGGGCGTGGGCGGCCTTGTCAGCTACGTTCAGCCGGGCTGCGGCGGCCTTTTCTCGCATGCTGGAGGCTGACTCGTCGGGTCCGCTTCCGTGTTCGGGGTCTTCACCTTTGCTCACTTCTTCATCGTACAGGGCGCCTGACCGGGGACCACCGGTGGGGTCGAGAGGAAAGTAGATCCCGCAAAGACGGCAGTCACCTTCCTGCCCAAACACTATATGTAGCGTTCGTGAAAGGTGTCCGACCCTACTCGTAGTATCATCCGTCATGTGCGATGCCCCCATTGTGGACACCAGGGGAGCCGGGTTCTGGAGAGCCGCGGCTCAGAAGACGGCGCCGCTGTGCGCCGTCGGCGCCAGTGTTCTGCCTGCGAGCATCGCTTCACTACATATGAGCGCTGCGATACGCAGGCACTGTTCGTACGCAAACGCGACGGCAGCCGCCAGCCCTTCGACCGCGTCAAGTTGCGGGGCGGCCTCGAGCGCGCCTCACACAAACGTCCCGTCCGCACCGAGGCGATCGACGCCCTGGTCAACCGGATCGAAACCGCGGCCGTCCGGGCCGGGGGGGAGATCGAAGCAGCAAAGATCGGTGAGATGTGTCTTGCCGGACTGCGACGGATTGACCAGGTCGCGTATCTCCAGTTCGCCGCCGTCTACCGGCAGCTGGACGTCGAAGACGTCCAGGCCGAGCTTTACCGTCTGACCCCCGAAATGAGCAGGAACAACTGAGCTTTACGCCTGATCGAGCGCCACCTGACGCCGTCCCGGAATTTTCGAAACACAGATAACAGTCCCTTCAGTACCAGTAAAGAGAGAGTGAGAGATCATGTCCCAGTCACATTCAGCAACTGATTCACCGAGGATCAACCCCGACGGGGTTGTAGTCGAACGCCGCCTGACCAGAGAGGGTGTTCACCCCTTCGACGATGTCGAATGGGAGCTGCGAGACGCGGTCATCGGTGACCCCGCCAATCCGGCCTTCGAGCAGCGCGGTGTCGAGTTTCCCCGTAGCTGGTCACAGAACGCGACCAACATCGTCGCCCAGAAGTACTTCCGGGGCCAGCTCGGCTCGAATGAACGCGAAAACTCGGTCAAGCAGATGATCGGCCGCGTGGCCGGCACGATCGCTGGCTGGGGCCGTGAAGGCGACTACTTCGCCTCTGACGACGATGCCGATGCTTTCGAAGCCGAACTGACCTCAATTCTGCTCCACCAGCAGGCTGCCTTCAACTCGCCGGTCTGGTTCAACGTCGGCTTTGAGGAGACCCCCCAGTGCTCGGCCTGCTTCATCCTCAGTGTCGAAGACACGATGGAATCAATCCTCGGCTGGAACACCAAGGAAGGCAAGATCTTCCGCGGCGGCTCCGGCTCCGGCATCAACCTCTCGAACATCCGTGGCTCGATGGAGCAGCTGAAGAAGGGCGGCACCGCATCCGGTCCGGTCAGCTTCATGCGCGGCGCAGATTCCTGGGCCGGCACGATCAAGTCCGGCGGCAAGACCCGCCGCGCCGCGAAGATGGTCGTACTGGATGTTGATCATCCGGACATCGAACACTTCGTCTGGTGCAAGGCCAAAGAAGAGAAGAAAGCGGGTGCACTGCGTGACGCCGGCTTCGACATGTCGATCGACGGCGAAGGCTTCACCTCGATCCAGTATCAGAACGCCAACAACTCGGTCCGGGTCTCGGACGGGTTCATGGAGGCCTGCCGCGACGACGGCGACTGGAACCTGCTGGCCCGTACTGACGGCTCGGTGACCAAGACCCTGCCGGCACGCGACCTGATGAACCAGATCGCTGACGCGGCCTGGCAGTGCGCCGATCCGGGTATCCAGTACGACACCATCATCAATCGGTGGCACACCTGCCCGAACTCGGGAAGAATCAACGCCTCCAACCCGTGCTCGGAGTACATGCATGTCGATGACTCGGCCTGCAACCTGGCCTCGATCAACCTGATGAAGTTCCGTCGTGATGACGGCACCTTCGACACCGATGGCTTCAGCGCCACGGTCGACACCGTTTTCCTGGCCCAGGAGATCGTGGTGGGCTTCTCCAGCTACCCGACCGATGAGATCGGAGCCAACGCCAACTCGTTCCGCCAGCTCGGCCTCGGCTACGCCAATCTCGGCGCGCTGCTGATGTCCAACGGCATGCCATACGACTCACAGGACGGCCGCAACGTGGCTGCCGCGATCACCTCTTTGATGACCGGTCGCGCATACCGTCGCTCAGCCGAGATCTCGGCTGCGATGGGTCCGTATGAGGCGTACGGGATCAACCGTGAGCCACACAACAATGTGATGCGCATGCATCGCGACGCTTCGTACGAGATCCAGGCGGAGGGTGTCGACGCTGATTTGCTCGACGCCGCACGGGACGAGTGGGAAGCTGCGGTGGCGATCGGCGACGAGCACGGCTACCGCAACGCCCAGGCGACGGTGCTGGCCCCGACCGGAACGATCAGCTTCCTGATGGACTGCGATACGACCGGCATCGAGCCGGACTTCTCGCTGGTCAAGTTCAAGGAGCTTGTTGGCGGCGGAAGCATGACCATCGTCAACCACTCGGTGCCGATGGCGCTGCGCAACCTCGGCTATTCAGAAGCGGAGATTGCCCAGATCGAGTCGCACATCAACGAGAACAACACGATCATCGGTGCTCCTGGACTCAAGCAGGAAGACCTGCCGGTCTTTGACGTGGCGGTCGGTGAGCGGGCGATCTCGCACACCGGCCACATCGACATGATGGCGGCGACGCAACCGTTCCTCTCGGGGGCCATCTCGAAGACGGTCAACATGCCTCACACGGCGACTATCGAAGACATCGCCGATGCCTACACTCGCGGATGGGAAGGCGGGCTGAAGGCCCTCGCGATCTACCGTGACGGCTCAAAGACAGCCCAGGCTCTGAGAACCGACGCTCAGGATGCAAAGGGAGAGGATGCCGCTGGCGAGGGAGCCCCGGTCGGTCCGGTCCGCCACCGTATGCCGAAGACCCGCGAGTCGGTGACCCACAAGTTCTCGGTCGGAGGACACGAGGGCTACATCACCGCCGGCAAGTACACGGATGGCTCTGTCGGAGAGATATTCCTGACCGACATCGGCAAGGAAGGCTCGACCATGCGGGGCATGATGAATGCCTTCGCTACGGCGATCTCTCTCGGTCTCCAGTACGGGGTTCCTCTGGAGGTGTTCGTCAAGAAGTTCAGCTACATGCGTTTCGACCCGGAGGGGATCACCGGCAATCCGGAGATCCCGTTCGCCAAGTCCATGCCGGACTACATCATGCGCTGGCTGGCCTCGCAGTTCGTCGAAGACACCGACTTCCTCGAGGAGCAGGGCATCCTCACCCAGGAGGTACGAAACCGCAAGGAAGCCGAGGAAACCGGCCACACCAACGGGAACGGCAACGGTAATGGCAACGGCAACGGTCACCATGGTCCGGACGCCGGTGGCTCGGCGGCTCCGGCCGGAGTCGCCCTCACCGATGAGGTACCGGTAACCCCGGCCAAACTGCGTGTGACCGCAGGTGCGGCCGAGCTGGGCCCGGCTTGCGATCAGTGCGGCGGCATGATGCAGCGGACGGGGTCCTGTTACACCTGCTCATCCTGCGGAAACAACACCGGCTGCGGCTGATCCCCGGCCCTCAGCCTTTGCCAGGCACCGCCTCGACCTACGGGCCGTACGTTTGTACTGTCCCTCCGGTCGAGGCGGCACCTGCCTTTGCCTGAGAACCGGGGATCCCGTGCTGGGCCTCGCGCCTGCTCAAAGCCCTTCTGGGCGGTGCGGCGCCTGGCTCCCGGCCTGCCGGTAGGGTCATGTTCTGAAGCGCAAGCGACCGCTCATTTCACCCGGGGGCA
>CAIZLN010000102.1 GCA_903933815.1 uncultured Solirubrobacterales bacterium
AGGGTCGAAATCGGCCTCACTTATGTTTTTGGAATAGGACAGTCAACAGCTCAGGATCTCTGCGCTCAGGTTGGCGTCGATCCGGATACCCCGGTGAAGGACCTGACTGAAGACGAAATCATCAAGCTGCGCGAGGCAATCGAGAACATCGACGTCGAGGGCGACCTGCGGCGCGAGCGCTCGCAGAACATCAAGCGACTGATGGAGATCGGTGCCTACCGTGGAATGCGACATCGCCGCGGACTCCCGGTCCGGGGACAGAGGACCAAGACCAACGCACGCGGCCGCAAGGGCCCGCGTCGCATGAGCGTCACCGGCAAGAAGAAGCCGCCGGGCGGAAAGTAGGGAAACCAGATGGCAGCCAAGAAACCCGCCAAGGCCCGCACCCGCCGCAAGGTTCGCAAGAACATCGCGGTGGGTCAGGCTCACATCAAGACTTCTTTCAACAACACAATCGTCACTCTGACCGACCTCGAGGGCAACGTCATCGCCTGGGAGTCGGCCGGCAGCGCCGGGTTCAAGGGGTCGCGCAAGTCGACTCCGTTTGCCGCTCAGGTGACCGCCGATGCCGCCGCGCGCAAGGGCATAGAGCATGGCCTTCAGAAGGTCGAAGTTTTCGCCAAGGGCGCAGGTTCAGGCAAGGACACTGCTGTTCGCTCCCTTCAGGCCGCAGGCCTCGACGTGACCAGCGTCAAGGACGTGACGCCACAAGCCCACAATGGTTGTCGTCCGCGCAAGCGCCGTCGCGTCTGAGCCAGCCACCTTCACCGCAGATTCTTTCATCGCCCCCCCCGAATAGACCAAGGACCAAATGATCACAGATTTCCAGGTACCGAGCATCAGCTCCGAGCAGGTAGAAGAGAACAAGGGAACTTTCACGGTCGAGCCTCTGGACAAGGGCTTCGGTTACACCTTCGGCTCTAGCCTTCGCCGGGTGCTGCTGTCTTCTCTCAGCGGCGCTGCCATAGTGAGCGTCAGGATTGAGGGAGTTTCACACGAGTTCTCGAACATTGCCGGCGTAAAGGAAGACGTCACTGACATCATCCTCAACCTCAAGGATCTCGTCGTCAGGATGCACACCGATGCCGACTCGGTCGAAGCCCCGCTTGTCGTGACCGGTCCCGGTGAGATAACCGCATCCGACATCGACCTGCCAGCCGGGGTTGAGATTCTCAACCCCAAGGCCCCGATCGCCACTCTCGAGAAGAAGACCCGCCTGGAGATGTACGTGACCATCGGTCGAGGCCGCGGTTACCGGCCGGCCGAGGAGAACAAGGACGACGACCAGCCGATCGGCGTCATTCCGATCGATTCAATCTTCTCACCGATCCGCCGCGTGTCGTACGTGGTCGAGGCAGCCCGCGTCGGGCAGCGCACCGATTTCGACAAGTTGACCCTCGAGCTCGAGACCGACGGTTCGATTGAGCCCAGCACAGCCCTGCGCGAGGCATCAGAGATCCTGATCAAGACACTTGCGATCTTCAGCGACCCTGACCGGGTCGAGGAGCTGACCGCCCGCGAGCCGGTCGCGGTTGAGGTGGCCGGAGCCGATTTGCCGGATTCGACCGGTGGTGACAATGACATCCTGATCGACGAACTCGAGCTGAGTGTCCGTTCTTTCAACTGCCTCAAGAGGGCCGGAGTAGAAACGATCGGTCAACTGCTGCAGAAGTCCGAGTCGGAACTGGGCGCCATTCCCAACTTCGGCCAGAAGTCGATCGA
>CAIZLN010000103.1 GCA_903933815.1 uncultured Solirubrobacterales bacterium
ATGGGAGAGGTGGCACATGACTACTCCCTCCATCCCGAGAGATCTGAGCTCCGCCTTTATGGCTACCTGAACCGCTTGGTAGAGCTCATCGTGCCGACTCCACTGCTGGGCGGTCTCCAGGGTGTCGACCACAAGACCCCGGTCCAGGAGTGCCTCGCGCAGATACGGCCCGTGGAAACGACCTTTCGCCCAGGCACCACCGGCCGACTGCCCTAGTGAAAGAGCGCCGAACGACCGCAGGGTCCGCGCCAGCTCCCGACGTCTTTGCCGGACATGGAGGTTGCTTCCCTCAAGACCGGCGATCATCAGACAGCCAGAGCCCCTGCCCCGAATCCTGAGGTATCGCCGGAAGGCCTCCCCTGCCAACCCCGATGGGCCTGACATTCCCAGCGAAACAGCAGTTTCGGCCGGATCAGAAACCCGGGCGACCGTCGGAAGGCGATCACTTTGTGCCAGGGAGCGAATGGCAGCATTGCCGGTTTCAAAATCCTCAAACAACCAGCCTTCGTAGCGTTTTGCCTCAGGTGCCGGTTGAACCCTCACGTCTACATCCGGGATTACACCGAAAGCGCCCTCTGAGCCGACTATGAGATCCATCAGTGAAGGACCGATGGATGTATGCGGCGTTTCGAGGGTCGAAAGAAGCCCGGCAGGAGTGACAAGCCGGATCGAACTGACCAGCGAGTCGAAGCGGCCGTATCCGCTTGATGCCTGCCCGGCCGACCGGGTGGCGGCGAAGCCGCCAATGGTCGCGTACTCGAAAGACTGAGGAAAGTGACCGATTGTCAAGCCCCTTCGAGCAAGCGCGGCCTCTGCCTCGGGACCCCGCAGGCCCGCTCCGAGCCTGGCGGTCCTGGAAACATCGTCGACGATTACACCACGCAGATTGCATGTGTCCAGGCTGATCCATCTCTCGCATCGACCCCGTTCGAGAGTCACGCCTCCGACTACGCTCGTACCTCCGCCAAACGGAACAACGGCGACGGAATGCTTCGCGCAGGCCTGAAGCAGCGGAAGGATGCGATCCGCGGAATCGAGAGCAACCACAGCGTCAGGCGCATTGTTCAGGGCTCCGGAGCGACGCTCGATCAGATCCGCAAAACTCTGTCCACCGGAATGGCGCAGCCGATCTTCGTCAGATGTCGAGGTGTTATCAGCGCCTGCTGCCTTGAGCAAAGCGTTCGGGAGCTGCCGTGCTGCCGGAACCTTGACGGACTTCAACGAAGGAAGTACCGCCCTCTCGGAAAGACTCACCCCGTGGTCGGCCAGCATTCGCTCCGCCTCCGGGGCCAGAACCGCTTGTGCCTCAGGGTCCCCCCATCCCCACCAGCGTGTGTCGCGCCGCAGCCCTGAACTCATCTGTTCCCACCGAGAGCTTCATCTGACCCAGCATTCCTCTCTTCGGCGAATACTCGCTCAAGGCCGTCAAGCGCCGCGTCGAGCATCTCCCTCTGACTGCGTTTCATCGCAAAACCGGCCAGACGGGCACTGCCGCGCAGGGTGTGTGTAGAGGAAAGCCGGATCTCCGTTCCATTGGCATCCGCAGCGAGTCTGATCTCGTTTACCTGACTCAGAAGGTGATCCGAAAATGGCGTCCCCTCGAGCTCGTGCTCCCATTGATATCGGACAGGACGATTCGACGCGAGGCAGCAGTAGTCGAGCCGGAGCTTTCTCCCTGAGTCCGCGGCCAGAACGTTTGTCCAGCGGGTCCTTGCTGCCCCGGGAGCACCGGAGACGTGCTCTACCCTGACTACGCGTGGCCACCAGTCACTGAACCGCCTGGGGTCAGAAACCAGGTCAAAGACCTGTTCCGGCCGCGCCGGGACGACCCGTTTGCGAGTTACGGAAGGCAACCGCCGTAGTCCCTTCAGTCGCCCGCGAGTCGGCGCAGGTCGCGCACCAGAAGCGCGTACTTGAGCTCGCTCAGCACGGATGCCATGCGCTCAAGGGTCTCGGTTGCCTCTTTGCGTCTCTGAGGGTTTCGAGAAGCGAACTTCGGGGCCAGAAGAGCTTCGATCAACTGGACCTCACGGTCGGCTGAAGTCTTGAACAGGCGAAGGTTTCTGGCCCCGACACCGGACTTGGCCAGCTCGTTCGCCGCCCTGACGATCTCAACATCGGTTTCATCGAAAATCGGATTCCCGGATTCGCTTCTGGGCTCTACCAGACCGAACTCGGCCAGCTCCCTTACAAAGTCAGGGGTGGCACCGGTCTCCTCGACAACTTCGTCCCTGCTGAATCTCGAACGGCTGGTGCCGATCAGCTTGGCCCGACGGGATGCGTTCGAGCTCCCGGCACCCGGGAGTCCGCTTGCTGAGGGCCCACCGGAGAGCTCCTGCCGAATCACCCGAAGCGGCAGAAACTCATCGCGCTGCAAACGTAGAATTGTCCTCAGCCGGTCAAGGTCGTTCTGGCTGTACAGACGGTAGCCACCCGCCGTCCGCCGCGGTGAGACAAGCTTCTGGTCTTCGAGGTATCTGATTTTGGAGATGGAAACATCATCGAACTCTTTGCTCAAAATCGCGGCCACCGCACCGATCGTGAGAGCTTTCCGGGGCCGGGAAGCCTGCGGCTCCTGGATTGCTGCAACATCTTTTCTGTCGGAAACCGCCATCACTTCTCCAGGTAGCTGAGCTTGTACTTCCCGACCTGAATTTCATCCCCGTCCTCAAGCTTCTGGGATTCGATCCGGCTGCGGTTTACGTAGGTCCCGTTCAGCGACCCTAGATCGTCGATGTAGGTGCCGTCGGCCCGGCTAACGAGCAGGGCATGGTTACGCGAAACCGTCACATCATCGAGAAAGACACCGGCCTCGGGACTGCGCCCGATCGCCAGCCTGTCGTCGCTCATTGGAAAACTCTCACCGGCCCTGCCGCCGCCACTGCGTATTACGAGCGCTGCGCCCGCAAGCTCAACCTCAGCGTCAATGTCGATCGACTCGATCTCACCTGTCTCGCCAACCCGGTAAGTAGTCGTGGTCGGCTCGTCTCCAGCTCCGTCTCTCATGCCGATGAAAGTGCCACATTTCTGGCAGTAATTCGCGGTTTCGGGATTGACGTGCCCGCATTCAGGACAGTGAGACGTGGCCATGAAGGCGATTATACGGGTCGACGAGAACCTTCAACCACTGCTTTAAGGTTGGGTGGAATCATCCGGCATCGCGTCGAGTGCGGCAAGCCGGGCTTCACGGATGCGGTCACGTCCCACGCGTGCGTAGAGCACGGTTGCCATGATCGCCATGACGATGCCGATGACAAGCAGCGCAGTGGGGAACCAGCCGGGCCAGATCATCGCAAAGAAGATGGCTGACATCACCGGAAAAACCGCCATCCTGCCGAACCAGTTGACCTCAATATCGGCTCCGTGACTGAGCCCCCAGCGCGCAAGAACAAGGGTGACCAGCTCCCTCAGGGCAAGAATCAACAGCAGCCACCGCGGAAGAAGCTCGAAGTGCCAGCAGACAATCACCCCTGAGAGAATGGTCAACCGATCAATGATCGGATCGAGCAATGCGCCAAGCCGGC
Organism: uncultured Solirubrobacterales bacterium; assembly: GCA_903933815.1. Classification (GTDB taxonomy): domain Bacteria; phylum Actinomycetota; class Thermoleophilia; order Solirubrobacterales; family 70-9; genus 67-14. Next base: position 3,525 of record CAIZLN010000103.1, read on the forward strand.
TGTACTGGCCAGTCACCCGGGCAAGCAGCCCGTCGAGATAGTCGCCAGCGGAAATGACCCAGTAGATCCCGGCTGCGGCCCACGAGGTGCCGTCGCCGCTGTCGAAGGCGACAACGAGGAACACCGGGATCAGCAGCAGCCGGATCAGGCCGACCAGATTCGGAAGCGTGAAGGGCCTGAGTGGCTGTCCGCTGCGCGTCGCCCCTGGCTCGGGGCCGCTCCGGTCGAGTCCGAAGAGCCTCCGCACCCGTCCCTTGCCGAACGGCGCGGCCTCCCCCATCAGCTGAGCGTGCCCGCGATTCTGATGATTTCGGAGGCACCGGCTTCGACCGGAACGCGGTGCTCGTCGCCGCTGAGCCGCTCGGAGGCCTCGTAGATCCCCTCGGCCAGTCCGCGCCGCCCAACGACTACCCGCAATGGACAGCCGATCAGCTCGGCGTCGGTCAACTTCTGCCCCGGGCTTGCATCCCGGTCGTCGTAGAGCACTTCAAGGCCAGCGGCCTCGAGTTCTCTGTAGAGAGCCTCCGCACTCTCACGCTCGGGCTCGCCCTCCTTCGAGAGAGAGACAAGATGCACTTCCCAAGGCGCCAGCTGAGGGGGCCAACGGAGCCCCCTTTCGTCGGCAAGCTGCTCGGCAGCTGCCGCGACAATCCTGGCCGGACCAATCCCGTAGCTCCCCATGACAACGGGGTTCTCCTTGCCGTTCTCGTCGAGAAAAGTTGCTCCCAGGGGCTCGCTGTAACGGGTTCCCAGCTTGAAGATGTTGCCGACCTCGATTGCCGGTTCGAGGGTCACGGGCTCCCCGGTGCCGGTGAGATCGCCCTCCCTGACCATCCGAACATCGACTTCCTCAAAACTGAAGTCCCGACCGGGCTCAATGCCACGGAGGTGAAGGTCGGGGCGGTTGGCACCGGTCACCAGACCGGATCCCTTTACGGCCGTGTCCTTGATGACTCGAATCCCCGCGCCTACCGGTCCGATAAAGCCCGGTGGACCAAGCTTCTCGGCAATCTCGTCCTCACGTGCCGTACGGGCCGACTCCCCCAGGGCGTTGGCGACCTTTATTGGGTTCACCTGATCATCGCCGCGGACCAGTACCAACACAAACTCGCCACTGCCAGTGACCATAGGTACCGATTTGATCAGAGCGCCCGGGTGGACTCCGAGGCTTTCCGAAACTTCCTGAACCGTCTTGAGCCCGGGAGTCTGCACCTCTTCAGGTGCCCCGAGTGCTGGAGGCCTCTCAAAGTCCGGGGGTGATGCCGCGGCAACATCGAGATTCGCGGCGTATCCGGGAGCCAGCACTACCGTGTCCTCTCCCGCCTCGCAGGGGGCCATGTACTCGTGAGCGCCGAGTCCACCCATCATTCCCACATCGCTCTCCACTCTGTACCAGCGCAACCCTGTGCGATCGAAGATCCGCTGGTAGGCGTTGCTCATTGCCTCGTAGCTGTTCTCGAGGCCCTCGTAGTCTCGGTCGTAGCTGTAGGCGTCCTTCATGACAAACTCACGGGTCCGCAGCACCCCCGCCCGCGGACGTGGTTCGTCGCGCTCTTTCAACTGGATCTGGTAGACGATTTTCGGGAGGTCCCGATAGGAGCGCAACTCCTTGGCCATGTGTGCGGTCACACATTCCTCATGGGTCATCGCCAGGACCATCGGCGATCCCTTTCGGTCGTCCAGTTTGAAAAGTTCGTCTATTCCGTAACGCCCGGTCTTCTCCCACGTATCCGCTGGCTGCAGGACCGGCATGAGAATCTCGGCTGCGCCGGCCCGGTCCATCTCATCGCGGAGGATCTCCTCGACCTTGCGGTGGGACCGGAGTCCTGCGGGAAGCCACGTCCAGAGCCCGGCTCCCATCTGGCGAACCATCCCGGCTCTGACCAATAGCTGATGGCTGATTGCCTCGGCATCAGCAGGGGCATCTTTCAATGTGGGCAGCAGAGTGCGCGAGACACGGGTCATCGAAGCCACAATCTACCCGTCGCTACGCGCCTCATGCCTTCGCCTCCTGATCCGGTGGCGGTTCGGGACACACCCACGCCAAAGATCAGGCCCGGGTGAAGCGCCGCCCGGCCGTTGGTGAGACCTGCTCGTCGACCAGAAGCCGGTCGGCTTCATCGCTCAGCGCAGCCTGCTTTTCCAAAGCAGCAATCTTCTCCGGAGTGAGGTCACCGGCGTTCTCCTCCTCGATCTTCTGGACCCAGGCTTCGCCCGCAGCCGATTCGGCCTCATTGAACTCGACCTTCCCGCCCCTGTCGAGAGAAAGGTCGATCTGCTCAAAGAGCGTATCTACGAGCTTCGAGGTCGGAACCTTCTTCAGTGCCTTCCCGTGAGCAAATACGACGCCTTCGTCCTTTGCTCCGGCAATACCGAAGTCAGCATGCTTGGCCTCCCCGATACCGTTGACGGCGCATCCGAGCACGGCCACCTCGATCGGCTCGTCGTAACCCTCAAGCCGTTGCTCTACCTCCGCCACCACGGCGTCCATGTCGAACTGGAGGCGGCCACAGGTCGGGCAGGCAATGAGAACCGGGCCACGCTCCCGCAGCTGAAGCGCCTTGAGGATCTCCCAGGCGACCTTGACCTCTTCCTCGGCGTGGAAAGTCGAAAGGCTGATCCTGATCGTGTCGCCTATGCCATCAGCCAGAAGTGCGCCCAGGCCGACTGCGGACTTGATCGAGCCAGACCACTTCGTGCCAGCCTCGGTAATGCCCAGGTGAAGTGGATAAGGAACCTTTTCCGCGAGCAGCCGGTTTGCGGCGATCGTGTTCGGCACATTCGTGGACTTGATGGAAACCTTGAAGTTGGTGAAGTCCAGGCCCTCCATCAGGGTCACGAACTCAACGGCAGCAGCCACCAGCGCCTCGGTCGGATTCTCGTTTTCCAATGCGTGAAGGTGCTTGGGCAGCGAACCGGAGTTGACCCCTATCCGCATTGGAGTACCCCTGAGATTCGCGAGCTCCGCTACCTCGGCAACCTTTTCCCGTCCGCCGATGTTGCCGGGGTTCAGACGGATGCAGTCGGCCCCGGCTTCAATTGCCTTGAGCGCGAGGGTGTGGTTGAAATGAATGTCAGCGATCACCGGAATGGGAGAACGCTTAACGATCGTCTTCAGCGCTTCGACGTCTTTGTCGCGGGGTACGGCAACCCGAACCACGTCGGCGCCAGCCTCCGCAACCTTCTCGATCTGATCCATGGTTGCTTCAAGGTTGGCGGTCTCGGTCTTGGTCATCGTTTGAACGACCACGGGAGCGCCCCCGCCGACCGGAACGCGCCCTACAAAGATCTGTCTCTTGGATGCCACTACTGCAGGGTACTGGAGCCGGCCTGCGTCAACGCCCGGCCCAGGCCTCCAGAACCCAGCCGAGGTCTTCGCTCGACACCTCGGGGTCCAGGATCAGATCGCTTCCGTCGGGCTCCAGCAGATGCCCCCTCAGACGCCTTGTTGCGGTGGAGAAGCCCCGAGAAACCGCACCCTGCTGCCTCCGTGGCTTGATGGCTCTGTCGAGCCGGGCCTCCTCCTCATGGACCAGGTCAAACCCGAGTTGATTGTCGCCGCTCGCCCAGCCAATGCCCCTGGCTGAGGCGCTGTCTATGTCTCCCTGATGGCCCGTCTCTCGACAAAGCCTGAGGGCGATTGGGGCAAGGGCCACCTGGGTCACCGTAAAGACCGGGTAGAGGGCGGCGGCCTCGCCGCGCGCCGGGTCAACTATCCCTGGCCATGACCCGTCCACGCGCTGGAGCGCCAGAAGGCTGGAAAGAAGGGCACCGGCTGCAACGGCGGCGCCCCCGACCCGTTCGGCACGCTCGAGTTGACAGAGCGCGGTGAGTGCGTGGAACTGCCCGGAGACGGGAGTCATCCCCCCGCCAATGCGGTGGTGGCGGTCATCAATGAGGCCTGTTCCACTAACAGACCTGGCAAGCAGTGCTTCTTCGGCTCGGTCCAGCAGTGAATCGAGTTCCGGACCGCCACCAACCCGCGTCGAGGCTTCGGTCAGGCCGGACACCAGCCAGGCGAGCCCCTTGAGTGGCATACGATCAAAACCCTTCGGGAGCTTCTCGGAAAGAAGTGCCGTGATCTCCCCGACAGCGCCGCCATCTGCCCGCGACTCTGCCCACAGCGCCAGACCAAGTTCTCCCGGACCCGCGTCCGCTCCGGCCAGGGAACCCAGAACCCGGGTCCTCAGAGCACCGGTCGAGAAGGGATGGCTCAGACCCACTTCGTCAGATCGGAGCAGGCCAAGCAGAACAATCGCCCCGGAGCGGAGCGGACTCGAACCGAGCGGTTCATCGCCGGGAAGACCTGCCTCGGGCAGCGCGCGAAACAGGCCGTCCGCCGTCTGCAGTTCAGGCAGGCGTGTTATCGCAATGTGCTCAAACGCTCCGGGGCTTGTCACGACCTGCTGCGCTGCTTCAGTTCGCGTATAGCGATTCGATTTCCGCCTCGTACTTGGCCGAAATCGGCTTGCGCTTGAGTTTCATCGTGGGGGTCAGCTCGTCGCCACCCGGCAACCACTCGCCGGGAATGATCTTGAACTTCTTGATCTGTTCTACCCGGGCCAACTTGTTCCCCGCTTCCTCGATACCAGCGGCGATCTCGTCCACGACCTTCTCGTTTTCGGCAAGCTCCTCGAGCGAGAGTCCTTCAAGACCGTTTCTGGAGGCCCATACGGGCGCAAAGTCAGGGTCAAGCACGACAAGTGCCACGTTGTAGGGGCGCCCGTCACCGATCGCGACACACTGATTCACCAGTGGCGAGGCAACCTTGACATGCGCTTCGATGTTGGCGGGAGACATGTTCTTGCCG
>CAIZLN010000104.1 GCA_903933815.1 uncultured Solirubrobacterales bacterium
CGCCTGCGCCGCTTCTTCACCCGGATCCAGAAGGAGGGCACTCCTTTCGCCGAGCTCGAGCGCATTGTCGACGGCCTGCTGCTGGGTCCCTCACATTTCTCGCTGGGCCTGCAGCTTGCCGATCTGGTCGTCAGTTGCTCGCGGGCGGCCACCTTCAGTCCGGGGGACAACAAAAGGTGGTTCAAGGGTCTCGAACCGGTTTTCGCCCGCCATCCGTCGACCGGTGAAGTTGACGGGGTGGGCATGAAGTACTTCCCCGATTCGACCAGGCCGGAAGATCCACCGCAAGTGCGTCTGTTCAACCCACGAGAGGCTCTGTGAGTAAGTTGAATCCGAATTCCGAGCGGCGATTGTTGAAAGCTGACGAAACCGAGCCCGGTGCTTTTGTCGGCGCGCTCAAGGCGATCGTGGTGCCCCGGCCGATTGCCTGGGTCTCGACTCTGTCTGCTGACGGGGTCGCCAACCTCGCCCCGCATTCCTTCTTCACGGTGGCCAGTCAACTGCCGCCGGTGGTCCAGTTCACTTCGATCGGCCGCAATGACTCTCTCCGGAACGCAGTCGAAACCGGCGAGTTCGTAGTCAGCCTCGCCAGTCGCGAGATGTTCGAACAGGTCAACGCGACCGGCACGAACTATCCACCCGAGGTGGACGAGTTCGAGGCGGTCGGGGTTGCCGGCGAGCCGTCGGAACTGGTTGCTCCGCCTCGAGTCGCGGGTTCACCGGCGGCGATCGAGTGCGTCACTGAGCGCACGGTCGACTTCGAGCACTCGGTCGTGGTCTTCGGCCGAGTCGTGGCAATCACGCTCGACGAAGCCGTGCTCGACGGAGATCACCCGGAGATCACGAAGATGAAGCCACTGGCAAGGCTCGGTCGGAACGAGTGGTCCGAGGTCGGCAAGATCTTCAGCGCCTCGAGAGTCCCGTACAAAGGCTGAGTAACTGCGCTACTTGCCCAACTCGGTGAAGGCCCCGGTTTCGACCGAGAACCTGGCGTCACCTGCCCGCTTTGCCTCCTGGACCACGGCTTCAGCGACCATCGGCGCGACGTCGCGATCGAAGACTGAAGGGATGATGTAATCCTCGGAGAGGTCGTCGTCGCTGACCACGCCAGCGATGCCGCGGGCGGCGGCCATTTTCATTTCTTCGGTTATCTGTGGTGCACCGGCATCGAGTGCGCCTCGGAATATCCCGGGAAAGCAGAGCACGTTATTGATCTGGTTCGGGTAGTCCGAGCGACCAGTAGCCATTATCCGCACGTAGGGTGCGGCCTCTTCCGGCATGACCTCCGGATTGGGGTTGGCCATCGCGAACACGATCGCGTCCCGGTTCATCTTGTCCAGGGCCTTGGCTTCGATCACGCCGGGTCCGGAGAGTCCGATGAAAAGGTCCATGCCTTCGATCACCTCTTCGGGGGTTCCCAGCAGGTGCTCGGGGTTCGAGTTCTCGGCATACCAGCGCTTGATCCCGGTCATCTCGCCGGACTCGTAGTCAGGGCGGGTGGTCGAGAGCGCGCCGTCGCGGTCGCAGCCGACGATGTGAGTCAGGCCTGCAGCCAGCATCATCTTCGTCACTGCGATTCCGGCAGCACCAAGGCCGACCATCAGTACCCGAAGGTCCTCGATCTTCTTGTCGATGATCTTGAGCGAGTTGAAAAGGGCGGCCATGGTGACAACGGCGGTGCCGTGCTGATCGTCGTGAAAGACGGGGATGTCGATCAGGTCCTTCAGCCTCTCCTCAATCTCGAAACAGCGCGGAGCGGAAATGTCCTCCAGGTTGATTCCGCCGAAGGTGGGGGCCATCAGCTCGACTGCCCGCACGATCTCGTCGGTATCAGTAGTGCTGAGGCAGATCGGGAAGGCGTCGACCGCAGCGAATTCCTTGAAGAGCATGCACTTGCCCTCCATCACGGGCATCGCCGCCTCGGGGCCGATGTCGCCGAGCCCCAGAACTGCGGTTCCGTCCGAGACGACGGCAACCGTGTTCTTCTTGATCGTGTACTCGAAGGCGAGACTGCGGTCCTCGTGAATCGCCGAGCAGACTCGTGCGACGCCGGGCGTGTAAGCCATCGAGAGGTCATCCCTGGTCTTCAGCGGGTACTTGTTCTCGACTGAGATCTTGCCGCCACGGTGCATCTGCATGGTGCGGTCGGTGTATTCGACGACCCGGACCCCGCGGATCGAGCCGATGCTGCGCAGAATCTGTTCCCAGTGAGCCTCGTCGATGGCATCGATCGTGAACTCGCGGACCCGCTTGCCGTCGGCACCCGCTCCAGGGATCAGGTCGACCCCGACCAGTTGACCGCCGGCACCGGCGATCGCTGCCGTGAGTTTGCCCAGGGGCTCCTGGCGGGCATCGAGTTCGACGCGGACTGTGACGCTGTACTGGGCGCTGACTGTGGCCATCGGCCCATCATATGCCGCGACCGCGATCGAGTCGCCTCTCACCCCGTCGCCCGGTTGGCCAGTGCCGGCCCGTCCGGAAATCAGAGACCGGGGCGAGGCATATGATCGGGTGGTGAGCGAATCTGGCCAGTCCCCTGAGCTTTTCCTGATCGATGGCAACAGCCTCGCCTACCGGGCCTTCTTCGCCCTTCCGGATTCGATGGCGACCGCGGACGGCCGGCCGACCAACGCCATCTTCGGGCTCGCCTCGATGCTGGTCAAGCTGATTGCCGACTACCGTCCGACCCAGATCGTGGTCGCCTGGGATGCAGGGATGTCCGGCCGGGAGGACGTATACCCCGAATACAAGGCCCACCGGCCCCCCAAGCCGGATCTGCTGCGGGAGCAGTGGCCGAACCTGGTCGCGCTGGTAGACGCCTTCGGCTATACGAACATCAAGGTCGACGGCTACGAGGCCGACGACGTGATCGCCTCCCTGGTAGCCGAAGCCAGGCGGCGCTCAATCACCACCGTGGTTGTCACCGGGGATCGCGATGCCTACCAGCTGGTCGGCGACGGCGTGACCGTCATGAGCACCGGCAGAGGCATCAGCGACACCAAGATCTACGACCGTGAGGCGGTCAAGGAGCGCTACGGCGTGTACCCCGAACTGGTCACCGACCTGATGGGCCTGCGCGGCGACACCTCGGACAACATCCCCGGAGTCCCCGGGATCGGCGAGAAGACCGCGGCCGCGTTGCTCGAACAGTTCGGATCTCTCGAGGAGATCCTCAGCAATGTTGATCAGGTCTCGGGTGCCAAGCGCAAGCAGAACCTGGTCGAGTTTGCCGACGACGCACGGATTTCAAAGGATCTGGCCACGATGCACTTCGATATCGACTGCGGCATAGATCTCGACGCACTGATGGTTGCCCGGCCGAATCGGGAGAACCTGCGTGAGTTCATGCGGGACTTCGAGTTGCGGGCCGCGCTGAACCGGCTCGAAGAGGCACTCGGGGATTCTGAACAGGTTCCGGGTGAGCCTGACACTGCCCCCGGGCCGACGGAAGTGACCCTGTCAGAGGGTGGGGTGAATGATCTCGCCGATGGCCCGATCGCGGTCGATATGCAGGGCGGCTGGGCGGCAACCGACGGCGAGGCGGTGGTCGGCGGTCAGGATGACGCGGCCGGCTTTATCGACCAGATTGCGGGGCGCCCTCTTGTCGCCCATGACTTCAAGGCGATCGGTGGCAGGAACGGAATGCTGGCCGCCCTTGAGGCCACTGAGGCCGGTCCTTCGATTCACCATGACACGGTCGTTGCCGCCTACCTGATCGAGCCGACCCGCAGGAGCTACGCCCTTGATGACCTCGCGATCGCTGCGGGACTGGCACCCTCGGGCCTCGACGACGAAGGCGGCCAGATGACCCTGGTCACCGACCCCGAAGACGAGCCTGTGGCATCACTCGCCCCGGAGATAGCCGCGACCGTCTGGAACCTGGCGCAGATCCAGCGCCCCCGGCTGGAGGAGGCTGGTCTGATGCCGCTTCTCGAAGAGGTTGAGCAGCCGTTGATCCGGGTGCTGGCCGCAATGGAGCGGATCGGCCTGAAGCTGGATGTTGACAAGGTCGAAGAGATGAAGTCAGGGATGGATGAACGGATCTCGGCCCTGGAGACTGAGATTTACGAACAGGCCGGTCATGAGTTCACGATCGGATCTCCCCAGCAGGTTGGTCAGGTGCTGTTTGAGGAGCTGGGACTGACCCGCAAGAGGCGCGGGAAAACCGGTTTCTCCACCGATGCCCGGGTGCTGGCCCAGATCCGGGAGGAGCATGGGATCGTCGCGCTGATCGAGGAGTGGCGCGAGTTGACCAAGTTGAAAAACACCTACCTCGACCCCTTGCCAAAGGAGATCGACCCGGCTACAGGCAGGGTCCATACGACCTTTGTCCAGACTGCCGCTCCGACCGGGCGGCTCTCCAGCGTCAGGCCAAACCTCCAGAGCATTCCGATCCGGACTGAGGTCGGACGCCCTCTGCGGGGATGTTTTGTCGCCGAGCCCGGGAACCTGCTGGTTTCTGCCGACTACAGCCAGGTGGAGCTGCGGGTTCTGGCTCACATGGCCGACGAGCCGGTGCTGAAGGGCTTCTTTCTGGCCGGGGAGGACGTCCACCGGGCAACCGCTGCCCAGGTGTTCGGGATCAGGCCGGAAGAGGTTGACGATGCCCAGCGCTCGAAGGCGAAGATGGTCAACTTCGGGATCGTCTACGGACTCACCGGCTTTGGCCTGGCAGACCGGCTGAACATTCCGCGGGCCGAAGGTGACGAGTTCGTAAGGGCCTATCTGGAGCGCTTTCCGGCGGTCACCGCCTTTCAGGACAGGGTGGTTGAGGAGGCGACCGAAACCGGCTACGCGACGACGCTTCTTGGCCGCCGCCGGCCACTACCCGAGTTACGCTCCAGCCAGCCGAATACGAGGCGCCAGGGGATCCGGCTCGCCGTCAACACCGTAATCCAGGGTTCGGCTGCGGACATCATCAAGGTGGCGATGATCCGCTGCCACCTGGCCCTTGCCGAGGCCGGCATGAGTTCTCGCCTTGTCCTCCAGATTCACGATGAACTTCTGTTCGAAGGCCCCGCCGACGAGGCCGAAGCCGTGACTGAGCTCGCCCGGCGTGAGATGTGTGGCGCCTGTGAACTCGAGCCACCGCTCGAGGTTGACGCAGGCACGGGCCCGGACTGGCTTGCCGCCAAGTAGCACTGGATATTGGGGTCTGGCGGTGGAACCACCCTTCA
>CAIZLN010000105.1 GCA_903933815.1 uncultured Solirubrobacterales bacterium
CTGGACGGCTTCACCGATCAGCGGGTTGGCGTGGCCCTGAACCATCGAGCCAAACCCGTTGTGGAAATCCCACATCTCGTTGCCATCGACATCCCACACCTTCGGACCGACGCCGGACTCCATGTAGATCGGCCAAGGCTCGCGAAGCTGGTAGGAGCTGGCGACCCCGCCCGAGAGGTGCTCCCTGGCACGTTCGAAGGTCTCCTTCGACTTCTGCGTGTTGCTGTTCAGGCGCTCTTCCTCCCGCAGGGTGAGCTCCTTGATCCTCGTACGGTCCAATTCTGTTCTGGTCGCGGTACTCATCGAAAAAGGTTCCTCCTTCGCGGCCCCTCAGGCCGGGTTGCTTGCGCGGCTAGCCACTGTCTACAAGCTACCGCGCCAGCGAAAGGGATCCGTCATTTACCGCTCGGGCAACGAATCGGAGCCCACAACTGCAGCTTCGCTCCCAACCCGTTTTGGAAGTCCCACACCCCGTTGCCATCGACGCCCCACACCCTCTACCGGACGTCATTCACCATGCTCCGCAAGGTGAAGCAGGACTGACCGGCCCGCAAGGACCCAAGGAAGATAAGGAAGGAACCGCGAGGATTGAGTTCATCCGGATCGAGCAGGGCTCGCTCGGGCGATGCCTCACACGATCCGGGGGGCAGATGAGGGGCTATGGCTCAGATGGGAGAGCCCCTGGATCGCACCCGGAAGGTCGCTGGTTCGAATCCGGCAGGCTCCACCTTCAAATCCTATGGGCGCCGTGATGGTTCCAGGTTGACAAAGCTGGACCGCTCCCATACATTCGCTCGGTGATTTGGGACCACACGGCGGTGGGCTGCCGCATTCGATCAGTCGTGAGGTTTCTCGGCGTGCTGCTCGCGGCTTCAGGAGCCCTGTTGATTGCCTCTCCCGCTGCGAGCGCGAACGGGACGATGGGGGTGCCACCCACTCTCACGCAAGTGTCCGCTGGCTCCGACCACACATGCGCGGTCAAAACTGGCGGCGTACCGATGTGCTGGGGCACCAACGACGATGGGCAGACCACGATCCCGGGAGCAATCGGGACGGTTACACAAATCAAGGCGGGCGGCTTTCACACGTGCGCGATCAAGACTGGCGGCACTCCAATGTGCTGGGGCGCCAGCGACGAGGGGCAGACCGCGATCCCTGAAGGCATCGGGAAGGTCAAGCAGGTAAGTGCGGGCTGGCATCACAGCTGCGCGATCAAGACTGAAGGCACGCCCATCTGCTGGGGCAACAACAACAACGGGCAGACCACCATCCCCGCACGGATCGGGAAGGTAAAGCAACTCATCGAAGGCGGATTTCACACGTGCGCGATCAAGATCAATGACACAGCAGTCTGCTGGGGTTCCAACCACGGCGGTCAGACCAGGATTCCCGCACGACTAGGAAAGGTCAGGCAAGTTTCCGCAGGGCACGCGCACACCTGCGCGATCAGGACCAACGGCACGCCAATCTGCTGGGGATACAACGGGCAAGGTCAATCCAGGATCCCCGCACGGATTGGAAAAGTTAAACAACTCACAGCCGGGCACTCGCATACCTGCGCGATCAGGACGACTGGCACGCCAGTCTGCTGGGGTTCCAACCACAGCAAGCAGGCCGCAGTCCCCGCAGGGATAGGAAAGGTAAAGCAGGCCAGCGCAGGCGGTCATCACACGTGCGCGATCAGATTTAACGGCACGGCATCCTGCTGGGGTCACAACAATGACGGGCAGGCCACCATCCCGGATGTCATGGGGAAGATCACACAACTCACAGCCGGCTGGTGGGACACCTGCGCGGTAACCAGCGGAAGACCGGCTTGCTGGGGATGGAACCAGTACGGACAAACCACGCTCCCGGCACGGATCGGGAAAGTAAAACAACTGACAGCCGGGTACTCGTTCACCTGCGCGATCAAGACTGACTCCACGCCCGTCTGCTGGGGCTACAACGACTCCGGACAAACCACGGTCCCCGCAAAGATTGGGAAGGTGAGGCAAATCAGCGCAGGCGGGTACCACGCATGTGCCATCAAGACGGACGGCAGGCCAGTCTGCTGGGGTGCCGACGACTCCGGGCAGATCACCATCCCCTCAGGCGTCGGTAAGGTCACACAACTAATCGCCGGGTTTCGTCACACGTGCGCGATCAAGACGAACGCCACGCCGGTCTGCTGGGGCTACAACGGCCAGGACCAGGTCACGGTTCCCGAAGGAATCGGGACGGTCACACAACTCGCCGCCGGATTCCGCTCCACGTGCGCGATCAAGACTGACGCCACACCAGTCTGTTGGGGTGGCAACGATGACGGGCAGGCCACTATCCCTGAAGGCATCGGGACGGTCACACGGCTAACAACTGGCTACTCCCATACTTGTGCGATCAGGACCGACGGCGCACCCGTCTGTTGGGGATTGAACGACGACGGGCAGGCCACGATCCCTGAAGGCATCGGTGCGGTCAAACAACTCAGCGCTGGTGGGTACCACACGTGCGCGATTAAAACCGACGACACACCAGTCTGCTGGGGTGGCAACGACACCGGACAAACCGACATGCCCTACCTGCGAAATATCAACCGGGTCGGAGGCATTTCTTGAGGTTCAAGCAGCACCTGACCCCGCTCCCAGACCTCTGCAGCAGCCGAGGCAGGATCCATCTGTTGATATTGCTCGGGCTGACTGCGCTTTGCAGCCCTGTATCGATGGTCGCACTCGAGGGAAAAGCGTTGGCAGTCAAGGCGCCGATCCATTTGATTGAGAGCGTCAACCTTCGCTCGGGACCTGGTCCTGGCTTCGAGCGCGTTGGTGGCATATCCAGAGGAACGAGTCCCACGTTCAACTGCTGGGTCGAAGGCACCCGAATCGGCAATAACAATGTCTGGTTCAACGTGACGGTGGGCTACGCTGGCGTCACTGGCTACTACTCGAGCTACTTCGACGATTCGCACTACGCGACCAACTCGCAAATCAGGTCCAAGTACAGGATTCCACATTGCACCGGGACCTCGGAAACGATCGCAGGGGCCAAGGGGGCAATTGCGTGGATGTCAGCGAGAGTGGGGAGCCGCAGCCTCAACGGGGCAAGTTTCACCGCCGTCTACAGGGCCTACCTGAGCGCCGGAGTAGACATCACTGCGGGACTACCTGACCAGCCCGCGAATAACAGCCCTGATTCTTTCTGGGCGGCTGCCGGCGACCGGCGACACCCAAAAGATCGCAGCCCACCACGTGGGGCACTGCTTTTCTTCCGCTCGACCGCAAGCCAGCCGGGCCATGTTGGCATCGCGACCGACAGTACCCACATGATCTCAACATCGGACCGTCCGACCGCTGGCATCCATGTAGAGAGAACCTGGACCTATCACCCAGGTCGCTACTTGGGTTGGGCGAACCCTTCCATCGCCGGGATCAGCCAGTCAAAGGGCTCCGGGTAGCTCGGCAGCTGTTGCTTGCGTAGCTGCCTCTGACCGAATCGCCGAGCTGAAAGCGAACGAAGCCGGGGGGCAGACCCGGTCCATTGCGAAAATCTGTCGATCGTCCGCCGCTCGGCCTTGTTAGACGGGCAGTAACTGCTCGCCCATGCCCTCAAGCCCCCGCAGGGCTAAGTCAAGCGTCACGGGGTCAGGGCCCGCAAGAAACAGCAGCTCCTTGTTTCGGAGATGTGAGACCTCACCGACCCTTTCCCCGTCCGGGTTGTGAATGCCGATCTGGGCTCCCACGTAACGCTTGAAATCAGTGGCAATGCAGCGGACATGGCGGGATTCCGACAGCAGCGACTCAATGGCTTCCTGCTCGTGGTAGCCCTCGTTGCTGAAGGAAACGACCATCCACGGGGTCGTGACTTCCCGAATCAGCCCGGCGAAGGCATCCCAGGCCTCACGTTTGCGGTTGTATGCGCTCTTGGTCGTCCGGCAGTCGATCCGCTTGCAGGCAACCCCGTAATGCTCGGGCCTGTCCCACCGGATCAGTGACTCCCAGATGTGGTAGTTGGAGAAGTACGAATGCTGGTTGTAGGGAGGGTCGATGTATGAGCAGTCGACATCTCCGAGGGTGGCCGCGAGTTCGTTGGCATCCACCCTGGTCACTTTGCCTGGCGGACCGTGAATGGCTGCGGGCATCCGCAACTCGAGCGGGTTGAAAGAGCGGGCAGCCCATTTTTTGACATAAGCCATCTGGAGGCCGCAGGTTGAGTCAACCCTGTCAGCAGCCTCCATCAGGCTGACAAGCAGCACGGCCTTCTCAACCCGGGTTAGATCGAGGCGTTCGATCTCGTCGCGGATGGCGTCAACCTTCATGCCATTTGCGGGCTGAAAGAAGCGGGATTGAACGCAGAAGGTCTCGGTGAAATAGCCGTGTTCGGGCTTGATCTGGTCGAGATGCTCGAGAAGCTCGCCGATCCTCACCCGGTCGAGCGATTCATCCGCTTCGATGTAGGCAATGCCGAGCACTTCGCTGTAGGTGGCCAGATCGTTCGAGTGGACGAAGAGCCCCGCAGACCGGAGCCCCTGGCCGACCCGGGTCGTTCCGGCGAACATGTCGCAGACTGAGTCAACGGGCAGGCGAGTGATTGCCTGCGTAATGAGCGGAACGAGAGTCCGCTTCGAGCCGATGTACTTGATCATCAGACGATCCTAGGCTCACGAACGGTCGCCTCCTGATCCTGCAGCGGATGGCGGGGACCCGGGCAGGCCAGGTGGCGGCCGCCCATGCCGCAGGGCAGGCGGCCGCCTCTGTGGCACCGTTGAGGACTCCTGGAAGAGCGGTCCCGTCATCGTGAGGGGGCAGGTCGTTTCCGTACTCGACGAAAAGCCGGAAGAAGGCCAGTGCTCCGCCGGTACTGACCGCTCTCGGCGCACACGAGGTCTCGGTCCTCACCCAGCGCGAGGTCGCCGCTGACGCCGCTCCGATCCACTCGGTTCGCATGATCACCTTCGAGCAGGACTCGGATCGTACCGGCGAGACGCTCGGGCTGGACGGCCGCCAGGAGTCGGTCGACGAGTTCCTCGCGCAGCATGACGTGATCGTCAACTACGTGTTCCAGGACACCGACAGGCCACTGATGCTGGTC
>CAIZLN010000106.1 GCA_903933815.1 uncultured Solirubrobacterales bacterium
GAGCTGCGCACCGCTCTGGACACGCTGCGGCAGAAGATGGACTCGGGCGTCTACGAGGATCCGACCGCCACTTCGGCAGGTACGGGTGATCTGGATCGCTCGGCCAGCCCGCCGGTCCAGACGGCGGTCAAGGCAAAGCGCCTGCTCGAGTTGAACGAAGCCCTGCTTGAGGTACCGGCCGGTTTCGCTGTCCACCGCAAGCTCCGCAAGCCGCTCGGGCGCCGGACCGAGGCGATGGAGAGCGGCGGAATCGAGTTTGCCCACGCTGAATCACTTGCCCTCGCGTCGCTGACCAGCGACGGGGTACATGTGAGGATGACCGGCCAGGACACGGAGCGTGGAACATTCTCTCAACGCCACCTCGTCCTCCACGACGAAAAGACCGGACTTCCCTACGCGCCGATCCAGCACCTCGCGTCGGCCACGGCACCGTTCGAGCTCCACAACAGTCCCCTGTCAGAGAACGCCTGCCTCGGCTTCGAGTACGGCTACGCATCTTCGAAGCCGGATTCACTGGTCCTCTGGGAGGCTCAGTTCGGGGACTTCGCCAACTCGGCCCAGGTGATAATCGACAGCTTCATCGCCTCTGGGGAATCCAAATGGGGGTTGACCTCCCGTCTGACCCTTCTGCTGCCTCACGGCCACGAAGGTGCCGGGCCGGAGCACTCGAGTGCCCGTCTCGAGCGCTTCCTCTCGCTGGCGGCGGAGGGCAACATCCGGATCGCCAACCCCTCGACTGCTGCCCAGTACTTCCACTTGCTGCGTCGGCAGGCCTTGATCAAGAAGCCGAGGCCACTGATCGTCTTTACGCCAAAGGGCCAACTGCGCCAGCCGGCCGCATCGGCGACCCTCGATCAGCTCACTGATGAGCACTTCCATTTCATCCTCGATGATCCGCGAGCCCAGGAACGGCGTGAGAAAGTGGAGCGCATGGTGCTCTGCTCAGGCCGGATCTACTACGACATCGACAGCGCCGAGCGCCGCGAGTCGGCCGAAAAGGTCGCCGTTGTGAGGGTGGAGCTCCTTTACCCGTTCGCCGGCAGCCAGATCGAGGCCCTGATCAAGTCCTACCCCAACCTGCGTGAGGTCGTATGGGTTCAGGAAGAGCCGAGAAACATGGGGGCGTGGAGCGTGATGAACCGCCGGCTGCCGCAGGTTATGGCGGATAATCTGAAGCTCGAATACATCGGCCGTCCCGGTCGGGCCAGCCCGAGTGAGGGGTACTCGGTAGCCCATGTCCGCGAACAGGAGCGGATTGTCCTGACTGCGCTTTCCCCCTGACCGCAGCGCGTCCTTGAGTATTTTTCGGTCCGGGCATTGACGGAACGGCCCTGCTCTGTGTAAGATGCATCACAGTCCGCTGGGAGTTTTGGGAGAACGGCAAGTAGGGAGGACGTGAGCGGCAGGATTGAGTGCCCTCAGGGGTACAGAGATTTTTCTCAATAAATTTTCCAAGCCCGCTTCCGGCGGTTCAATCCCCGGAAGCGTTCGCGTCGGCATCCCTCCCTGGCTACCGACGCGCAGGCGTGGTGAGGGTCGCGCGGACCCCCTGCCTCCCGCGACCCTCGCCCGCCACCTTTTTCCTGAATCCAAACTGGATTCTGCCGCCGAAGTAATCCGAGTCGATTCGATACGGCAGAGATGAGCGTTCGCTAGATTTCTGATCTTCAGTCAAGCTAATTGGGGGAGTTGAGAAAACAATGGGGTTCGCAGGAGTTCGCAACAGAACGCTTCCGGTCGGCAGGCGGAGAGCCATTTCCGGACTGGTAAAGGCAGCTTCAATCGCCCTGCTGTCCCTTGGCCTGCTCGTTGCTGGACCAAGCCAGGCTTCAGCCGACAGACCGTTTGCCCCCAGATTCTCCGAGAATGTCCAAGGGGCAATCACCTTTGCCGCCAACACGGTGATGACCTGCCCGGACTCCGATTCGAGGTGCCCGGGAGCCCGTGATGGAACCGGTTCTACCCTGAACAACAACTCGTTCAGGATGGTCTACGTCGATACCGACGGTGATCCCTCAACCTTCAACTCTTCCTCGGCGACGCTGACCGTTCCGCCCGGCGCGCAGGTACTTTTCGCGGGCCTTTACTACGACGGGCAGACCACGGCAGGTGTCGGCGGCTCGGCAGCGCCGAGTCCCTCGGCACGGGGAACGGTGCGACTCCGTGTTCCGGGCCTGCCCGGCTTCCAGACCCTCACGGGTTCAGTTGATGACTCGACCTCAGGCAAGTACGCGGCCTTCGTGGACATAACCAGCGAGGTCACGACGGCGGGTTCGGGTTCCTACACGGTGGCCAATGTCCAGACGGGCACCGGTGAAGACCGGGGCGGCGGCTGGTCGATCGTGGTCGCATACCGGGACGTCTCCGAGCCAGCCCGGAACCTGACCATCTTCGACGGCCTCGAGACAGTCAGTCAGGGCTCCACCAAGACGATCGGCGTCACCGGCTTCCAGACCCCCACGACCGGTCCGGTCAGGACCAGTATCGGTTTCGTTACATACGAGGGGGATCGGGGATCGAGCGGCGATAGCGCCAGCCTGAATGGAACAGTGCTCTCGAGCGCCACCAACCCCCCGAACAACTTCTTCAACAGCTCGATTGCCAAAGACGGAGTGCTCTTAACCGACAAGGACCCCGACTACACCAACCAGCTCGGGTTCGACGCAGTACAGGTGAATGCCGACGGCATCCTGGCCAACGGAGCTACCAGCGCCGCCATACGTCTGACAACCAACCGGGACCAGTACATGCCGCATGTGGTCACATTCGCGACCGATATCTTCTCGCCGGACATCACAGCAGTCAAGAGCGCTCAGAACACAACCAACCCGGGGCAGCCGGCAAGGTCCGGGGACACCTTGCGGTACACGCTCGAGTACACCAACTCCGGCGGCGACGGTGCGACCCAGTTCACGGCGACCGATCTGATCCCGGGCGGTACGGCCTACAGCCCAGGCAGCCTCGCGATCACCTCTGGTCCGAACGCGCCGGCGACTCCAACCGACGCGATCGGCGACGATCTCGCCGAGTACCTCCCGGCTTCCAACTCGATTCGCTTCCGCCTCGGCGAGGGTGCCACCAATGCCCAGGGCGGAATACTTACCGCAGCAGGAGGGGCCGCACCATCCACCACCATCACCTTCGAGGTGACGGTCGACACGGGCCTCCAGGCCGGAACCGAAATTTCAAACACGGGGGCCGCCGACTATCTCTCGGAGACTCTGGGTACGTCTCAATCGACCGAATCGAACACCGTCGTCACAGAGGTGATCGCACCCGATCTCGAGATGTCGAAGAGCCATGCGGTCCCGATCGTCGGCGTCGATGTCGATTTCACCCTCTCGATCGGAAACGTCGGCAATGCGCCCACCGACGGTTCGGCCGTCACCATCACCGACCTGTTCGACCCCGCAGCCTTCTCGGCCATCAACATCACCTCGGCCCCGGGCTGGGACTGCTCTGCAACGAGCGGGCTGAACCTGTCCTGCACCCGGTCGGACAGCATTGCTGGTGGCAACTCCTACCCGGACATCGAGGTGACAGGAACCGTGGTTCCCTCACCCCCGGCATCCTTCACCAACGAGGCCGAGGTCGCCGGTGGCGGAGACAACACGCCCGGCAACAACCTCGCGGTCGACTTCCTGCCAGTGCCACCGACCGCAAGTGACCTCTCGATCGTCAAGACGGTCAACGCGGCTACTGCGCTGCCAGGACAGCCGATCATCTTCACCCTCGAAGTCAGGAACGCGGGGCCCTCAACCGCGACCGGAATCGCAGTCTCCGACACCCTTCCGTCCGGCCTCACGGACGTCACGGCCTCCCCATCCCAGGGAACCTGCCCGACGGTTACCGTGAGCTCGGTCGCCTGCTCGCTCGGCTCGCTCGCGGTCGATGGGAGCGCGACAGTGACGATCACCGCAACTGTGACCAACGACGACGAGACTGGCCTGATCAACACGGCGAGCGTCGAAGGTGA
>CAIZLN010000107.1 GCA_903933815.1 uncultured Solirubrobacterales bacterium
CCGAATCAGCTCGGACGAATACCCCTACAGGGGCTCCTCGATCGTGTACTGGGACGGTGGCCCGTACCGGCTCAACCCGGACAACCTCACTCAGGACATCGGTACCGGAGTGCCGCCCTTCGCCAACATCCCGCCGAACAGAAACTGGGAGGACCCGCACGGTGCACCACGGGGTGCGTCGGGTCCCGTGACGATGATCGACACCTTCTTCCAGCCGAACGGGTACATCGAAGAAATCTGCGGTGGAAACCCCTGCCGGGCCGATGACTGGGACGGCGACTTCAGCGCCGTAATCCCGGTTCCCTGATCAGCGGGGCCGGTAGATGAACCGGTTGCCGAGAAGCTCGGTAACCGTGACGAGGGTGTAGCCGCGGCTTCTCAGGTTGTCGATCGCGCCGGGCAGGGCATCCACGGTCTGGCTGCGCGGTCCGCCGCCGTCATGCATCAGGACGATTGATCCGGAGCCTGCGCCGCTGATCCGCGAGCGAATCGAGCCGCTACCGGGAGTCATCCAGTCAGAGGTATCGATATCCCAGAGAATGCTCTTCATCTTCAAGTCCCCGACACTCTGCTTCACCGACGAGTTGATCGCTCCGTAGGGCGGGCGGAAGAGACATGGCTGGAAGTCGGTCGCTTCCCTAATCTGACGGCTTGCTTTCTTCAGGTTCGAATACCCGGGAAGCAGGGCGTGATCGCTGCTGTGATTGGCAATTTCATGGCCGGCCGCCAGAACCCGCCTGGCTGCTGCCGGATCGCCCGCGACCAGATTCCCGAGCATGAAGAAAGTCGCTCTGGCCTTCTTCTTCTTCAGGATGCGAAGAATGTCGGGCGTGTAGCTGCTCGGGCCGTCGTCAAAGGTCAGCGCCACCCGCTTCCTGCCACGGGGCCCGTGATTGACCACCTGACCGTCGCCGCCAGTGCAGCCCACGATCTGGACCGGCCGCACCCGGTAAACCGAAAGCCCGTCCAGCGGGAAAGAAGACCGGCATGCCAGCGGCTCATCGACGCAGTTTCCGTTAGAGAAACGAACTCTCCACGCGTACCTGCCCGGAGTCAGGTTGGCCCTGCCCGGAACGAAACTGATTGCCAGCCCGGTGCCAGGCGAACCATTGACCTTGACCGGGATGGTCCCGGGTTTGAGTACCTGACCATCCGGGGTGATCCGGGCAAAGCCCGCCACGGTGCGGTAGTCGCGCCTGCCACCGATGCAGATCCTCGAGAACCTCTGGTCACCCCTGCGCCGCATTTCCAGGCACAGATAGCGGGCCTGGGGGCGATCGAGATCAGGCTGGCGGACCAGTCGACTGATTGCGAACCGTTCGGCGGAATCGACCTGGACGACAAGCATCTTCCCCTTCTGCAGGATCCGGGCTTCCCGCAAATCGTTGCCAGCAGCAACGACACTGGCGGGTCCGCTCAGCAGGACAAGGAGGGTTGAGATCAGAACAAACAGACCAAGAAAGCCGACCAGTTGGAGCCACCGGGGTTTCGGGCCCAAAGAAACCGTGCTGTTGCCTGCCCCATTCATCGACATGTCAGTATAGGCCCGTCTCCTGCGGGGAGTTTCATGAACTGGCAAATTTTCTGGAAAAGTGGTCTCGTTCAACTGCTGGCGGTCGCAGGAGTTTCCGTCGTGCTTGGGCTGCTGCTGCCAAAGTCTTTCTTCGAGTCCTGGGGATGGCTCTCAGGGCCCAGCGCATGGCTGCTTTGCGCCGCCGTCACGGCCACCATCCTGAAGCTCGACCTGCCTCGAACGGTGCTCGGTGCCGCTCTGGCCGGCCTGCCCAGCATCATCTTCGTCGTAATTGGACTCCACTGGCTTGGCTCCCTCGTCGCTGCCTTTCTGTTCGCTGCATGGTGCGGCAGGGGTGTAGCGGCCGGCCTGCTTCACCGTTCCGCAAGGCCAGGGTCCGCATAAGCCATCCGGCAGCAGACTGAGCGACCGTGGGTCCGGTCTACGCTGGTTTACGAAAGTCTGCCTGACCAGCTTCGGCACGCAAGAGCAAGATCTTGCGCTCGACCCCCCAGGCATAGTTGCCGACTGATCCGTCGGCACGCACCACCCGGTGACAGGGAATCAGCAGCGAAACCGGGTTGCGGGCGCACGCCGTTCCTACCGCCCGTGTCGCCTTCGGGTAACCGGCCATCGCGGCCAGCTCCGAGTAGCTGCGGGTCTCTCCCGGAGGGATCTGTCGCATCGCACGCCAAACCTTCCACTGAAAGTCGGTGGCGAGCACTTCGATCGGAAGGTCGCGGCCGTCCTCGCCACGGTCGGCGACACCGGCCAGCCGCTCGCACAGCTCCGCCATTGAATCGCCGACCGGAACCAGCTCGGCCTGGGGGAACTCGCTGCGCATGTCCCCCAGAAGCGTTTCCGGATCGTCTCCCAGGGTGAGAGAGCAGATCCCGCGCTCGGCGCGGCCGACCATCAACCAGCCGAGCGAGCAACGCACCGGGCAGTACTCGATCCGCGCTCCCAGACCACCGGCACCGTAGGTGGCAGGGGTCATGTCGAGGTGCCGCACCCCCGTACCTGGCCGCTGCTCTCTGGTTTGCACGACTTCACCCGTCGCCTGGTCCATGACCCAAACCTACGCCCCCGGCGAACACCGTGCTTCCGGATTCCTGTGGTCCTCCGGCAGGCCCCACCCGCCGGGCCCCGCAGGCCCGGGCCTTCCTATACTGCTGCTCCCCTTCCGGTGGGTTCTTCGGATCCCGCCTCCAGGGTCACGGGCGGTTAGCTCAGTTGGTAGAGCGCCTGCTTTACACGCAGGATGTCGGCGGTTCGAGCCCGTCACCGCCCATTTGCTACAAACCGTTTGGCTCTGCGGGTTCCGCCCCCGAGTGAGGCTCGGTCGCAGTTGAGACCAGGTCGACTCGCTCGTCCAATTGCCTGGTCGAAGGCGACTCGATTGCTACCCGTCAGGCGGTTCCGGCGCTTCGTCGCCTTCGCGTAAGCGT
The DNA here is from genome assembly GCA_903933815.1 of uncultured Solirubrobacterales bacterium. Classification (GTDB taxonomy): domain Bacteria; phylum Actinomycetota; class Thermoleophilia; order Solirubrobacterales; family 70-9; genus 67-14. The sequence goes on from CAIZLN010000107.1 coordinate 2,962, forward strand.
CCATGGTGAAGTGAGTGAAGTGAGTGCTGACATGGTCGAGCTGCTGATGACGTAGACCGGATCGTCCCCTGCTGCGATCCGAAGACTCGCGTATCTCCGGCGCATTCGGTGGAGGGTGGTTGGCGCGATCGTCTCTACGTCGTCGGCTAAGAGCATCTTGTTTCCAGCCACGATCGCGGGTACGAGAATCTACTCCGAACGCGGTGGCGAACAAGCTTGATAGGACGGTTTCATCGCGCCGACCATGGTGGAGGGACGCGAATACG
>CAIZLN010000108.1 GCA_903933815.1 uncultured Solirubrobacterales bacterium
AGAGGCGACGGGGGAGTCCTTCGGGCGGTTGGCCGTCCTGGTCGCTGCCCGTAACGAGGCTGACAAGATCGCTGCGACGGTCTCAGCTCTCGAGTCGGCTTTCCCCGGGGCGGCGGTCTGGGTTGCCGATGACGCCTCCGAGGACGGGACAAGTGAAATCGCGATGACCCTCGGGGCGAGCGTCGTCCGCCGGGACCATGTCCATGGCAAGGGCGGCAACATGACCGCCTGCGCAGAGGCGATGCTCAGCGCTCCCGACCTGCCGGAGATCGTGCTGCTCTGCGACGCCGACCTGGCTGAGTCGGCCTCGGAGCTCGGCAGGCTTGTCGGTGCTGTCGACGAGGGGGAGTGTGATCTGGCGGTCGCCGCCTTTGCGCGCCGGGTTGGCGGTGGCTTCGGTGTTGCGCTCGGCTTTTCCCGCTGGGTAATCCGCAGACGCTGTGGGTTCCTGGCCGACGCACCGATCTCCGGCCAGCGTGCGATGAAGCTCGAGGCGCTCCGGGCGGTCCTTCCCTTCGCACCCGCCTACGGAATGGAAACCGGCATGACCATCGATGCGGTCAGGGCGGGCTATCGCGTCGGCGAGTACGAACTGCCGCTGGCCCATCGAGCTACCGGCAAGACCCTGCGCGGTTTCGTCCACAGGTTTCGCCAGATGATCGACTTCGCCAGGGTCTACCTGAGTCGTCGATGATCCTCGCTATCGATCAGGGCACCACCGGCTCCACCTGCTTTGTCTTCGATGAAGGCGGCAATATTGCGGGTCGCGGATACGCCGAGTTCAACCAGAGCTTCCCCGAGCCTGGACGGGTTGAGCACGACGCGGGCGAGATCTGGCAGGTGACCCGCTCGGTGGCCCTCCGCGCCCTGGCTGGCGCCGGCATCGACGGCAGGGACCTGACGGCGATCGGAATCACCAACCAGCGGGAAACCGTCGTTGCCTGGGACCGCAAAACGGGCAGGCCGATCCATCCAGCGCTTGTCTGGCAGGACCGGCGCGGGGCCGACCGCTGTGAGGAACTGAAGTCCGCCGGTCATGAGCCGTTGGTCAGAGAACGCACCGGGCTGGTGCTCGATCCTTACTTCTCCGCGACCAAGATCGAGTGGATGCTGGCGAATGTCGAAGGGGCGGATCGGGCCTGCTTCGGTACGGTCGACTCCTGGCTGGCCTGGAAGCTCTGCGGCCAGCATGTGACGGATATTTCCAACGCCTCACGGACGATGCTCTTCGACATCAACCGGCTTGGGTGGGACGATGAGCTTTGTGACCTGTTCGGGGTCGACCCGGCCTCACTTCCGACAGCACTCCCGTCTGCCGGGATCTTTGGCACCACCAGCGAATTCGGCGGCGAAGTACCGGTAGCCGGGATAGCCGGCGACCAGCAGGCAGCCCTTTTCGGCCAGGCCTGTCTGGAGCCGGGCATGGCCAAGAACACTTACGGCACCGGGAGCTTCATCCTGCTCAACGCGGGCCCGGACCCCGCTCGCCCGGACCCGGGAGTCCTCTCGACCATCGCGTGGGGGATCGGGAACGATGTGACCTACGCTGCGGAGGCGTCGATCTTCATTACCGGGGCGGCAATACAGTGGCTGCGGGACGGTCTCGGGATCATCGGGAGTGCGGCGGAGACCGGAGCGATGGCTGCTTCCCTCGATGGCAACGATGGCGTCTATTTCGTCCCAGCCCTGGCTGGCCTCGGCTCACCGTGGTGGGACCCATATGCGCGTGGGACGATCGTCGGACTCACCCGTGGCACCAGCCGGGCACATCTGGTCAGGGCAGCCCTTGAGGCCACCGCCTACCAGACAGTGGACGCGGTGCGAGCCCAGGAGGCCTCCTCGGGTCACCGGCTGGAAGCACTCAGGGCCGACGGCGGCGCGGTCGCCAACCGGTGGCTCATGCAGTTTCAGGCCGACCTGCTCGGCGTGCCGGTGGTCGTGCCGGAGAACATCGAAACGACGGCGCTCGGGGCGGCATATCTGGCTGGCCTCGGGGTTGGTCACTGGAGCCAGGAGCAGGTCGCAGGGATGTGGAGATCAGGCCAGAGCTTTGAACCCCGGATGAGCAGGGACCAGGCAGACGGGCTTCTGGTCGACTGGCACCGGGCCGTGGAACGCTCGCGTGACTGGGTCGTCCCCGGGTCGCAAAAATGAGCCCGGGTAACCGGACGCGGGTATGGGGTTAGGGTTCTTCACGAAATGGCCGATATGAAACCGCAGGTATACAAAGACCCCCGCCCTCCCGAGTACTTCGCGCAGTTCCACGAGCGCTCCCGGACCAAAGAGCCCAACTGGGTCTATGAAGCAGTCCGGGCGGTGCTCTCACCGATCGCGATCCTTTTCTACCGGACCCATGCGATCGGCACCGACAACGTGCCGGCTACCGGACCGGTCCTCCTGACCCCGAACCACTTCAGTCAGATGGACCACTTCTTTGCCGGGGTTTTTCTTCGACGCAAGCTGCGCTTCATGGCCAAATCCCAGCTCTTTGGGCCGCCGGTTCTAACTTCCATTTTCTCCCATGGAGGCGTCTTTCCGGTCCGCCGTGGCTACAAAGACGAAGAGGCATTCAAGACCGTCAGGGCGATCTTCGACAACGGTGGATCCGTACTCGTTTATGCCGAAGGAGGACGGTCACGGACCGGAGGCCTGGGCGAGCCGAAGCCCGGTATCGGCCGTATCGCCCTCGAGTCCGGGGCCCCCGTCGTTCCGGTGGCGATCCACGGCTCAGATTCGGTCAGGAAATGGAAGAAGCTGGCTTTCCCGAAGGTCACTGTTCAGTTCGGTGAGCCGATCAGCTTTCCGGTGATTGCGGACCCGACCCGCGAGCAGCAGATGGAGGCCGCCAGCGAGGTCTTTGCCGTAGTGCGAGAGATGTATGAGAACCTCGAGAGGACTGACCGCAACGCCGTCAGGCGTTCGCTTACTCGTACTTAGCAGGGGCATTCTCGTAGAACGCCGGGTCGTGGCCGGGTGTGATCACCGCATTCGGGTACTGGTTGTGAAACAGGCGGATCTCCTGAAGGCTTCGGCGGTAGTTGTGCTCGTCCTGCATGCGACCCGGCAGGTCGGCTTCCTGCTCGAGCTGCTCTTCGCGGGGAAGGGCATCGCCGGCAATCACCATGTCGCGGTCCCCGAGCCGTACGATCACCGACATGTGGCCGGTCGTGTGGCCGGGAGTCGAGGCCAGCCTCACCGATCCGTCGCCGAACAGGTCGAGGGTACGGCCGAAGGTCGAGTAGGACGACACTCGCTCATCGTCGAAGTCAACCGTGCGGAAGTCGAACGCGTAGTCGTACTGCTGTCGCCGGTAAGCCCTGAAGATCGGCAGCACACCGCTGGTCGCATCCTTCCATTCGGCCGCCGAGACGATGAAGGTGGAATCGGGGAAGTCGGCGATCGCCGAAGCATGGTCGAGGTGGAGGTGAGTTAGCAGTACGAGCCTGATCGCTGACGGGCTGATGCCGCTGCCGCGCAGGCGGGCCGGTACATCCATACCGGCTTCAAGCTCCGGCTGGCTGGCCCACGCGCCAAGGCGCCCGAGGTTCTCGCGCGGATCGCTGGCGATCGATGGGTGGAGACCGGTATCGACCAGGATGTTTCCGGCCTTTGGATGGCGGATCAGGAAGGCGGGGATCGGAATGGCCGGGTTCTCGGGCCCGACAGAGCGGAGCACCTTCAGGTTGCCGACTTTTCCGTCGGGACTGGACTGGAGCACTGCCGGCGAGCGAAACCGACCGGTGATCATCGGCTCAACGGTTACCGTCGAACCCGTTTCTCCGCCGGGAATAGGGGTTTCCAGGGGCTTGGGATCGGCATGGACGCTCATGGGGCGACCTTATAGGGGGAGTCCTGCCCGGTAGGCTCTACCCTCACCGATGGGCGATTCCTTACGATCAGAGATCTTTCGCGACGGCCTGCTTGAAGGCCGGGTTGTGGTTGTGTCCGGATCGGGATCAGGTCTCGGACGGGCAGCTGCCCTGGAAATGTCCAGGCTGGGAGCGACGGTTATCGGCTGCGGCCGACGAACTGAACCATTGGAAGAGACCGCAGCTCTTGCCGAGGGGATGCCCGGGAGCTTCGAGTCGGAAGGCCTCGATATCCGCGACGACGAAGGTGTGGATGCCTTCTTTGATGGCGTGCTTGAACGCCACGGTCGAATCGACACCCTGGTAAACAACGCCGGTGGTCAGTTTCTCAGCCCGGCCGAGGCAATTTCCCCCAAGGGCTTTCGCACGGTAATAGAGCTGAATGTCACCGGGACCTGGCTGATGACCCACGCGGCCGCGACCAAGGCATTCATCCCTCAGGCCGAAGGTGCGGTCATCAGTGTCACGCTTTCTCCACACAACGGCATGCCCGGAATGGTTCATTCCGGTGCGGCCCGGGCAGCGGTGGAGAACATGACCCGCACCCTGGCGACGGAGTGGTCGCGCTTTGGCATACGCACCTGCGCGATCGCCGCCGGGCAGTTTGCCACTGACACTTTTGTGAACAAGTACCCGAAAGAGATCGTCGAGTCGGTCCACCGGACGATCCCGATGGGCCGGGTCGGCGAGTCCGAAGAGATGGCCTGGCTGATCGCCTTTCTGGCCAGCGACGCCGGGGCCTTCCACTCCGGATCGGTGATTACCCTCGACGGCGGCCGCGACAACTGGTTCGGGCCCTGGCCCCCGGCAGGCATCGTCGACGAGGCGGGAGAGCCACCCGCCGAAGCCCGTCGCTCCTGACTCCCCGCCCGGGGCCGAGGTCAGGCGATCAGGTGTACATCCCGCCGAACTGCCCACCGGTGACATTCAGGACCTGCCCGTGAACGTAGTCAGCCAGACCTGATGCCAGGAACAGCACCGGCCCCGAGGCCTCTTCGGGCGTCGCGGGACGGCCGAGGGGGATGATCATCGAGGCCATGGCACGCATCTGCTCCGGTATGCCGAGCTGGATGTCCGAACCGTCGGGGGCCTTGACCGTCTCGGCGTCGTCGTTTTTGGCCGCCGTGAGGCGGGTCTCGACGAAGCCGAAGGCGACCGCGTTGACGTTGATCTTGAACTGGCCCCACTCCTTCGCGAGGGTCTTGGTCATGCCGACGACCGCTGACTTGCCGGCGCTGTAGTTGATCTGTCCGGCGTTGCCCATCGTGCCGGAGACCGAGGAGATATTGATCAGCTTCCGGAAAACTTCGCGGCCTTCGGCAGCCTCTGCCTTGGCGGCTTCGCGCCAGTGAGGGGCGAGGGCACGCGCGACACGGAACGGCACGATCGTATGGATGTCGAGCATCGCCTGAAACTGTTCGTCACTCATCTTGTGGGCTACGCCGTCCCACGTGTATCCGGCGTTGTTGACGACGATGTCAACAGACCCGAAGGCTTCGTTGGCAGTGGCAACCAGTTCTTCGGCTGCCCCGGGCTTCGTCATATCGCCGGCGTAGACGGCGGTCTGGCCATCGATCCCGGCAGCGGCCTGCTCTGCCGCGTCGGCATCGAGGTCATTGATCAGGACGTTGGCGCCGTTGGCTGCGAAGAGCTCTGCCGTCGCCAGTCCGATTCCGCGGGCCGAGCCCGTGACGATCGCGTTCTTTCCATCGAGAAGTCCCATTCGTAGCTCCTTTGTATTGAAGGTCGACGCGCCATCAGCATGGCGCCGGTTGCAGGCGGGACTATATGAAGTCGTCGTGGCCTCAGGCGTTGCGTGCGTGGGGGTTTCCACTCCCGGTCTGACATCCGGTCAGGAAAAGCTGATCGTGCCGCCCTCGAAGTGACCCCGCAGCAGCTCGCGCCGGTCGGAGAAGTAGTTCTGGTGGAGTACCCAGGGTGAAATGTCACCGGCTTTCGGCATCCGGGACTCTGCCCGACGGACGTAGCCCGCGTCGATGTTCAACAGGGGGACAGTCCGCATGGGCTTCGCCGGGGCCACCGGAACTCCGCTCGAGGCCCCGGCATCCCGCACGGCCGTGATGAAGCGGCAGGCAAAGCGTGCGATCAGTTCCGACTTGAGCGTCCAGGACGCATTCGTATAGCCAACCGTGAAGACGAAGTTGGGGACCCCGGACAGCATCGCTCCCCGGTAGACCAGGCGCTCGGCCGGATCAACGGCGACTCCGTCGATGCTGAGGTCGATTCCGCCGAAGACGAGGATCTCGAGCCCGGTTGCCTTGACAACGATGTCGGCGTCGATCGTGGCGCCTTCCTTGAGATGGATTCGATCCGAGGCGATACGGTCGATGTGGCCGGTCTCGATCCGGGCCGCGCCGGAAGAGATCGCCGCGAAGAAGTCACCGTCCGGGGCGAAGCAGACCCGCTGTTTCCAAGGGTCGTAGGCGGGGTTGAGGTGCCGTCGCTCGAAGCCTGGCGGAAGCTGCTTGCGCGCGCCGCTGATGAACAGCCTTCGGAACAGTTCGGGGAAGCGCCGGGCCAGGCGGAACTGTGCGATCTCGGCGAGGACTCCGGTCCAGCGAAGCACGGCTGCGGCGCGCTTCGGCGAAAACCTGCGGTGTACGGCGTCGCCGAATCCGCCGCGGGTGGGCACGCTGACCACGTAGCCCGGCGAGCGCTGGAGCATGGTCACCCGGGCACCGGCGTCGGCGAGTGCCGGCACGATCGTCACGGCCGTTGCTCCGCTGCCGACCACGACCACTTCGCGTCCTTCGACATCGAGTCCTTCGGGCCAATGCTGGGCATGGAAAAGCTCTCCTTCGAACTCCGCCTCTCCGTCGAACGGCGGGTCGAAGCCCTGCTCGTAGTCGAAGTAGCCGGTGCAGCCGAAAAGGAAGCGGCAGGTGAGAGACTGCTGCGCATCGCCAGGTCCGGCGACGCTCACCGTCCACCGGGCCTCGCTGCTGTCCCAGCCGGCGGCGGTCACGCGCCTTCCGAAGCTGATGTTCCGGTCGATGCCGCATTCAGCCGCGGTCGCTTCCAGGTATTCCAGGATCTCGCTGCCGGCGCCGAAGTGGCCGGCGCCCGGCCATGGGCGAAATGAGTAGGCGAAGGTGCTCATCCCCGAGTCAGAGCGGATGCCGGGGTAGCGAAAGAGGTCCCACGTGCCCCCGATGCGCTCGCGTGCCTCAAGCACGGAGTAGCTGAGGCCGGGGTGTTCGATGCCGAGCTGACGGGCCATCGCGATGCCGGATATACCGGCACCGACGATGACCACGTCGAACTCTTCAGTTGACGGAGGTCCGCTCATCGGACCCGGTCCGGATCAGAGGCCGTAGGAACGGCCGATGACTTCGAGCATGACCTCGTCGGTGCCGGCACCGATCCGGTTGAGGCGGATGTCGCGGTAGTGGCGCTCGACTTCGTATTCCTTCATGTATCCCCAGCCGCCGTGGATCTGGATGCAGTCGTCAGCGACCTCGCAGGCCATCTGGGCCGAGAGCAGCTTGGCCATTGAGATTTCGCGCACCGGGTATTCGCCGTTGGCAAATCTCCAGGCCACCGTGTAGGTGAACTGCTTCGAGGCCTCGATCTTGGTGGCCATCGCGGCTACCTTGTGGCGGATCGTCTGGAACTTGCCGATCGGCCGGCCGAAGGCCTCGCGCTCCTTGGCGTACTGAATCGAGGTCTCCAGAAGGCGCTCAGCACCTGCGTTGGAGCCGGCGGCGGCGACCAGGCGCTCTCCCTGGAGCTCCCAGGTGATGTGGTAGAAGCCCTTGCCGACCTGACCGAGAATCGAATCCGCGGGAACACGCATGTCGTCGAAGTGGATCTCGCAGGTGTCAGAGGCCTCCATTCCCATCTTTTCGAGGTTTTCGGCCACCGAGAAGCCGGGCAGGTCATTGCCTTCCTCGTCGCGGATGTCGATCAACAGCAGGGAAATCCCGTCGTGACCGCCATCGGGGTCGGTCTTGACGACCAGCACGATGAAGTCAGCCCTGGCGGCGTTGGTGATGAAGGTCTTGGAACCATTGATCACGTACTCGTCGCCGTCGAGAATCGCCTTGGTGCGGATGCCGGCCACATCGGAGCCGGCACCGGGCTCGGTAATGCCGAGGCATCCGATCCGCGTGCCCTGCATGCCTGGCACCAGGTAGCGCTGCTTCTGTTCTTCGGTGCCGAGCATTTCGATCGGGGGCAGGACCATGTCGGTCTGGACCGCAAAGCCCATCCCGAGACCACCCGAGCCCGCGTAACTGAGGGCTTCGGCGCGGACCAGCGAGTAGTAGTAGTCGCCGCCCTGCCCGCCGTACTCTTCGGGGAAGCAGAGGCCGAGGTAGCCAAGCTCGCCAGCACGCTCCATAGCCGAGCTCGGCCACTTGGTCTTCTCCCACTCGTTGCGGTGGGGGTGGAGCTCCTTCTGGACCCAGTCAACCATCGACTCGCGAAGGTCCTCGTGCTCCTGGGTGAAGATGAAGTGCTTCTGGGCGACGTCGAAGTCGGGCTTGATCACAGTCTGGCTCACGGCGTGTACTTCTCCTTGCTCTGGTTTTGCGGGCTGAAGTCGGCGGCTACCCCCCCGTACAAAGTAGAGAGTAACACTTCTCACTCCTCAGTAAATGGTATGTTGCGCCGACCATGAAAGAACCGCGCCGAGCATGACCGACCCCAGCCAGTCCTTCGGGAAAATCACCTACGAGGTTGCCGACCATGTCGCGACGATCACGCTCGACGACCCGGAGACCCGAAACTCGCTCTCCGACCAGATGCTGAGCGAACTTATTGCCGCCCTGAGCATGGCCCGCAATGATTACGCGGTGCGGGTCGTCGTACTGGCCTCCTCCCATGAAAAGGTGTTTTCGGCCGGGGGAAACCTGTCTGCCTTCGGCAGTGACAGCGGCACGGTGGAGAAGTTCACCGGGGCCGAACTGTTCGTTGACTGCTTCAAGCTGCTCGGAGAGCTCGGCAAGCCCTCCATTGTCGCCGCCCAAGGTCATGTTCTGGCCGGATCGCTCGGCCTGGCCCTGGCTTGCGATCTGATCATCGCCTCCGACCGCGCGACCTTCGGTACACCCGAGATAACGGTCGGGCTTTTCCCGTTCATGATCATGGCGCTCATCTACCGCAACGTGCCTCGGAAGAAGACCAACGAGATGCTTCTCCTGGGCGAGCGTCTGAACGCTGAAGCGGCCCGCGAGGCAGGCATCGTCAACAAGGTCGTGCCGACCGGTGAGTTCGATGCCGCGGTCGCCGAGTGGGCCGGCATGCTGGCGGCCAAGTCGCCGCTGATCATGCGGCTCGGCAAGGACGCCATGTGGCGCCAGATGGACATGCCTCTTGCCGACGCTCTCGACTACCTGCGTTCCCAGCTTGCGATCGAGCTTTCAACCGAAGATGCGATCGAGGGCGTCAAAGCGTTCTTCGAGAAGCGCGAACCTGAATGGAAAGGGCGCTGATGAGCGGGAGTGAAGCCGAGGGCGGGGCAAGCGCAGAGCCGGTCAACAAGTTGCCGGGAACAGCTCCACTGAGTGAGCTGACCGAGCAGCTGCATGAGCGGCGTGGGAAAGCCCGTCTGGGTGGGGGGCTGAAGAAGATCGAGGCCCAGCACGAGCGCGGAAAACTCACCGCCCGTGAGAGGCTCGACCTGCTCGTCGACGAAGGTACTTTCAATGAAATCGGCCTCCAGGGCCGTCCGCACTATTCGCAGCCCGCGATGCAGGGCAAGGACGCGCCAGCTGACGGGGTCGTCACCGGCTGGGGCAATGTTGACGGTCGCACTTGCGCAATCGTCGCTTATGACTTCACAGTGATGGCCGGCTCGATGGGCCAGACCGGCGAGATCAAGGTCACCCGCATCCGCGAGATGGCGCTGCAGAAGCGCATGCCGCTGATCTGGCTGCTGGACTCCGCCGGGGCGCGGATCCAGGAGGCCTCAGGGTCCCTGTTCGCCGGCTCGGGACACCTGTTCCGGGAAGAGGTCGAGATGTCGGGTGTCGTTCCGATGGTGGCGGCAATGATGGGCCCGTGCGCGGCCGGTACCGCTTACATCCCGGGCCTGTCGGACTTCGTCCCGATGGTTGTCGGGCAGGGTGCGATGGCACTGGCCGGGCCACATCTGGTCAAGGCAGTCACCGGCGAAGAAATCGACATGGAGGACCTTGGCGGGGCCAAGGTTCACTGCCGCAAGTCCGGAGTGGGGGACCTTGAGGTCAAGGACGACGCCGAGTGCATCGAGGCGATCAGGAAGTACCTCTCCTACTTCCCGTCCAACTGCGAGCAGAAGCCGCCGGTGATCGAGACCGCAGACCCCGAGAGCCGTGGCTCCGACAAACTTCTGGAGCTGATCCCCGAATCACCGCGCACGCCGTACGACATGTACGAAGTGATCCGCGAGATCACAGACGACGGCGATTTCTTCGACATCAAGCCGAAGTTCGCCAGGTCCCTGATCACCTGTTTCGCCCGCTTTGGCGGCCGGCCAGCCGGCATCGTCGCCAACCAGCCGAAACATCTCGGAGGAATCCTGGACGTCGATTCGGCCGACAAGGCGGCCCGCTTCATCAACCTCTGTGACGCTTTCTCGATCCCGCTGGTCTTCCTCCAGGATGTGCCCGGATTCATGGTCGGCTCGAAGGTCGAGCAGCAGGGCATCATCAGGCACGGAGCGAAGATGCTCTACGCCGTTTCGAGGGCGACCGTTCCAAAGATCACCGTCCTGGTCCGGAAGGCCTACGGAGCCGGTTACTACGTGATGTGCGGCAGGGCCTACGAACCCGACCTGATCGTCGCCTGGCCCGGGGCCGAGATTTCGGTCATGGGAGCCGAAGGCGCGGTCAACATCATCGGCCGCTCGGCGATAGAGGCCTCTGATGACCCGGAGGCGACCCGCGAGGCGATGCTGAACGCCGTACGCCAGCAGATCGACCCCTACATTGCCGCTGGCAACGCGATGATTGACGACATCATCGATCCGCGCGAGACCCGGCAGACGATCATTCGTGGCCTCGAGATGTCCAAGGACAAGCAGGTCGAGAAGCCCTGGAAGAAACACGGGGTGATGCCGGTATGAGCCGCTTTGAAGATCCGGTGATCATCAGCAACTCGATCTCCGGGGTTATCGCCAACCGGGACCAGTGTCCGGCCATTCCGTACACGCCGCCGGAGTACGCCGCCGAGGCGCGCCGGTCCGTGGACGAAGGTGCCAGCCAGATTCACATACACGCCCGCAAGCCCGACGGCACGCCGTCCTGGGACACCGAGGACTTCCAGGCGATCACCGAAGCGATCCGGTCGGAGGTGGGTGATGTAATCATCAATTTCTCGACCGGAGCGATCGGTGTGCCCATCGAGCAGCGGATCGATTATCTGAGAGCCTGTCGGCCGGATGTGGCGGCACTCAACATGAGCTCGATGAACTACGCCAAGTACTCGCGCCGCCGCAAGGAGTTCGTCTTCAAAGCCGTCTTCGAGAACAGCTTCGACACGATCATCGAGTTCATCACGGCAATGAACGAGCTCGGCATCCAGCCCGAGCATGAGTGCTTCGACGCCGGTCATGTCGCCAACGTGGACCCGTTGATTGACATGGGACTGCTCAAGGAGCCGCTCCAGATATCCCTGGTCATGGGAGTAACCGGCGGGATCAGGCCCACCCCGCGCAATGTCGGCGTGATGGCCGATCAGATTCCCGGTGGTCCCGAGGGTCCAAACAACTGGCAGGTAATCGGTATCTCCCGCGACCAGTGGAAACTGCTGGCTGCAGCGATCGCGCTCGGTGGCAATGTGCGGGCCGGGGTGGAGGACAACCTCTACCTGCCCGACGGTTCCATGGCCCGCTCCAACGGCGATCTGGTCGGCAAGGCCCGACAGATGGTCGAAGACTCCGGTCGCAGGGTCGCCACCGTGGCCGAGGCCAGGGAGCTGCTCGGTCTGACCAAGGCGGCCTGAGCCGGCGGATGTCGTTGCCGCTGTCCGACATCCGGATCCTCGACCTGACCAGGCTTCTGCCCGGCCCGTTCTGCTCGCAGATTCTGGCCGATTTCGGAGCCGAGGTGATCAAGGTCGAAGACACCGGCATGGGTGATTACATCCGGCTCGCTCAACCTTTCCACGAGGGGGATGAGGCCCGGGAGAAGGGAACCGCGTCGGCGCTGTTTCTTGCCCTCAACCGCAACAAGCAGTCAATCCGGCTCGACCTCAAGAGCGATGCCGGACGCGAGGCTTTTCTGCGCCTCGTGGAAACGGCAGACGTTGTGCTCGAAGGTTTCCGCCCCGGAGTAATGGACCGGCTCGGCGTCGGTTACGAGACTTTGATCAAGATCAACCCGGGCCTGATCTTCTGTTCCATAACCGGCTATGGCCAGGACGGTCCAAACCGGGACCGGGCCGGTCACGACCTCAACTACCTTGCGGCTACCGGGCTGCTGGACATGACCGGTCCGGCCGGCGGGCCACCGGTTCAGTCCGCAACCCAGATCGGAGACCTCGGAGGGGGCGCGATGCCCGCTGCGATCGGGATCATGGCAGCGCTGTTTGAGAAGCGGCGGAGCGGCAAAGGTCAGATGGTGGATATCTCGATGACCGACGGGGTGCTCTCCTGGCTGGTCCTTTCCTCCGGCCGCTACTTCGCCGACGGCACATCTCCCGAGCGCGGCGGCGTCGAACTGGGAGGTTCGCTGGCCTGTTATGTGAACTATGAGGCCGCCGACGGATACGTATCCTGCGGTGCTCTCGAGCCCAAGTTCTGGAAGGTGTTCTGTGAAGGAGTTGACCGGCCTGACCTGATCGAGCATCAGTTCGACCGGCCTGGGAGCGAAGGCCATGGCAAGGTCGCCGGAGTCTTCCGGTCCAGAACCCGCGATGAATGGAAGCGTTTCAACGACGAGTACAACTGCTGCATCGAGCCGATCCTGACCCTTGGTGAGGCGCTCGAGTCAGAGCTGTTCGAGCAACGCGGAATGGTGGCCGAGTTTGACCAGCCGGGGATCGGTCCGGTCAGGCATATCGGCAACCCGATCAAGCTTTCCGAGACCCCTTCACGAGAGCCCGGACCCGCGCCGGCATTTGGCGGCGATACCACCAGGGTTCTCCTTGAGGCTGGATTCAGCGAGGAAGAAGTTCAGGCCCTGCTCGAGTCGGGCGCGGCGGCCGGTCCGGGTGGCGATACCGGTGACATGGATTTCCGCGTATGAGCGCGATCGACCAGAGAACCCGAACGGGCGGGGAACTGCTGAAGATGTCCGAACTGGTCGAGGCTTCAGGGGTGTCGGGGGCGACAATCAAGCACTATCTGCGCGAGGGCCTGCTGCCCGAGCCGATCAAGACAAGCCGCAACATGGCGTGGTACCGGCCGGAAACGGTCGAACGGATTGAAGTAATCAAGCGGCTGCAGGAGGAGCGGTTCATGCCGCTGAAGGCGATCCGCTCCGTGCTCGCGGAAGATCCCGAGCAGGCCAAGGCGCTGCTCGAGGTCGAGGACAGGATCATTGACCGTGCTTTTGCCACCGAGCGCAAGCGGACCAGCGCCGCCGAGGTCAGAGAGGCCTACGGAATGCCGACCGAGGTCCTCGACCGTCTGGCCGAGATAGGAATCCTCACCCCGAACACCCGCGGCTATTCACCCTCGGACGTCAGCATCATTGAGGCGATCTCCAGGTTCAGGGCGAGTGGCTACGACGAGAAGACCGGATTCACCGTCTACGACACCCTTCGTTACCGCCGCGCTCTGGAGGTGCTGGTCAAGGAGGAGGTCGATGTCCTGATGGCAAGGCTGGGCGGCGACGTTGAACCCGACCGCGCAGTCGAGCTGATCGAGGCCGGGGCCGAGCCGCTGCGGGACTTCATCGCAGCTCTCCACACCAAGCTGATGGTGGAAGAGGTAGAGCGCCGCCGCTGAGGCGATTTCAGGCCGCTGGGCCCTTCCGGCTCAGGAGTGGCCGGTCGGTACCTCTGGATCCGGATCCTGAGGCTTTCGCCGGTCCTCTTGCCCCGGTTCCTCTTCGGAATCGGGAAGGTCGAACTCGAAGGTACCTCTGGTCACCGAGAGGATCTGCTCGGCCAGAGTCGCTCCGTCATCCGGGTCGACCGGGGTGGCGCTGATCTGCAGCACCACCTCGTCGCGGTCAATCTCATCCAGCCAGATTGAAGGCTCGCGCAGGGTGGGAACGGTAATCGCATGCTTCAGCATCGCCTGGACCTTCCGCGGGCTGGTGTGGCTGTCGAACCGGGCTTTGATGTCGATTCCCCGGGGCTCGCGTAACGGGATGATCGCCAGGTTCAGGAGGACGTTATTGGGGACCATGATCCTGTCCTTGCCGTCGAGGATTGATGTGTGAAAAAGCCCGAGCGAGCTGACCGTGCCTTCGAGAGCACCAGCCAGGGGCCCGCCGACCAGCCGGACACGCTCTCCCACCCGGAACGGCCGGGTGCTCTGCAGGACGACACCGGCGAAGATGTTTCCGAGAGTCTGCTGCGCGGCCAGCCCCAGCACGACCGCGGTGAACGCACCGCCAACCGCCAGAGTGCTCGTTTTCACCCCTGCGATGTGGAGAGCGATTGCCCCCACCGTCACAATCGTCAGCAGTTTGATCACGAAGGTGACCGTGCCGGCGGTGCCGGGCTCCATCCGGCGCAAAATGGTCGGGGTCAGCGTGCGGCCGAGCGCGCTGGCCAGACCCCAGCCGAGGATGAAAAGCAGGATTGCGGTGACTATCCGGGCTTCAATCAGGTATCCGGGGAAGAGCCCGCGACGGTTTGCAAACGCGACAAGAACGGCTGAGATCAGGACCGTGAAAAGGATCAGCCGCAGCCATGCGGTACGCATTTCGGCGGGTTCTATCTGCTCCCCGAGACCCGCTTCGTGCCAGGCCTCGGTCCGGGTTTCGAACATCGAAAGCGGCATCTGGCCGCGCCCGCGAGAGCTGCCGGACCCGGGCTTCGGCTGCTTGTCTTTTCTCATGAACCTGGCCATCTGAGGCGACCGAGGTTAACGAAGGCCGCAATCAAAGCCTGAACCGGGAAAGGGCAAAGCGCAGGAGTTGCGTCGTGCCGGAGCCTCTCCGACTGTCTGGAGCCGCTCGAGAGCTTAGGGAAAACCGTTCCAGCCGGCCGCGTAGCAGGGGTTGGCACCGCACGGGTTGGTGACCTTGCCGTTGGTGTTGATGAAGTCGGCGATCTGCTTGCGCGCCAGACTCGATTCCTCGACCACCGTGTCGTGGGGATTCTGGCCGAAGGTGTTGTTCGGGGCCGTGTTTGCGAGCGGCGCCGGATTGGTTCCCCAGACCGACTGGTTGATCGGGGTGCCGGGCGGGTCGGTTCGCTTGGGACCGGTGTCCCAGACGAAGAACGCGTTGCCGTCTGCTGCTGGGCCATTCAGATCACCGAGGATCTCGTGCCCGTAGAAGGGATCCAGCATGCCTGGCGCGAGTCGGCTCGAGTCCAGGGTCGGTGCACGGAGCGGGGCGCCGATAGTGCGGGCTTCGACTTCCGTTGTGACATTGGCGACCTCGTGGTCGCCCCAGGCCATGATCAGCATCACCTTGTGGGCCGGAGTGTTCGGAAGGGGGTTGTCGGTCATGTGGTTTGCGTAACCGTTTGGCTCACCCCGGTCCCACATCATCTGCATCAGCGAGAAGATCAGCGGCCTCTCGATCTCCTTCCTGTACGACGGGTAGAGCACCGCGGCGTACTGGGTGAAGTCCGAACTGCGCGTAAGCAGCGTCGAGTAGTTGATCCCGGGCACGTAGAGCACCGACCTGGTCACATCAGGCGAAATCGCCGTGAGCGATCCGCCTGCGATGCCACCCTGGCTGTTGCCCCAGTAGAAGACCTCGTCGGTATCGATCACCGACTCACCGCTGTACCTGAAGGCGTCATCGCTTGTGAAGCCGTCCGGGTGGATCAGCAGGCGCGCAAGATAGGTGAAGTTGAGAAATCCCTGCTGGAGGCGGTCGGGGATCGCCGGGAACCTGGAAAGGTCCTGAAGTGCGGCGATCGCGGTCGGGATGTCGTCGTGGAAGGGGTTGAGGTCATCACTGGCTGACATGCCTATCCAGTCGGTGGCACAGTTCATGACACCGTTTTCGTTACCCATCGCCCGGACGTTGCCCGAGTTGACCTCGAAGTACTCGTTGAACAGTCCGTGGCCGTACAGCGACGGCCGGATCGGCTCGATCACTTCACCGCCGGAGATGGCTGACTCCGGGATGTTGCACTTGAAGCGGGCGGTGAACTCGTTGCCCGGCGTGCGAATCGGCTTCTCGTCTGCGTCCAGGTCAAACGTGGAGTCAGTCGGACATCCCTCCTCGTTGAGGTAGCAGGGCACCTGGAAGGTGCCGGTAACGACCCGGTCCAGACCGGCGCTCGGAGCGTTGTTGACGTCGGTCACAGTGAACTCGGGAGAATCGCCATCGACGATGCCGTCATCGAGATCTGTATCACCGAGGATCGCGAAGGCCCGATCCCTGATCGACAACATCCTTCCCGTGAGGTTTTCGGTGCTCGCAACCGTGAAATCCCAGGCCAGATAGAGCGAGCTGCGCGAAACTCCGGCGCTGCCGAGAGTACGGAAGATTGATTCAAAGCGGTTTCTCTGGCTTTCGACCGTAGCGTTGTCTGTGCGCTTTTCGTCCCGGTACATCCTGAATCCGGGCGGTGCCGGAAGGATGGTGCCAGCGGCGTTTCTGATGTTGCGAAGCGCCACGATGTAGCGGTGGCCGTCAGTCAGGTTCTTGCCTGGACGGATGATCAGGTTGCGGTCCCTGTCAGAAGTTGCGTTTGAGTCGAGCTCGCCCCAGATCAGCTGACGTTCGCCGGTCTTTGCGTCTATGAGCAGCGCGGACTGGCCTGGCTCGAAGGCCTTGCTCAGCTCGCCCTCAGGCACGATTCCTGTCTGGTTGAAAGCGGCCTGATTGTCCATTCCCGGAATCTGGACGGTGATCGACTGCCCCGGGCTGAAGCCATCCGACTGGTTGAGCGCGGTTACTTCGATGTTCTTCCTGGCGCCATTTTGCGGAGTTGAGTCAGCCGCGAAGTCAACCCGGAGACCTGTACCGCTGGTGGCATCGCGCCTCGTGAAGTAGTTATTCGGAAACGGTGCCAGACAGGGATTGCTGAACGTGGCGATGAAGTCGCAGCTTCCGGCCTTGCTCAGATCGACATCAATCGGGACTGCGCAGCGGAAGCCTTCGCCTCGCAGCTTCGGCGAGGTGACGGTGCGCCGCTGAAGCTTGCCGCCGGAGCCCACGCTCGCCACGACTCTCACCTGGGGAGTCCCGCAATTGAGGGCAATCGAGCGGGCGTTCCGGTTCATCGGTATTCCGACTGTTGATGAACCGCCAGACCTTACCCGCACCCGCTTGGTACCGGCCGGAGTCCACCGGGACCAGGCCTGCTTGACCTGGACGACCAGCGTCACAACTGAACCGGACCCGGGGTTGCCGCGCGAACCAAGCGCGACGCCCACCCGGACCTGTCCACTGGCAAGGGCCGACTGCGATCTGGCGAGAATCGTGGCACTCAGCTTGCCAGCGGTGCTCGAGGCCGAGGAGGCGTCGTCGACATTCCCCGTCCCTGATGCCTTGGCCGCGGGCGCCAGGAGCAGCACAGACACAAGAAGTGAGGCAAGCAGGACAGAACGAAAAATGGATTCAGCCGTCGGCAGCTTCGTTGCTGGGGTCAAGTACATGTGGCTCCCTCTCGTTCTGTTGGCAGCCGAACACCTGCCCGGCCAATTTCTCCCAAGCGAACCTTACCCTTGCCTCCTGCCCGGTGTCAAGCCCCAGCCCGCACTCCGGCGGTCCCGTCAAGGCCCGCAGCACAACCCGGAATGGCGGGCTGGGCGAAGGAGGTAACTCAGGGAAAACCGTTCCAGCCGGCCGCGTAGCAGGGGCCGCCTTCACATGGATCAGTGATTTTTCCGTTTGTGGTGAGGAAGTCGGCGATCTGTTTCCGGATCAGGGGCGACTGGTTGATCACCGTGTCGTGTGGATCGACGCCAAAGTCGCCCGCAGGCGGGATGTTGCCGATCGGTGGCGGGTCGGTTCCAAACACCGTCCCCCCTTCAAGCCGCTTCGGACCGGTATCCCAGATGAAGAAGCCGCTGCCGTCTGCTGCGGATCCCGCGAGGTCTCCCAGGGTTGCGTGGCCGAAGAACGGTTCGATAAAGCCTTCGGTCAGACGGTTCAAATCAAGCGAAGGCGCTCGCAGCGGCGCTCCGATGGTCCGGGCCTGGACTTCGGTGGCCACATTGGCGACCTGATGATCGCCGTAGGCCATTTCGATCAGGACCTTGTGGGCCGGGGTGTTCGGCAGCGGATCACCGGTCATGTGGTTGGCGTAGCCGTTTGGCTCACCACGGTCCCACAACATCTGCATCAGCGAGAAGATCACCGGCCGTTCAATCTGCTTCTGGTACGTCGGGTAGAGGATCTTCGAGTAGAGATCGAACGGGGCAGCCCTGGTCAGCAGCGTCGAGTAGTTCATTCCCGGTACATAGAGAACGGAGCGGGTGAAGTCCGGGGCAACGGCGGTCAATGCGCCACCCGCGATACCCCCCTGGCTGTTGCCGTAATAGAAGAGGTCGCTGGTGTCGATCACCGACTCTCCGTTGAACCGGAAAGCAGGGCTGTCATCGAAGCCTTCAGGGTGGACCATCAGCCTTCCAAGGAAAAGGAAGTTCAGAAAACCCTGCTGAAGCCGGTCGGGCAGGGTCGAGAAGCTGGAGAGATCCTGAAGTGCAGGCAGGGCAGAGCCGACTACATCCTCGCTTGCCATGCCGCTCCAGTCAGTTCCGCAGACCATCACACCGTTCTCGGTGCCGAGCTGGCGGACATTCCGCGTGTTGGTTTCTGAATACTGGCCGAACAGCCCATGCCCGTAGAGCGACGGCCTGACCCTCTCGATCACGTTCCCGCCCTCGTCAATGGCTGAGCGGGGGATGTTGCAGGTGAAGCGGGCGGTCATCTCGTTCCCGGGGATCCGGACGGGCTTCTGACCGGCATCGAGGTTGAACCTCGAGCCAGTGGGGCAGCCGTCTTCATCCAGGTAGCACGGAACCGTGAAAGTTCCGGTGACCGTGCGGATGTTCTGCTCACCGTTACCGGTCGGGGTCGGGTGGTCAGTCACATCGGTGACCTGGAACTCCGGTGAGTCGCCGTCGACCACACCATCGGCGAGATCATTGTCACCAAGCGCGGCGAAGGCCCGGTCACGGATCGAGAGCATGCGACTGGTGATGTTTTCGGAGCTGGCGACAGTGAAGTCCCACGCCAGATAGAGGGATTTCCGCCTGACGCCTTTCTTCGCGAGGGTCCGAAAGATTGATTCATACCGGCTTCGGTGTTTCTCGACCACCCGGTTCAGCGTCCGGCGGTTGTCACGGTAGAGCCGGAATCCGGGCGGTGCCGTGATCAGGTTGCCTTCAGCATCCTTCATGTTCCGGAGCGCGACGATGTAGCGGCGGCCGTTCTTCAGGTTCCTGCCCGGCCGGATTATCAGGTTGCGTGAACTGTTCTCGGTTGCGTTCAGGTCCAGTTCGCCCCAGATCAACTGTCGCTGGCCCGTCCTGGCGTCGATCAGCAGGACAGACTGCGACGGTTCATAGGTTCGGCTCATCTCGGTCAGGGGAACGATGCCCGACCTGTCGAAGGCGGGCTGGTTGTCCATGCCCGGCACGTAGACGGATATGAGCGGCCCGGTACTGAAGCCGTCAGCCAGGTTGAAGTCATCAATCCCGATCGCCTTGCCTGATCTGTTGATCGGTGTGGAGCCCGGATTGAAGGCGATGCGACGGCCGGTCTCGCTCGTCCGGTCCGTGCGTGTGTAGTAGTCGTTCGGGAACGGGGCCATGCATGGGTTTTCGAAGGCGGCGATGAAGTCGCAGTTGGCCGCTTTGCTCAGATCCACATCGAGCGGAATGGAGCAGCGTGAACGGTCCAGGCGCAGTGTGCCGGTGAGGCGGATCGGAGCTGATCTTCCGCCGGTCCGAATCACGCCGGTAAGGAGGAGCCCGGGGGACCCACAGTTGCGAACCAGTTTTCCGGCCTCTGAGCCGAGCCGGATGCTTACTTTTGGTCCGCCCCTGAGACGGTTCGGGCGGATTCGGACCCTGACTGCTCCAGCAGCGGTCCATTCCGACCACGCCTGCCTGACCTGCAGTTTTGCGACAACCAGGGAAGAACCGGACTTTGGGGCAGCGTTCGTGACGCGGCTCGAGACCTTGAGATCGACCCGCGACAGGGAGGCGACCTCAGCCTGTGATCTGGAGATGAAGCTCAGCTCTGGACCCTGAACCGCCAGGGCAGAGGAGGCTCCCGGCCCGGCAAGAACCGCGAGGATCACAAAGGCCGCCATACCGAAGGTGCGCCGGGCAAGCAGCCGTGGCCGCGCCAGGCAGTCTGCCGTTGAGCTCAAGTTCATCGCCTCTCCCAATCCCTGCCTTTCGGCAGTCCCTGATTCGGCCCCTCCGACCGAACCTTCTGACGGCAGTCTAGCCAGTGTTATGCTCAAACCGCTCCGAAGTCGGGTTCGGGTGTTTTAGAGGGAAGTACGTAGGGACGGCCCCGGGTCGTCACAACGAATTGAGAGGAACCACCTTGAAGCTGATTCGCCTTTTGACGTCGGTAATCGCTCTGTCCCTGGCCTTTGGTGCCACAGCAGTCAGCGCTGGTGCCGCCCCCGGCATCGCTCAGCAGGCGAAGAAGACATGCAAGGCCAAGAAGGGCAAGGCAAAGCAGAGCTGCATCAAGGCCACCACCAAGCGGCTTCAGGCTCAGGCCAAGCGGGAGCGCCAGCGCGAACTCCAGAACCCGCGGGTCACGATCCGCACCACCGAGTACGGCATCCCGAGGATCGTCGCTGACTCCTACCGCGGTCTGGGCTTCGGATACGGCTACTCGCTCGCCAAAGAGAACATCTGCTCGATGGCGGACATCTACACCACCGTCCGCGGTGAGCGCTCCAAGTACTTCGGTCCGAACGGCAACTGGCAGCTGACCGGCAACGGCATCTCCTACAAGAATCTCGAGGCGGACTTCGCCCACAGGCGGGTAATCGAGGAAGACACGATAGGCAAGGTCCTGGCCGCAGGGGGAATTAATGCCCCCAAGCCGGAAGTTCGGGAAGTCGTCCGTGGCTATGTGAAGGGCTACAACCAGTATCTCGCCAGGACTGGCGTCGCCAACCTTCCTGACGAAACCTGCCGCGGCGAGGCGTGGGTCAAGCCGATCACCGAGCTCGACACCTACCTGCGCTTCTACCAGCTCGGCACCATGGCCGGTCTGGGCGCCGCAGTTGACGGCACGGCCAACGTCTCACCGCCACTGACCCCGGCTGCAGCCAACAGGGCTCAGTCCACGGCAGATTCGGTGACCGCAGAGGACCTCGAGGCAGTGGACGAAAAGCGTCCTGACATCGGATCAAACGCCGTGGGACTCGGCAGCGAGTCGACCTCCACCGGCAAGGGAATGCTCTACGGCAACCCGCACTTCCCGTGGTCCGGTTCCGAGCGCTTCTTCCAGGCTCAGCTGACCATTCCGGGAAAGATCAACGTCAGCGGCGCCAGCCTGCTGGGCGCGCCGGTCGTCCTGATCGGGCACACACAGAACCTCGCATGGACCCATACCGTCTCGACTGCGCGGCGCTTCTCGGCCTTCCGGGAGGAGCTTGTGCCCGGACAGCCGACCAAATACATCGTTGACGGCGAGCAGAAGAACATGAAGGCGACCGAGGTCACCGTCGAGGTCAAGCAGCCCGACGACTCGATCGAGACAGAGACCAGGACGCTCTATTCGACCGTTCATGGCCCGGTTTTCGACACGGTCCAGAAGTCAAAGGTGTTTCCGTGGACTGCGGATTACGCCTACACGATCTTTGACCCCAACTCGCAGGGTCTCAGGTTCATCAATCATTTCTTCGAGACCAACCGCGCCCAGAGCGTCGGTGACCTCAGAGACGTGCTCTACAGGAACCAGGGTGTGCCGTGGGTCAACACGATCGCGGCTGACTCGAAGGGCAAGTCTCTCTATGCCGATGTTGGCGCGATCCCGAACATTGACCAGGCGAGAGTTGACGAGTGCGGCACTCCCGGAATAGGTGCCGGCGCCTGGGGCACACTCCAGGTAGCCGTTCTGGACGGCGAGAGGTCCGAATGCGACATGCAGAAGGCACCGGGTGCGGTTGCCGGGGGCATCCTGCCACCGAGCAAGCTGCCGCTGATGATCCGTGACGACTACGTCAGCAACATGAACGACAGTTACTGGCTTACCAACCCTGAGCAGCCACTCGAAGGCTTCTCACCGATCATCGGTAACGAGAAGTTCACTCGCTCGCTGAGAACCCGGAACGGTCTGGTCCAGATTGAAGAGCGCCTGAACGGCACCGACGGCAACTCCGGAAACAAGTACACGCCGGAGCTGCTGCGGGAGTTCATCACCAACAATCGAAACTACGGTGCGGAACTGTGGGTTGATCCGATGGTCACCTACTGCCAGTCCAACCAGGTGATCAACTCAGTTGACGTCAGCGAAGCCTGCGGCGTTCTGGCCAACTACGACGAAACCGAGAACCTGGATTCGCCTGGTGCACTTTTGTGGCGCCGCGTAATGGGAAGGCTTCTGGCCGTAACCGGCGGAGCGGGAGCCTTCCAGACATCGTTCTCGCTGGCTGACCCGGTCCACACTCCGAGAGGACTCGATACGAGCAAGCCAGCGGTGCCCAAGGCGCTCTCCGACACGGTTACCGAGTTGAACAATCTCAGCATCCCGATGGACGCGTCCTGGCGTGAGTACCAGTTCGTCACCCGTAACGGGGTTGAGATTCCGATCCCCGGAGGCTTCGGCGGCGACGGTGTGTTCAACGTGATCAGTTCGGTCCGGAACAACGGCACTGGCAGGTACGACTCGGTGAGGCACGGCTCAAGCTTCATCATCATGGCTTCGCTCACCGGAGTGAAGTGCCCCGACGTGAAGACGATCCTCACCTACTCACAGGCGGCCACCAATGTCGACTCGCCTCACTACTCCGATCAGACCGAACTCTTCTCGGAAGAAGGCTGGGTCGAAGACCGCTTCTGCGCATCGCAGCAGAAGCAGTCGCCGGGCCTGAGTACGACCTACCTGAACGGCGGCTCCAAGGCCGCCCGCAACGGCTGGTAGAAGCGCCTGGAGGCTCCAGCCCGGCCGCGAGGCCGGGCTGGGCCGCCTCCCTGAGTGTTTTCGGGCAGGAATGGGTCAAAGGCAGGTCAGCGGCCTATACTCCCGTTGATTGACGTGTCAATCAACCTTTGATGAGGGCAGCCGGAGCTGATGAGAGCCGCCGTTGTACAGATCAACTCGACAGCCGACCGCGACCGGAATCTCGAGCGGGCGGCTCTTCAGGTAGGACAGGCAGCTAAAGCCGGTGCCGAACTCGTTGTGCTGCCTGAAAAGTGGCCGCTTCTGGCGGCCGGCGAGGACCTCGCTGCCGGGGCGCAGTCGATCGACGGTGAGGCTGTCACCAGCGCCCGCGCCTGGGCCCGTGAGCACGGTGTAGCGCTGCTGGCGGGGAGCTTCACCGAAGCCCGTCCGGAAGGTCTGCCCAGCAACACTTCGCTCTTGATCTCGCCAGAGGGAGAGATAGCCGCGACCTACCGGAAGATTCACATGTTCGACGTGGACGTGGGCGGAGTCTCTTACCGCGAGTCGTCGCACGAGCAGGCCGGTAGCCAGCTTGTCATCTCGGACCTCGGCCAGGCACGGATCGGCATGGCCGTGTGTTACGACCTGCGCTTTCCGGAGCTGTTCCGGGCACTCCTCGGGCTGGGTGCGAACCTCTTCACCCTGCCGTCCGCATTCACTGTTGCCACCGGCCGCGATCACTGGGAGATCCTGGTGCGGGCCCGGGCGATCGAGAACCAGTCCTTCGTTCTGGCTGCCGATCAGGTTGGAAGAGCAGATCCCGAGTACGACTCGTGGGGGCATTCGATGATTGTTGGTCCGTGGGGTGAGGTGCTTGCCGAGGTCGGGTCCGGCGAGGGATTCGCAGTTGCCGATCTGGACTTCGACCGTCTTCGTGAAATCAGGACCAGCCTTCCAGCCGTCGCTCACCGCCGCCCGCAACTGTTTTCAGAGGGTCGTGCCTGATGGCCCGGGAAACCGCAGTCGAGCGGCGACGCCAGATCCTTGACGCAGCGGTGCGGGTGTTTGCCCGACAGGGTTTCCACTCGACCCGGGTGGCGGATATCGCCGACGAAGCGGAGGTGGCCTACGGGCTCGTCTACCACTACTTCGATTCGAAGGAGAATGTGCTCGACGAGCTCTTCAGGCAGAGGTGGTCGCTGCTGATCGAGGCGATCAAGGGGGCCGACGCAAGCTCCCGGCCGCCCCCGGACAAGCTGGGGACGGTCGCTGGCTTCATCATCGATTCCTACCGTTACGACCCGGAACTGATGAAGGTGATCATCGTCGAGGTCACCCGAGCCGCGAACTCATTCGGCCAGACTCACCTCGAGCAGATAAACGAGGCGTACCGGCTGATCGCTCAGATCGTTTCGGAAGGGCAGAAGGACGGTGTGTTTCGCAGGGATGTCGATGCCTATTTTGCGTCCATGACTTTTTACGGGGTCATCGAACAGCTGCTCTCGGGATGGATCTTCGGCCTGATCCCGGCCGGGGAAGCTGACTTTGAAGGGGCCCGCGACCTCGTCGTGACGACGATCTGCGACGGACTGGCCCTGCGTTAGGGCCTTTGCGCCAGGCGGCGGAGGGCAGCCGCCGGCTGGACGTCATATCCCGGCTGAGCGACAGTAGTTGCTGACAGGGGCGCGGCGGGTATTGTGAAGGTCCACATGGATAACGAGATCATCAAGAGACTTACCTGGAGCCTGATGCTCACTGCCAGCGGTGCCTTGGCGACCTTGATCGCCGCCCGCCTGACTGCCGTCGCCTACCGGCGCATATTCAACGAGGACCCGCCCGAGTAGCCATGGCGTCCCCCAATCCGCACCGCCCTGACTCGGAAAAGACCGTGGGTGAACTGGTCTTCGAGGTAACCGAAAAGACCTCGAACCTGATCCGCGATGAAATTGAACTCGCAAAGACCGAGATCAGCGAGAAGGTCACCACCCTTGTCCGCGGGTCGGCAGTCGGTGTCGCCGCCGGGGTTTTCGCCTTCCTCGCCCTGATTTTGCTGATGCTGGCCTTCGCCCTCGGCCTGAACTCTCTCTTCTTCGAAGATCAGCCCTGGGCCGGGTTTTTGATCGAAGCGGTTATCTTCATCGCGATCGCTGCCGGGGCCGGTGCGTTCGCCTACAAGTCCTTCGAGGACACCGGAGCACCGGTTCCGACCGATGCGATCGAAGAGGCCCAGAAGACCCGTGCCATCCTGATGCCGGGCGAGGAGGACCGATGACCGAGAAGAACGAATCGAAGGTGCCAGAGCCGTTCCGTCCTGAAGGCACGCCGGCCCCGTCGGCCGGTTCTCCCGGCTCGCCGTACAGGTCCCCGCCGCCCAAGCGCTCGTCAGCTCAGATCCGGGCCGACATGGATCGCCAGCGGCAGGAGCTCAGCCATTCAGTCGACCACCTCCGTGAACGGGTGACCGACCTCACTGACTGGCGCAGTCAGATCAAAAAGCATCGCCGCTCGATCGTGGTGGGTGCGGTGGCGACCGGTTTCGTCGTCGGCGGCCTGATGGCATTGCGCCGCCGGTAGTCCCGCCTGGACCGTCTCAGCGGTATTCCTGCCTGCGAAAGAGGTCGTCGGTTATGGAGGCGACCCGGTCGAGGAAGAGGATGCCATCAAGGTGATCGATCTCGTGGAGCACGCAGCGTGCCTCGAAGCCCTTCAGTTCAACCTCTTCACCGCCGAAAGCGACGGTCGCCCGGCGTGGACGGCGCACGTTGGCTGTCAGGTCGGGCAGGCTCAGACAGCCTTCACGACTCACCTTGGATCCCTCTGATCGTGCTGTCACTTTCGGGTTGACGAGAACCATCAGTCCGTGAGGTTCCTTGGCCCTGGGGTGGCCGGTGATGTCCACCACCGCCACCCTCAGCGGATACCCGATCTGGGGTGCGGCCAGTCCGACGCAGTGCTCGAAAGAGCGCATGGTGTCGATCAGGTCTTTGACCACATCATCCACATCACCCGGCTGGGCCGGGGCGCAGAGCTGCTTCAGCAGCGGGTGCGGATAGGTCAGGACCTCACGGACAGCCACGGGAAGGTCAGATGACTTCGGTTTCGAGCTCGGCCAGGTGCGCTTCGATCCCGCCCGGGCCGGTGAGGCCGGCCAGTGCTTCCTTCAGGCCGGTGGCCGACGATGGCACCGAGACCTCCATCATCATCGTGTAGAGCGGCGCTGTCGAGTCACCGGTACGCCTGGTCCTGAGGTCGGTGATGTTGACATCACTGGCTGCCAGCAGAGCAGCGACATCGTGCACCATTCCGGGCCGGTCCGCGCCGTACACGGTCAGTACATGTGTCGGACCGGCGCCACGGTCGAGGTCCGAGACCGGACTGACCGTGATTCCGCCAAGATCGAACTCGTTTCCGACCTCCTCGAGCCTCGCCGAAATCTCCCCGAGGTCAGCGCTTTCGGGCACCGAGACGATCAGCATCACTGCGAACTGGCCGTGCAGGATCGACATCTGGGAGTCGTCCACATTGCCGTCGAAGTCGAGCAGGGCTCCGGTGATGGCGGCGACTATTCCGGGTCGGTCTCGCCCGATGGCGGTAACCGCGAGGTTCAAGACTTCGACCCTACGAGATCGGTCGGCATGGTCCCGAGTGCTACCAGTCCGGGGCCTGCGTGGCAGCCGAGCACGGTTGACATTTCGTCGAGGAATGCCCCTTCGCACTGGAACACCTCCCGGCAGTGGGCGGCGAGGTCGCCAGCCAGCTCCGGGGCCTGGATGTGCTGGGCAGTCCAGGTCGTGTCGCCCTGACGGGCCACTTCGGTGGCCATGTCCTTCAGCCGTTGCATCGCCTTCGCCTGAGTGCGGACCTTCTCGACCGGCTTGACCGTCTCCTGAAGGGTGATGATCGGCTTTATCTTGAGGGCCGAGCCAATCCAGGCCTGGGCACTCCCGATCCTGCCACCTTTCCGCAAGTAATCAAGCGTGTCGACCATGATCCAGGTGCCGAGGTTCTCCCGGGCAGCTTCGGCCCGTCTGGCAGCTTCTCCGGCCGACGCGCCTTCACCGATCGCATTGGCAGCAGCCAGGACGCTGAGTGCGAGTCCGCCTGCAGTCGTCCTTGAGTCGACCACGGTGATCCGTTCCCCGCCTTTGCCTTCCTTGCTCAGCTGGGCAGCAGCCTGACGGGCGGCATCGCAGGTGCCGGATATGCCGGCCGAAATGTGAACCGAGACGATCTCCTTGCCCTGAGCAAGCAGCGGCTCGTACACCGCCATGAAGTCTCCGATAGAAGGCTGTGAGGTGGTGGTCAGGTCAGGGCTTTCGATCACCGCCTTGTAGAAATCCCTGTAATCCGTGATCTCGCTCTCGGGTCTTTGCTCACCGTTGAGGATCACGTAGAGGCTGACGACGCTGATGTCTAGTCGCTCGCGGTCTTCGGCCGTCAGCGAGGCGGTCGAGTCCGTGACGAGAGCGGTTCCTGATTCGCTGGCCACGGCACGGTTCTATCAGACCTGCGCGACCCCGTTGCCATCCGGCCGCCCGGGACCGGCACCGGTAACGCCCGGCCCCGGCTCTTTATAGGCTTCAGGCATGCCTAAGACCGTCCTTTTCAGATGCCCCGCACCGACAGACCGCCTGTGTCCCTGTGGCCGGGCCGCCCGGTCGCTGAAGCAGGCCGGAGTCGAGTTCGAAACCAGGCGGGTGCCAGTAAGAAAGTCAAGGCGGCCGGAGATCCTGGAGCTGACCGGTCAGAAGCGTGTTCCGGTGCTGGTTTACGGTGATGATGTAGTTCATGATTCGAAGCGCATCGTCGAGTTCGTCGAGCGCGAGTTCGGTACGCGCTAACCTCTGTTCATGTCCGAAGCTACTGAGTCAGCAATCGTCCTCTCCGAAATCGCTGCCGAGAAGATCGCCGAAATGATCGGTGATCAGCCCGAGGGTGAAGAGCAGGCCCTGCGGGTCGCCGTGAAGGGCGGAGGCTGTTCCGGGTTCCAGTACGCGCTTGCGTTTGATGCAAAGTCCGAAGACGACCATGTCTTCGAGCATCGTGGCGTTTCGGTCATCGTTGACAAAGTCAGCATGCAGTTCGTCTTCGGTTCCGAGGTCGACTACGTCGAAGGTCTCACCGGCGCCGGATTCCAGGTCAACAACCCCAACGTTGTTGCTGCCTGTGGTTGCGGGTCGTCCTTTCAGGTCAAGGACGATGCCGAAGGACCCGTTTCCGTCTGAGCATTCCCTGAGTCCTGCGGGTCGGCAATCGACGCGGGGGGCCTCGGCCTGTACTGGCCAGTAACAATTCTTCACACAAAGTTCCCACACTCGTAACAGCGGGCGGGGCTACTTGGCCCACACTCGTCTCAACAGCATGAGAACCGCTCATGCGATCCATCTGCAAGGAGATTGAGACAAATGTCGGGGACTTCAACTTTCGAACGGAGACAGCTCACGCAGGGTGTCATCCTTGCGGTTGCCTTCTTGTTTTCTCTATTGATCGGCATGTGGCTGGCCAAGCCAGCCGCTGCTGTTCCGATCGGTTCACCAACGCTAACGGTAAGCACGCCCGCTGATGATCCGGTGTTTCGCGATGTGATCTGCGAGGGCTCAGTCAAGGAAGCCGACCAGAGTCAGCCGGAGCCCGAACCAGAGGTCACCCCGACAGGTGCCTCTGGAGCCACAGGTGAGACCGGTCCGACCGGACCGACTGGACCGACCGGACCTACGGAAGAAGAGGAAGAGCCACCGTACGTCGTTGAGAATCTCTACGAGTACGAGTTCAGCTGCGACAAGGAAGTTTTCTCATACTCCATCGTGACCAACCGGGATGTGGGTTCGTTTGAGACAGAAACCCTCGGCTTCCTTCCAAACGATGACCCGGCCCCCGGCCTTTTGCCGGCCCCGCCTGCAGCGCAGGTTGGAGTCGGCGAGGACTTCTTCTGCCTCGGCGGAATTCCCGCCCTGGGAGTCGGGTGTTACGCCAGCCCGGGGAAGACACCGGCCGTGAGGCTGAACATCGGCAACTCGGTCAAGGGAAAGATCTCCTTCGACATGCCGCTCTGTGAGGCCTACGACCAGCCCCAGTTCTCGGTCGTAGTGATGACCGAGCTCGGCTCGTACAACGATGCCGACCAAACCAAGCCCCCGGTAGTCAAGGGGCCGTGGATCGTCACTTCGGAGCCGATTGCGCTGGACACGGCCGCGGTCGAGTGTGACGAGCCACTGCTTCTGAAGGAGGACGTCGAGACGGCAGTTAGCAGGCAGGGCAACCTCTATGAGAGGGCGCTGAAGTCCTGCAACGCGGTCTCGAAGGCCAAGAGCCGGAAGGCCCGCACAAAGGCCCGGGCCAGCTGCACGAAGGCGACCAAGGCGGCCAGAAGGTTCATCGGCTGAGCCTTCCTTCAGCTCGCCCGCCGTCGCCGGTCTTCCGGCAGGTGGCATTGAGCGGCGGCGGGCAAGACCTTTCATAAAAAAAGAAAAAAGGAGAAAAGGAAAGATGAAGACCAAAAAAACACTCCTCGGCCTCCTGGTCGCAGCAGTGCTACTCACCGGGCTGCCCGCGATGGCGCAGGCAGCAACGATAACCATCAGTGGTTCGACCACGGTTGCCCCGCTGGTAACTCTGCTCGCCAAGGGCTATGTGAATTCCCCGGCAGGCAAGGGCACGAAGTTCAAGCTGCTTCAGGGGGGCTCGGACATTGGCGTTGCCGACGTTGCCCGCGGCAGGGTTTCGATCGGTATGTCGTCAAGGATTCCCAAACCGAGCGACCCGGGTGGACTCGTGTTCAACGAGATCGCCAAGGATGCTCTCTGCATCGCAACACACAGGAGCAACCCGGTCGCCAACTTCACCCAGGAGCAGGTCCAGTCGATTTTCGCGGGTGAAGCCCGTAACTGGAACGGGATCCCGGGGTCAAACAAGTCCGGCACGATCAACATTGTGATCAGGACCGCGGCATCTGGCACCCAGGACGCATTCGACAAGATCTTCATGGCCCCGAAGAAGACATTCTCCGGTGCCACGCAGAAGGCGTCGAACGGCCTGATCCAGCAGCAGCTACAGCGTGATCCACTGGCCATCGGCTACGTCTCACTGGCCTTCCAAAGCGGCGTGCACGTCTCCAACTACAAGGGTGTGCCATGCAGCCTCAGGGCGGCGAAGTCGGGTCAGTACCCGGGCACCAGGCCACTGTTCCTTGTTACTCGTGGAGCCGCTTCCGGTGCGAGTGAACAGTTCATCAACTGGATCCGCAACAACCCGGCTGCACTGAGGATCGCCGCCAAGGAGTGGGTCCCCTTCAAGTAGGGGCACCCGTCTCCAAAAAAGGAAATCAAGGAAGTGTCATCTCTGACCTATGAAGCCACGGGCATCCCCGTGGAATCAGAGGAGGCAGATCCCGTGAACCGGCGCGTCGAGCTGTTGCTCGGCGCGCTGGCTTCATCGGTTCTGCTTTTCATTGCCGGGATGATCCTCTTCACGCTGTTCAAGGCATGGCCCTCTTTCGCAGCTAACGGCCTGGCCTGGTTTGGCGCCGGCGGCAACGTTGACGCACAGCTCACCGACATCTTCAACTCGCCCGCTGACCCTGCCGACTACATCTACAAGCTGCGTGCGTGGCCACTTATCTGGTCGACCATTCTGATCTCGGCCCTCTCGGTTCTTCTGGCCACCTTTATCGCAGTTTTTTCATCGATTTTCATCGTTCACTTTGCCCCCGGACCGCTGCAGAAGCTGATTGAGCCGGTTGTGAAGTACCTCGCTGCTGTTCCTTCAGTGGTCTACGGACTGATCGGGATTCTGGTTTTGGTTCCGTGGATCAACAGCACCTTCATCACGGAGGAAATGAGGAGCTCCGTTGCCTACGTGATCCAGCTTGACGGCAGCAGCGTGATGGCCGGGGTGATGATTCTGACGGTCATGATCCTCCCGATCATGATCGCCCTGATCGTCGATTCACTCAGGGCAGTGCCGCTCAACTGGAGAGAAGGCGCACTCGCCCTCGGGGTCAACAAATGGAGGGCAGTCAGGACCGTCTCCGTACGCGCCATCCGTCCGGCGATAGTCGCGGCCGCGGTGCTCGCAACGGCAAGGGCCCTGGGTGAAGCGATCATGCTCGCGATGGTGACCGGGTCAATCGGTTTCGCCCCCAACCCGTTTGACGGCTTTCTCTTTTTCATGGAGCCATCCCGGCCCCTTGCGCCCTCAATCCTTGACGGCGAGGAAGGACTCTCGGTCGTGCCCTTCGGTGAGACTATGTACGCCTTCGGCTTTATCCTGATCGTCTCCTGCGTGTTTTTCTCTTTCTCGGGCTGGGCGATCCGTCAGTCACTTGGCCGCTACAGCATCGGAGCGCGGTAGCTGTGCCAATGGTGTCCGGGAAGAGTCGTCGGCCCATCAAGGCCAGAGGATCGAGGAAGGTCAGGGCTCGCGGTGTCTGGAGCATCGGCGATCGTGTCGGTCTCACCATTGCCTGGGCCACTGGAATATTCCTCTGCCTGGTGGCCTTTTCGGTGACTATCTACCTCGCCCTGAAAGGGGTCCAGTACCTCAATCTGGACATTCTGATCTCCCGGCCTGAAGCTGGGACGGAACAGAGCGAGACCGGTGGCATTCTTGACCCGATGATCGGCACTCTGCTTCTGACCATTCTCGGAACGGCAATTGCTGCTCCGATCGGCGTCGGGATTGCGATCTGGCTGACCGAGTACGGACGGCCCTCCTTGCTGGCCAGGTTTGTCGAGGCCGGGATCGAGATGCTTGTCGGGGCTCCCTCGATCGCACTTGCGATCTTCGGACTTCTCATTTTCCAGAATTCCTTCATGGCTCCGTTTTCGTTCACTGCTGAAGGGGGAGCGGTTTTCGGAAGGTCATTTTTTGCCGCGGGAGCGATCATGTCACTGATCGCTCTGCCGTTTGTGGTCGGAGGAACCCGGGAGGCTCTCAACTCGATCCCGAAGCATGTTCGCGAGGCTTCCTATGCCCTCGGGAAGGATCAGGCCTCGACCATACGACGAGTCCTGCTTCCCAGCGCAAGGTCCGGCATCGCAACCGGAACGACCCTCGGCATGGCTCAGATCATCGGTGAGACGGCGGTTGTAGTGGTGCTGCTCGGGGCATCGCTTCAACTGGCTCCTGAAGGAGCTATTCCCGTCCTCGATGTGCTCAAGGGCACCGGAAGCACCCTGACCAGCTACGTCTACCAGAACTCACCAGCGGGCGAGGGCAAAGCGCCCGAAAAAGCCTATGCCGCTGCCTTCGTCCTCCTGCTCATCGTGATCGCTCTGAACCTTTTCGTAAACCAGATTTCCAAGAGAGGAAGGCACACATGGGGATAGAGAGTGCCGACGAGGTCCACGACCGGACCGAAAGCGGAATACCACCGATCAAGCGGATCGTTGTCAACGGCGAGATGCCACCCGTCAGGGTCTCTCAGGGGGAGGCTAACGGTGCCCCGACCCATATTGCTGAGTCGTTTGTCATCGATCAAGGCGCGATGGCCCCGGCCTGGACCGAGGAGCGTATGAAGGTCGAATCGCTCGGTGTCAGATTCGACCGCAAGGAAGCGGTCAAGGACGTCTCGATTGAGGTCAACTCGGGCGAGGTTCTGGCGCTTATCGGACCATCGGGTTGCGGAAAGACAACGCTGCTGCGGTCGTTGAACAAGTTGGTTGACCTGACTCCGACTGCGGTTAGAAGCGGCCGGATAATGCTCGACGGTCAGGACACCGATCTGATGGACGACACTCTGCTTCGCAAGAAAGTCGGGATGCTTTTCCAGCAGCCAAATCCGTTCCCGATGAGCATTTTCGACAATGTGGCTTACGGTCTGCGCGAGCGGGGAACCAAACGTCCCGGCAAGAAGGAGCTCGAGCCGATCGTGGTTGATGCCCTCGAGCGTGCGGGGATATGGGCAGAGGTTTCCGACAACCTGAGCCATCCAGCCCTGTCGCTTTCAGGTGGACAGCAGCAGCGCCTCTGTATCGCCCGCTCGCTGGCCGTCAGGCCTGAGGTCCTCCTCCTTGACGAGCCCTGCTCGGCACTTGACCCGATCTCTACCGCGATCATCGAGGAGACGATTGTCGAGCTGAAGTCGGAGATCGCGATTGTGATTGTGACCCACAATCTCCAGCAGGCCGAGCGAGTCGCCGATCAGGTCGGCTTCATGTATCTGGGCGACCTGGTCGAGTATGGCTCGGTTGAGCAGGTTTTCAATGCCCCGATGGCCGAGCGCACCAAGGATTATGTGCGGGGTGATTTCGGATGAATCGATCCTTTCCGATCCACGCTGCCGCCCCGCTGGTGTTTGCGCTCCTGGCATTTTCCGGCTGTCAGTCAACACAGGAAAAAAGTGCCATTCTCGAATCCAAGGGTGCCGATGTAGCAAAGCTTGAGAAGATCAAAATCGGAGCGGCAAACCAGGCCGTAGAGGTCCTTGAGACGACCGTGCTGACAGATCAGTTCGGCAGCGCTGTCGTGCTGCGTCTCAAGAACAACTCGCCGGGTCCTCAGGCGGCAGTTCCGGTTGGTCTTGACGTAAAGGACGCCAAGGCCAAGTCGATCTACAAGAACGACATCCAGGGTCTCGAGAACGGCCTCGTCCAGGTTCCCGTGATCGAAGCCCGAAGTGAAGGCTGGTGGGTCCACGATCAGGTCCTGGTCACTCAGACACCGAAGATCGCCGAGGCCACCCTCGGCAAGCCGGAGGCGCAGGCACCCGCAAAGGTCCCCAGGATTGATGTATCACCTCCGTTCCTTGAGACCGACCCGGTGTCGGGCATGAATGTGACTGGAAAGGTCACGAACAAGTCGAATGTCGAGCAGATCGACCTGCTCCTTTACGCAGTAGCCACCAAGGGCGGGAAGGTGGTCGCTGCCGGACGAGGACTGATTCCCAAACTGAAGACCGACGGCAAGCCGGAGTTCTATCGCATCTATTTCATCGGCGACCCGAAAAACGCTGACATCGAAGTCGTCGCCATGCCTTCGACATTCGAGTAAAGGAGAAACGAAAATGACAGAACAGACGACAGTTCTCGCACCTTCGGCCGGTACAAAGGTGCGGTGCACCGGCTGCGGAGCAAGCATGGCTGCCGACCAGAGGTACTGCCTCCAATGCGGCAAGCGGAAAGGAGAGCCACGCGTCGAGTTCGGTAGCTACATGACCGAAGGAGTGCCAAATGGTGAGGCCCCTCCGCCGACCACCCCTCAAGTTCGGCCCGCTGCCGCTCCCTTCCCTGAAGATCCCCGGCCGGTTCGCGAGATCACGCCCCTGATGGCGGCCGGCGGCCTTGCCGCCTTCGCGGTGATTCTCCTGCTGGGTGTAATCGTCGGTCGGCTTGGCGGAACCGAGAGCCAGACCCCGGTTGTTGCTGCGACCGGCCTCCCGACGGCCACTGCGCCCGCACCGGAGACCAGCTCCACAACTGATGTCAACGTTTCCTTCACCGCCGACTGGCCAGCTGAGAAAGAGGGCTTCACGATCGAACTGGCGACGGTTTCAAAGGACTCCACCGACGGGGCCGGGGTGGAAGCGACAAAAGCCGACCTCGCGGCACAGGGCGCACCCGAAGTCGGCGCACTCGATTCGGACGAGTTCGCCAGCCTGCCTGCCGGCAACTATGTCTTCTACAGCGGTGTCTATGACACCAGGGCCGAAGCGTCCAGGGAACTTGCGACCATCAGTGCCAGCTTTCCCGACGCTCAGGTCATCCAGGTCGGCGTTGATGCTGCGGTCGCAGGCGGCGGCGGAGGCGCGCTCATCACTGATTCACCCGATGAGGCTGACCCCGATCAGGCAGTCGTAGCGGACAAGGAGGAGCTTGAGGATCTGAATGGCGCCAGCGCGGAGGATTTTCAGGAGCTGCAGCAGAAGCTGCCGCCGACGATCGAGACGACGGGCAAAGCCCCGAAGCCGGATAACAAGGCACCCGGCGACGGTGGCCCCGCAGTAGAGATCGGCTGACAGATGGCACCCTCCAGAATGTTCAGGAACAGAAAGCCCACTCCGGAACAGCTGGCTGAGGCTGCAAAGCCGATGACCAGGCTGGATGAGCGCCGCGAAGAACTTCGGGCGCGCTTCACGGAGATGCAATGGGACCTTGGCGGGGCGGCGTATGAGATGGCCGCCCGCGACTACTTCCGGCTGGATGTATTGGCCGGCATGGCAGCCAGGCTTCAGGTCGTTGATGCCGAACTGGCCGAGATCGAGCGTATGTCCCGACTCGAAAGTGCCGGCGCAGGCGGATCCTGCGCGGGCTGCGGGGCACTCCACGCTCGCGGTGCCATCTACTGCTGGCGCTGCGGCCGCAACCTTTTTGAGGTCCCCGCCCGACCTGCTCTGATTGCCGCCCAGCCGGGGGCAGGCCTGGAGCAGCAGGTCGTTGCGCCGACGGCCCCGGAGGGCTCAGCGGATCCGGCATCTGTTCCGCCCCACTCCCGGGAGATCCCTCCATCGGTTGTCCCCGGTGCAGCTGCGCCGGCGAGTCCTGAAACGGCACCGCTCCTGCGGGAGGAAGGGCCGGGAGGTCCTCTCGAGTCAGTGGCTGGGCCAGCCTTGACGGGTGAGCC
The DNA here is from genome assembly GCA_903933815.1 of uncultured Solirubrobacterales bacterium. Classification (GTDB taxonomy): domain Bacteria; phylum Actinomycetota; class Thermoleophilia; order Solirubrobacterales; family 70-9; genus 67-14. The sequence continues at coordinate 35,540 of CAIZLN010000108.1, forward strand.
GGCAGCGCCTGCCGAGGTGGCCGCTTCCCGGGCGCCTTTCGTACGCCCGTGGGCCGGTGCGTCTGATTCGGAGCCAGCCGCGGCACCCGGCTCCGTGACGGTTCCACCGTTTGAGGGTGCAGTCGAAGTGCCAACCTACGAGCGCCCGGTACAGCCGCCGGAAGAGCCCGGTTCGGACATCGGTGGCCGCTGATACGGGTTCAAGTCCTGCGACTCCGCCCACGGGTGGGGGCGCACCGACCGGTGGCTGGAGGCTGCCGGTTCGGATCCGTGTGCCTGAACGTGACGAGCTGCTCGCGATGGCGCTCGCCACGCTCGCCGTTGGCCTCGTGCTTGGGCTGGCTGTGGGCCCAGGATTGGGAAATGCCGGGCGAATCCTGCCGATCATCTCGGCCCCGTTGGCGCAGGTCCCGATATCACCGGGGATAAACGGGGGCGACAGCCAGCAGGACACCCTGCCGGTGCTCTCCGCGCCCGCCGGATCGGATGCGGGGGCAACACCCATCCCTGCTTTCCCGGATACCGATACCGATACGGTCGCCATCGTCGCTGACACCCCGGATGTCCCGGCAGAGCCGACTCCGGAGGATCCCTCCACGAACACTTCGCAGGTTCCGCCCGTGCCACAGGAGCCGGCCCCTGAACCGGAGCTGGAGGGACTGCCACTCACGGGCACGGTCCTTGCTTCATCGGTGAACGGCAAATCGTTTTCGCTGGCTGACCGCAGTGGCAATCTGCAGACTGTGTTTTCCGATTTCCCACCCGAACCCGGCGAGCGGATATCGACGACAGCTCTCCCGCTTGTCAACGGCACGTTCTCCGAGTACGGGGGTCGCCTCACGCTGGCAAATCGTGACCGCGCGACCGTCCGCGGGATGGTCAGCTTCACAGATCCCGAACTGAACGTTCTCGTGCTTTCGAACCGCGGAACCTCCCTGCCCCTTGATGGATCGGCGGTCTCCGAGGAGCTCCTTCCCCCTCTGGACCCGAGCGACCCTGATGCCGAGCTGCCACTCGAAGGAGGGGACTGGGTCGAGGTCCGGCTTGCCCTGGTAGACCTCGAAGCGCAACAGTCTTCGGCCTCAAGGTGGGCGAACATCGCAGCATCTGGCACCGGCGATCCAGCCGAAGATCCGGGAGCGGATCCCGAGCAGTCAGCCGAGGCTCCGGAACTCGGTCTGCAGATCGAATCGCTTGAGCGGCTCGACGAGACCGCCACCCGGATAGAGATCACCGGCAAGCTGCTCGAGCTGAATCGTCGGCAGGGAACACTCCTGATTTCCGCTGACAGCCTGGGACTGCTCGACCGGGCCATCGAAATAAGCACCCCATCGGGCTTCGACTTCGCCGGGGTCAAGGCCGGGAGGGTCTACTGCGCGACCGTCCGTCGCACGGCTGCTGGTGATTTCAGGCTGACCGGCTTTTCCTCCGGGTACTCAGGGCGGGCCGCCGATGATCGCTCCGAAGTCTTCGGAGAACAGGGTTACTGAAGGTTCAGCCGCTGCCTTCGATTTTCAGCGGCGGGCTCTGGGCTGGCAGGTCCTGTGCACTCTGTGGCTGTTCCGGCTTTTCGGGCAACTCCGGCTGTTCGACTCCGAGTGCCTTTGCCAGGTCTCCAGAGGAGAACATCTCCTCGACGATGTCGGCGCCACCGAGCAGTTCGCCGTTGACGTAAAGCTGGGGGAAGGTCTCCCAGTCGGAGATCTCGGTGGTGACCTCCCGCAGTGGCTGGAGGGCGGGGAGCACGTCTATCGCTCCGTACTCGACGCCCATCTGGTCAAGAACCTGAACGGTTCTCATCGAGAAGCCGCAGCGAGGTGCGCTCGGTGTGCCCTTCATGAAGAGCAGCACGGGGTTTTCGGAGATCAGCTCCTGGACTCGTTCGGTCAGTTCCTGGTCGGCCATGAAGGTGATGCTAGAACATCAGCCGACCCGGCCGGGTCAGTCCAGGATCCTGATCGTCAGCGCGTGGATGGTGCCGTCGTCGAAGCGCTCCCTGACCGCTGCTTTGACCATGCGGTGTTGGTTGATCCGGGTCTGCCCTTCGAACTGCGGCGCACGGACTTCGGCCCGAAGGTGGTCGCCCGTGCCCGTCTCGTCGATTACGACAGCTTCGGAGCCGGGCAGGGCCGCTTCGATCATCCCCTTCAGTTCTTCGAGGTCAGCTGCCATCTGTGGCCTCTTCAGGGTGCGGTCGGGATGCCACCTCGAGCATTTCGTCAATTTTCACGAACTTGACCCTCGGTCGCTCGTGGGGCTTCCCCTTCGTGACCTCCGCGTGGTCGATCTTCTGCCAGCCACTGAAGCTCACGAAATTGACCTTCCGTTCCGCGAGCAGGTTCTCGATCGCTGCCGGACCTGGATCAGCGGGCTCAAGCAGAAGCCCGTCAGCGACATCAGCCAGCAGACGATCAACTGTCTCCTTCGCGTCCTTCTTGTTGGTCCCGATCACGCCTGACGGACCGCGCTTGATCCAGCCGGCTGTGTAGTGACCGGTCCGGTGTCCCTCACCCGGTGCTTCAAGAACCCGACCCTGGTCGTTGAGGATCGTCCCGCGCTTCAGGTCAAACGGAACCCCCGGAACCGGCACGCCGGTGTAACCGACCGATCTCAGAATCAGCTCACACTCAAGCTCTTCGCGCTCTCCGGTGTCCCGCGCCTTGAGCGAGCCTTCTTCCATGACCAGTTCATTCCTGCCGATGATGATTGACTCGACCCGGTCGCCGCCGCGGATCTCTATCGGGGAGGCGAGGAAGCGCAGGTGAATTTGCTTCGGCTTCCCCTCCGGAGTTCTGTTCGCGTAGTCCTGAAGTATTTCGACGTTGACCCTCGCGGTCTTGTCGGCCGCCTCGGACTCGATCCAGGCCTGGCTCTCGGGGTCCAGCTGGACATCGGTCGGATCCACGATCACGTCAGCCTCCTCAAGCTCGCCGATTTCCTTTATCTCGGGGTTGGTGAAGGCCGCCTGGGCTGGCCCCCGCCTGCCGAGAACGACGACCTCCTCGATTCCGCTGGCATCAAGGACGTCGATCGCGTGATCGGCGATATCGGTGCGGCGCAACTCGGCGTCGTCAAGGGCCAGCATGCGGCTGACATCCATGGCCACGTTGCCGTTGCCGACTACCACCGCGCGTTTTACCTTGTCCAGATTGAAATCGCGGTCAGCGTAGTCGGGGTGGGCGTTGTACCAGCCGACGAAGGCGGTCGCGGCGAAGCTGCCGGGGAGGTTTTCGCCGGGGATGCCCAGTTCGCGGTCGGCCTCGGCCCCGAAGGTGTAGAGGATCGCGTGGTAATGGTGCTCGAAGTCCTCGATCCCGAGGTCGCGCCCGACCTCGACATTGCCAAAGAACCGGAAACCTTCCTTGGCCGCAGTCCGTTCGTAGACCCGGGTCACCGACTTGATCTTCGGATGGTCCGGGGCGACCCCGCCACGGACCAGACCGTACGGGGTGGGCAGGCGGTCAAAAAGGTCGACCTGGGCGTGGGTTTCGGGATCCTTGAGGATCTGGTCGGCGGCGTAGAAGCCGGAAGGACCGGCACCGATGATCGCGACGCGGAGGGGGTTTTCCGGGGTACCGGGGTCAGCCATGGGAGGGACGATCCTAGAGCGAACGGTTTGCGTTCGCATCTATCTCTGCCACGAACTGCGGCCAGAGCGGTTCGGGCAGATCGTGGGCCATACCTTCATACACACGCAGCCTGGCGCCGGGAACGGCTCTGGCGGTGGCCCTGCCACCGCGGGGGAAGACCAGCCGGTCTGCCGAGCCGTGGATTACGAGCGTAGGGACCCTGACCTGTCCGAGTGCCCGGGTGCGGTCCGGCTGACAGTTGATCGCGTGGAGCTGCCGTGCCGTTCCGGCCCGGTGGATTCCCCTTTCCCATCCGACGGCAGCGAAACTCCGCAGTCTCTCCCGGTCGACCGGGTAGCGGCTGGATCCGATGACGTCAAAGAGCATCTCCAGCCGGTCGATGTACTCCTGCTCACTGGTCGGGGTCGTGCGGACCAGGGCGATCATTTCCCGCACCCCGGGCAGTGCATCCCGTCGCGCTCCGGTGCGCGACATGATCGAACAAAGCGAGGCCGTTCTCTCGGGGTGTCGGATTGCGACCGTCTGGACGATCATGCCTCCCATCGAAAAACCGACGAAATGGGCCTTGTCTATCCCAAGGTGATCGAGCACCGCGACGGCGTCATCGGCCATGTCGTGAAGTCCGTAGCGCAGCTGACGCGGCAGGCCGAGCAGCATTGGCATCGTCCCCGGGACACCGAGATCGTTGAGGACGGTCGAGTGGCCTGCATCCCGGCTTTCGATCCGGATCACCCGGAAACCTCTGGCGACCAGCATGTCAGCCAGATCTGCATCGAAATAGATCAGCTGGTTGCCGAGCCCCGGGACCACCAGCAGGGCCGGATCCTCGGGGTTTCCCCGATCGTCAAAGGCAATCCGGATGCCGCCCGATGTCGCAAACTGCTCGTCGATCGAACCGGGGTTCACTCTTCAGGCCTTATGGTTCGGGGCGTGGGTCGGGCGAGACTGGAAAACGGCAGGTTGGCCATGTTGGCCTTGAAAATAACGCTTGTCGCCCTGCTCTTCGCTGCGACCGCCGTCACTACCGCATCTTCCAGGCTGCAGAGCCCGGTAGATGCGGACGGAAGCTACCTGCCCCGGGTGACGATTCTGGTCGTCTCACAGCCGGTGGTGCCAGAGGATTTCGCCTGGATCGAGGGTGCTGCTGTGGGGCTTATGAACCCGGCCCTTGGCGAGGCAGGGCCGCGGCAGACCTGGCTCGATGTAAGCCAGGGTGCAAGAGCGTTTGACACAAAATACGACACATCGTTGAACACAGTGTCAGCAACTACCCCGTTCGTCTCCGGGTGGGACCGGGTCCTCAAGCGGGCCGAGGAAACCGGGGCTGATCTGCGACCCGGCCTGCTGGGTTCCGTGCTGCGTCGCAACGGCTATGTTCCGACTGTCTCTGAGGCGTCTGGGGCGGGCGATCCGGCTTCGCTGGCCCTGGTCAACCGGAGCGGCAGATTGACCGCGGCTCCGGCGGGTTGTCCAGGTCGAACCTGTGGCATCCCGGTGACGATTTCGACGGTCAGCCTTGATCGGGCAGCAGAGCTCTCCCGGCACCGGACCCGAGGTGAGCTGCTGATCGTCATTGAGAGGCCTCCCGCCGCCAGTGGGGAGCAACTCGCCATAGCGGTCGCCGGGCCGGGCTTTGCCGGAATGCTTCGCTCGGCCAGCACCCGGACACCGGGTTACGTTCTCAGCACGGATGTCGCCCCGACCGTCCTCGGCCACTTCGGGATCGGTGCTCCTCCAGCGATGAGCGGTCTGCGGATTGAATCCGGCGGCCGGGTGGATTTTCAATCTCTCGCCGAACTCGAGGGTCGCTACCGACAGGTCGGTGAGAGCCGAGGAACTGCGCTGCTGATCCCCTTGCTTGTCTGGTTTCTGGTCGCCGGAACGATTGTGGTGATCGGTCGGGGGCGGTATGCCACTCTGGCGCTCGGATCTCTCTGCCTGGCAGTAATTCTCTTGCCGGCCGTGCTCCTCCTGACGGCTTCGCTTTCACCGACGATCGGACTGGAGTCAGCTGTGGCCGCGCTGCTGCCAGTCGTTGCGGCACTGTTGCTGCTCAGGTTCACCCCCGGCTGGCGGGCACTGGCGATCGCCTGTGCCATTACCGTCTTCGCCTACGGCGTTGACCTGGTGGGTGGATTCGACCTGACTCCGAAGGCTGTCATCGGCCCGAACCCAGGTCTGGGAGCAAGGTTTTACGGCATCGGCAACGAGCTTGAGTCAACCCTGATGGTGCTCACCTCGATTGGCACAGGTGCTGCTCTTCAGGCCTGGGGCCAGGGGCTCAGACCCGCGCGTCAGGCCGGAGCCTTTCTGCTCGCCGGACTGCTCGGAACCGTGATTTTTGCTTCAGGCCGTTTCGGTGCGGATGTTGGCGCCGCGATCATTTTTCCGGTGGCCGCCGTGGTTGGCGCCGCCGTGGTTGTCGGAAAGCCTCGACTGATCTGGCTCGGACTTGCCGCTTCCGGGGTCGCTCTCGCCCTGCTGGCCGCGATTGACATAGCCACCGGCTCCGAGACGCATTTCGTCAGATCGGTATTCGAAGGAGGCTCCGGGGACTCGGCCTTCGATGTAATCAGGCACAGGCTCGGCTCGACCGTGGAGAGTTTCACCAGGCTTTCGCGTCTGCCCGTGACCCTGGTGTCGCTGGCTCTGATTGTCTTTGCCTGGATCAGGCGCGATCGCCTCGAGGAAATGCTCAAACCCACCCCCGGTTTCCGCGCCGGACTCATAGCGGCCGCTGCCGGATCACTGATCGGTGCGATCAGTAATGACTCCGGTGCTCTGTTCATTCAGGTCGGAGTGCTGGGGATCGGGATCGCAATCCTGTTCGCATGGACGCTGCGTTCGGAAAAATCCGCCCACTGAGTTATGCTGATGGTTCGTGCGAATCGCCCTCGTCAGCCCGTATTCTTGGACGTACCGGGGTGGAGTGAACGGACACATCGAGGCTCTGGCCGAGGAGTTCATCGCCCGCGGCCATTACGTTCGTGTCATTGCTCCGCTTGATCCCGCCGACCGATTTTCCAAGCTGCTCCATCGGGCTCCTGCCGAAGCGGTCGAGATTCCCGACTATCTGATCCCGGTGGGGCGCTCGGTAGGAATCGGCTCCAACGGCTCGATTTCAAACATCTCGGTCTTTCCCGAGGCAGTTCGCGCTACCCGGAGGGCTATCGAGGAAGGCAACTTCGATGTTGTCCATCTGCATGAGCCGAGCACACCGGTTAACGGATGGGACACCTGCCTTTCATCGGATGTTCCGTTGGTCGGCACATTCCATGCGTACGCAACCAGGCCCGTTCCTCACCGGATAGCGGCCATGGCCGGCGCGCGCCGGGTGCTGAATCGCCTGTCAGCAAGAATCGCAGTCTCGGAAGCAGCCGCCTGGACCGGCCGACGCTGGTACGGCGGCAACTTCACCATCATCCCTAACGGAGTTGATACTGAGGCCGCACCCGCCGGGCCGAAGCCCGAATCCGATCATCTCAGGGTCCTTTTTGTCGGGCGCACCGAAGAGCGGAAGGGTCTGCCCGTACTGCTGCGGGCCTTTGAGGGCCTGCTCAAACATGACATTCCGGCCCGTCTTGCGATTGTCGGATCTGATGCCGGTGATGTTCGGAGGCTGATCGCCCATACCGACATCGAAGGCCAGCTTGATCTTCACGGCCGGGTCTCAGGGGAAGAGCTCTGGGGCCACCTCCACGAGGCCGACCTTCTCTGCGCTCCGTCGCTTTCCGGGGAGAGTTTCGGAATGGTCCTGACGGAGGCATTTGCCGCCGGAACTCCAGTGATCGCCTCCGACATTGCCGGCTACCGCGACGTCGTCAGCAACTGGCATGACGGGGTCCTCGTGCCCGCGGCCGATCCCCAGAGGCTGGCCGAAGAGCTCCAGCGGGCTCACCACGAACCCGAGCGGCTGCTACGGATGGGCGTTGCCGCCCGTGAGAGTGCCCGCCGCTTTGCCTGGCCCAGCGTCGCCGACCGGGTATCCGAGGTCTATGAACGGGCGATCGAAATCCCCGAGCCGACGACGGGGGCAGGCCGGCTCAGGCGCCGCTTCGGTGTGGTCCCCAGCGACGGCCTGCCTCGCCAGAGGGCGCAGCGTCTGGCGTCGATCGATCCCGAACCGGTAGTCGGCCGCAGCCGCTTTCGCCGGCTCCGAAAGTTCGGACTCTTCGCAGTCGGCGTGATCGGAGTGGGCATGGCCATCCTTGCCGCCCAGAAGATTGGCGTCGACCGGGTAGCAGGGGCGATGGTTCGCTCCGACCTTAGCTGGGTCTTCGTCGCGCTCGGGCTGATGGGTTTCTCACTCTTCGTGAGAGCTCAGTCCTGGTACTACATAACCAGAGCGGCCATGCCAGGGGTCAAGCTCCGTCGCAGGGATTTCGCTTCAGCGACAATGATCGGCGTGCTGATGTCGGCGACCCTGCCGGCCCGTCTCGGGGAGCCAGCAAGGGCGCTGGCTCTTTCCCGGCATACCGGCAGGGCCAAGGACAGCCTTCCGGTGGTGGTCGGGACACTGGTCTCCCAGACGATGTTCAACCTCTTTGCGCTACTGCTGCTGGGCGTGATCATCGTGGCCAGCACGGATCTCTTTCACAACAGCAGCAAGACGATCTTCACCTTCAGCCTGATCCCGCTTGCGCTGCTCATGGCGGTGATCGTGCTGCCGTCAATCCTTCGAAAACAGGGGGGCAGCCGACTTGGCAAGGTGAGCGGTGCGATTCATTCGGCGCTGGTTCAGGTCCGTTCGGGTCTTGCTGTTTTCAGGCAGCCGCGACTCGGGATTCCGGCGCTGATCCTCCAGACATCGGCCTGGGCGATCCAGCTGGCTTCATGCTGGGCGCTGATGTTCGCGCTCGGGCTGGAGGCTCAGGCCGGTCTCGGTGCTTCCGCAGCGGTGCTCTTCGCGGTCAACGTGACCGCTGTCGTTCCGGCGACACCTTCGAACGTGGGCATCTTCCAGCTGGCCGTAATCAGCGTGCTCACGACGGGCTGGGGGATTTCGGCTTCCGATGCCCTGGCATACGGCGTGATCCTTCAGGCGGTTGAAATAGCGACCGCAGTGGGTCTCGGTGTGCCCGCCCTGTTCAGGGAGGGACTCACCTGGAGCGACCTGCGCCTGCAGGCAATCGCCACAGCCCCGGTCGAGCTGGGTGCCAAGCCGCCTCGACCCGAGCAGCGTGAATCACTGCCCGACGTGGTCCGCTGACCGCGCTCGGCTACGACACTCGCTGTCTGCTTCACGACAACGGTTCGATGGTTGTTGACCGACGGGCGGTCGGCTGGATCGAGGTCGAACATGCTGAAAACGCCAGACGGATCGAGCGGGCCCATGCGGTGCTGGCGGCATCGGGCACCCTCGATCGGCTCGAGGTCCTGCCGACCCGGGAGGCTACGGTCGACGAACTTCTGCTCGTCCATACCGAGCAGCATGTCGAGCGCATCACCCGGGCTTCCGAGGCGGCAGAGGCCACCATTGGATCCGGGCATCCGGAAGTCCTGAACGCCGGGCCTGAAGCCAGGGTCGGGCCGGGATCCCTTCAGGCCGCCCTGATCGCCGCGGGGACGGCGATCGAGGCTGCAGACCATGCCCTTTCCCGGGGAGGAAGTGCATATTCGCTCACCCGTCCTCCCGGGCACCACGCCTCGGCCGGGCAGGCGATGGGATTTTGTCTCTTCAACAGCGCCGCGTTGGCGGTCCGCCACGCCCAGCGTGCACATGGGGTCGAACGGGTCGCCGTGCTCGACTGGGATGTCCACCACGGCAATGGAACACAGGCAGTTTTCTACGATGACCCCGGGGTGCTCTTCATCTCGCTCCACCAGGATGGGCTCTATCCGGCTGACGAAGGCCGGGTCACCGAGCGGGGGGCAGGCGAGGGCGTCGGGGCCAACCTCAATGTTCCCCTGCCTGCCGGTACCGGAAACGCCGGTTACCTGAAGGCACTTGGAGAAGTGGCGCTACCGGCGATCTCGGGCTTCAACCCGGACCTGATCGTACTCTCGAGCGGGCAGGATGCCGGTGCCTGTGACCCGCTGGGCCGGATGAGCGTCACGGCCGAGGGCTTCCGGGCGATGACGGCAGGCCTCGTCTCACTCGCGGAGGCTGAGTGTGACGGCCGGATCGTGGCCATTCAGGAAGGCGGTTACAGCCTCGACCACATGCCGTTCTGTGTGCTGGCCACGGTCGAGGCGCTCGCGGGGCTCAAACCTTCCCTGACCGAAGATCCGGTCGAGATGGACATACCGACCGAAATCACCAAGCATGAAGTTGAAGCTATCCGCAACGCCGCCAGCGCCGCCCGTCTCACCTGAGCGGTACCCGCTCTTTCAGGGTGAGGACGCTCGCTGGCACCCTGACAATCCTGTCTGGCCACGACTAGGATCGCCGGATGCCAGGAGCCATAAAGAAGTTCAACCAGCACGCTGCCACCTATGACGCAGCCCGCCGCCGGCTCATCCCTTCCTTTGACGAGTTTTACGGCGCAACTGTCGAGGCAGTAGCCCTGGCAGGCACCTCTCCGAAGCGCATTCTGGATCTGGGAGCCGGCACCGGGATACTTTCGGCGATGGTCCTGGACGCTTACCCCGAGTCGAAAGTAACTCTCCTTGACGGAGCCTCGCTGATGCTTGACCAGGCCCGCAGGATGATCGACTCAGACCGGGCTGATTTCATTGAGGCCGATATGTACGGCCCGCTTCCGGACGGACCCTGGGACGCCGTGGTTTCTGCCCTGGCGATTCACCACATGACCGATGAGGGCAAGCGCCATGTGTTCGGGGAGGTCTTTCGGGTTCTCCGGCCAGCGGGGATCTTCGCCAACTCCGAGCATGTCCTCGGTCCGACCCCTTTCATCGATGCCGAGTACCGCCGCTGGCATGAGGCCGAAGCCAGGAAAGCGGGCATCGACGACAGGGAGTGGGCCGCCGCTGAAGATCGCATGACCGCGGACTATCTCCGTCCGCTGCCTGATCAGCTCGAATGGCTCACCGAGATCGGGTTTGAAGATGTCGACTGCCTGTTCAGGAACCGCGGCGTTGCCGTCATGTTTGCCCGCAGGCCTTCCTGACCGGGCGCCAGGATCAGGCGCTGGCAGGCTGCCCGCCGTATGCCTCGGCTTCGACCGCACCGTCCTCAGGGTCATCTTCCGGCGGGTTGGCACTTCTGGAGGAGAGTGCGATCACTTCATCGTCGGAGCTTCCGTCAGTCGGAATGAAACCTGACCTCATGCCGAAGTAGACGGACTGAGGGTGGTGGCTGATGATCGCGACGGTGGACTGCTCCGGCATCACCGCGAAGCCATCGGAGAGGTACATGCCGATCCGGTTGAGGTCGAGCAGGTCCCAGACCTTGGTGTGCTCGGACTGATCCGGGCAGGCAGGGTATCCCCAGGAGTAGCGGCGGCCCTGGGCCGGCCCGATGCCGAGCTCCGAGCGGACCTCCTGGTGGAGCCACTCGGCGAGGCCTTCGGCTGACTGGACCCCGAGTCCGTGGGTGAACAGCTGCTCGGCGAACTCGCCGTCGGCCTCGAGCTTGTCCATGAGGTCGGTCACTTCGGAGCCGACCGTGACCCCCTGCAGGGCGACGACATCCCTCACGCCGTCCTCGCCGAGAGGGCGGTAGAAGTCGGTGATGCAGATGCGGTCGTGCTTCGGCTGGCGAGGGAAGACGAGCCGGTTGATCTCCCTGTCCTGGTCCTCGGGGTCGAAGATCACCAGGTCGTTGCCTTCGGAGTTGCAGGGGAAGTAGCCGAGCACCGCCTTGGGGTGGAGGTAGTCCTGTTCGGCCCACATGCGTTCCAGCCGCGGGCGGAAGTCCTCGCCGATCAGCTTCTCCCAGGCCTCGCCCTTGACCCCGCGGCCGCCCCAATGCAGCTTGAACAGAACGTGGAGGTCCAGGTGGTCGAAGACTTCGCCGATCTCGACCGGGATCTCGCGGGCGCCCCAGAACGGCGGCTCCGGGATCGGCGCGTCGGGGTCGGCAACCGAGCGCACCGAAGCGTCGGTCACGGGCGGGCCGTCGTCTACCTCCACCGGCTTGTTGCGGAAGGTCTCGGCTTCACCACGGAGCTTCTCCAGCAGTGCCTCACGGGTCTCGGGCTCGACCAGAGCGTCCATCGTGTCGAGCCCCTGGAAGGCATCCTTGCAGTAGAAGACACCGGGCTCGTAGATCTCGTCGGACTCCTTCCCGTACGGGTACAGGACCCTGCGTCCGAAGTCGCGGTTGATCGCGGCACCGCCGATCAGCACCGGGAAGTCATGGCCGCGGTCATGAAGCTCGCGAATCGCCACCGGCATCTGTTTGGAAGTCGAAACCAGCAGGGCGGAGAGGCCGATCGCGTCGGCATCATGCTCGACCGCGGCGTCGATGATCGTGTCGACCGGAACCTGCTTGCCGAGGTCAATGACGGTGTAGCCGTTGTTGGTGAGGATCGTGTTGACCAGGGACTTGCCGATGTCGTGAACGTCGCCGAATACGGTGGCGATCACGACCTTGCCTTTGGTGTGCCCTTCGATTCGGTCGAGGTAGTTCTCCAGCCGCGACACGGCCTTCTTCATCACCTCGGCCGACTGGAGCACGAAGGGCAGGATCAGCTCACCGGCGCCGAACTTGTCCCCGACCTCCTTCATCGCCGGCAGCAGCACTTCGTTGAGCGTCGGAACCGCGCCGATCTTTTCCACAGAAGCATCGATCCAGTCCTCGACACCCTCCTTGCGGCGGCGCAGTACGTGGAAGTGGAGGGCCTCTTCCGGCCCCATACCGGCGGTCGGGTCAGCGGCTTCCTCCTCGACCTCTTCACCCTTGGACTCGAAGTGCTCGATGAACTTCTCGAGTGCATCCTCGCGCCGGTTGAACACAAGGTCGTCGGTGAGCTCACGCTCGTTGTCGGGGATCTCGCCGTAAGGCTTGATGTGGTTCGGGTTGACCATCGCCAGGTCGAGTCCGGCCTCAACGCAGTGGTGGAGGAAGACCGAGTTGAGTACGGCCCGGGCGGGCTGGCCGACCCCGAAAGAGACATTGGAAACACCGAGCGAGGTCTTGACCCCGGGGATCTCGGCCTTGATCCGGCGGATGCCCTCAATCGTCTCGACCGCCGACGGCCGCCACTCCTCGTCGCCGGTGGTAAGGGTGAAGGTGAGTGCGTCGAAGATCAGGGCTTCGCGTTCGAGTCCGTGC
>CAIZLN010000109.1 GCA_903933815.1 uncultured Solirubrobacterales bacterium
GCGGACTGCTCTGGGGGGTCGGCGTGACCACGCTCGGCTACTTCCTTGGTCAGGTCGAGTTCGTCAAGAACAACATCGAACCGGTCCTGCTGCTGATCGTCGCAATCTCCGTTGTCCCCGTATTCATTGAGCTGTTCAAGGCGCGGCGGGCGAAGCCTGATGAACCGGTCGAACCGTTCGAGACTCCGGTGATCGAAGAGACGGATTCGGTCACCGTGGATCTCGACTCACGCTGATCACCTGCCGATCATGATCGGGTAGTGCTACGCCGGGAATACAGTTGAGCGGCCGGCCGGGACTGCGAAAAAGGTTTCGTAGATGCTGCCGGTGCTTGACAGTCCGCTGATGATTGTTAGCCTTCCTTAATATGCGACGCGGAATCTCAGCTTTCATAATCGGCGCGGTGCTGCTTCTGGTTCCCGCCAGCGCCAACGCCGTCACCGAATCCACGACCCGATTCGTCGCCACCTTCGAGGGTTTTTTCTCCTGTGTCTACGCCGACCCGGCCGGCCATGCCACGATTGGCTACGGACGCCTTCTGCACTACGGGCCACCCACCAGACAGGACCAGAGGAAGTGGGGCTGCATCAGCGAGGCCAGGGCCCTCCGGATGCTGCGTAGCGACCTTTCCAAGTACGAAGCCGAGGTTCTGAAGCGGATCGAGGGTGCCAGGGTGACCCCCTCGATGATGACCGCTCTCACCTCCTTTGCCTTCAACCTGGGCCCAGGGGCTCTCGACTACCTCCCTGCCAAGGGAAAGGGCAGCAATACCTTCATCGCCTGGCACGTGCGCAAGGGCAACTACCGGACCGCTGGACAGCAGATGATGCTCTTCGACGGCATCATTGTCAACGGCAGGCGGTACGAACTCGAAGGCCTCCAGATCCGTCGCCGCAAGGAGTTTCGCCTGATGGTCAAGGACATCGACAAGATCCAGAACTGCGGGAGCAAGTGCTCCGGACAGGATACCTCCGGCGGGCTGGTCCCCAGTGCCTCCGGCGGGCTGACCGCCCGCTGACCACGGCCCTCTCGCCTGGGCCCCCTGCCCCACTGCCCGCTTTGAGGGCAATCATCTGGCCTCGTTGCTTCGAGAAGTACCGCTACGGGGATTCGAACCCCGGTTTCCGGACTGAGAATCCGGCGTCCTAGACCCCTGGACGATAGCGGCGCGCAGCGGCCATTCTAACAATTCCGCCGCAGGCGGCTCGGCGGCTCGGGGGGAGGCGTATTTCCGCTCCAGCCGTTAGAGTTCGCGAACCGCGCGGCCGTGGCGGAACTGGTAGACGCGCAGGCTTCAGGTGCCTGTGTCCGAAAGGATGTGGAGGTTCGACTCCTCTCGGCCGCATTTGAAGATCTACTCTTGGAACGTGAACGGGATCCGGGCCGTGATCCGAAAGGACGAGTTCGGGCCCTTCATGTCCGGGCACGAGCCCGACATCCTCTGCCTCCAGGAAACCAAGGCCCAGCAGGGACAGGCCGTGATCGACCTGCCCGACTACGAGGAGTACTGGAACTCGGCCGAGCGCAAGGGGTACTCAGGCACGGCGATCTTCACCCGCCACAAGCCGATAGCAGTGCTCAACGACTTCACCGAAGACATCTCGATCCGGCACGGACTGACCGACGACGGATACGGCGACCCGATGGCCGAAGGTCGCGTGATCTCAGCCGAGTTCGAGCACTTTCATGTTGTCACTTCATACGTTCCGAACGCCAAGAGTGATCTGAGCCGGCTGGAGCTTCGCCACAGGCACTGGGACCCAGCACTGCTGGAGCATCTTCGGACGCTGGAGCAGAGCAAGCCTGTGATTTTCTGCGGGGATATGAATGTCGCCCACACTGAAGATGACCTCGCCAACCCGAAACCCAACGTGGGAAAGCATGGATTCACTGTCGAGGAGCGCGAGGGCTTCCAGAACTTCATGGATGCCGGTTTTGTCGACACCTTCCGCATGTTTGAAGAGGGCAACGGTCACTACACCTGGTGGTCACTGATGACGAAGGCCCGTGAACGGAATGTCGGCTGGCGGATCGACTATTTCCTGGTTTCGGCTTCGCTGCGCGACGCCGTTACCGACGCAAGCATCCACGCCGAAGTAACCGGCTCCGACCACTGCCCGGTAAGCATCACCCTGGATCCTGCCCGGCTACCCTGAGCGAGGGCGATACCGACCGGGGACACACAGTCAGCCGGGCACCTGCCACTTCATCGCAGCCGGGCCGCGGCCCGGTCCGAGAAAGCCCTGATGCGCTGCTTTCTCGAACCGGGACGGAGTCGGCCAGACCAAAGGGGTGGGCAGGTCAGCAGCAGAAGCTGCTCAGTGGCCGAACTTGATGTTTGGCAGGATTCGGTCTGCCCAGGCGGGTAGCCACCATGCCCACTTTCCCGTCAGCCGGATGAGCACTGGCAGTAGCAACAGCCTGACCAGCGCCGCGTCCAGCAGCACGGCTACGCCGAGGATGATGCCCATCTCCTTCGGCGGCAGCGGACCGGAGAGGGCGAATGTGAAGAACACCGCCACCATCACGCCTGCCGCAGCGAAGATCACACGGCCCGAGTGGGCTATTCCACCGACCAGGGCCTCCTTGGGATCGCCGGACTTTTCCCAATGCTCCTTGGCGGAGCTGAGCAGGAACACCGAGTAGTCCATCGATATCGCGAAGATCATCGCGAAGAAGAACACCGGTGCCCAGGCGTCAAGGAATCCCTGAGGTTCGAAGCCGAGGAATCCGGAGAGGTTCCCGTCCTGGAAGACCAGCTTCGCGACTCCGAAGGCCGCACCAACTGCCAGCAGGTTGGTCACCACCCCGAGCGCGGCAACCACGGGCGCACGCAGAGCGAACAAAAGCAGCAGGAAGCCCAGCAGCATGACCACGCCGATCACCAGAGCGGTCTTGTCTGACAGGGCAGTCTCGAGGTCGTGGTTCTCGGTCGAGGCACCACCCAGCTGAGCCTCTGCCGGAAGGGCGACCCGCAACCTGTCAATCGTCTCCCCCATGGCAGGGCTGGACGGATCAAACGCAGGTACCGCCTGAACCATCACCAGACCGTTGCTGCCCGGCATTGCTGGATACACCTGGACAATTTCCGGGTCAGCCTTCAGCACCGCCTCGATTTCGGCGGCCGACCCGGCCGGACCGACTGCCTGAAGTGCACCAGGAGCACCAGGCCCGAACGATGCGGCCAGCTGTTCGTATCCCTGACGGGAGCTGTCCTGCTCTGGCACCACCTTGATTGAAGGCATTCCCGTGTCCAGCGAGAACACAGGCAGCGCAATCACGACCAGTACGATCAGCGCCGGAACGCCGAACAGCAGCGGGCGTTTCCAGAGCTTCTCACCCCAGGCGGCGAAGAATGGTGAGCGGTGCTCACCCTCATGCACCCAAGGCAGGGAGAGCTTGTTGATCCTCTGCCCGAGCTTGCCGAGTACGGCTGGCAACAGGGTGAGAGAGGCAACCAGCACGAAGGCGACCGAGACCATGATGCCCAGGCTCATCGAGCGGAAGGCGGGGCTCGGCACGAGCATCACTGCAGACAGTGAAATCAGCACAGTCAGCCCCGAGAAGAGCACTGCCTTGCCAGCCGTGTCCATGGACGTTTCGACCGCCGTTACGGCGTCTGGTGAATCGGTCAACGCACCCCGAAACCGGTAGACGATAAACAGGGCGTAGTCGATGCCGAGCGCCAGCGCGAACATGAGCGCAAAGTTCAGCGCCCAGATCGAGATGTCGGTGAACTGGGTACCAAGGTAGAGCGTTCCCGCTGCGGCAACAAGGCCGAGGATGGTCAGCATCAGCGGCAGGCCGGCCGCAACAAGTGATCCGAAGGCCAAGACCAGAATCAGCAAGGTGACCGGCCAGGAGATCAGCTCAGACTTGAGCATCGCCTCCTTGTTGGCCTGGTTGAAATCAGACCACATACCCGAGGCACCGGTCAGAGAGATATCAACGCCGGCAGTATCCAGATCGTTCAGCTCGACCTTCAGGTCGTCCGCCGCACGGACCATCTGGTTGGGGTCTGCTGCGGCACCGGCCTGAACCACGACCGTCCTTCCGTCCTCCGAGATCCAGCCGCCCCTGCCGGGCACAACCACCGCGGATACGTCATCGCTTGAAGAAAGCGTGGTCTCAACCTCGGCAATTGCTGTCTTGAACTCAGGAGCAGTCCATTGCTGACTGTCGCTGTGCATGACGACCATGAGCGCGGAGGACGACATGCCCCCGAACTGTTCGTCAATCGCTTCGCGAACCTCGACCGACTCGGATCCGGTGGCTTCCCAACCAGCGCCGGACAGTGAGTGCTCCACCTTCGGAGCAAAGAAGCCGAGAACCAGCGCGATCACGATCCAGGCGCCCAGCACAATCCTGAAGTTTTCAACCGTCCAGCGGCCGATTTTTCCCATCGGTCCGACGGAGCTCACTGTGCGCTCCTGGTCGCTGCTGCATTTTCCACGTAAGAGGATTTGAGGCTGCAGGTTCTGCCCAGGATGAGGGAGGCGGGACAGGCCCCGACGGCAACATAGATGAGCTGATTGACCCCGACAAAACCTGTCAGCAGCAGGAACCACGGCGAGAAGACTGCCGCGAGGACCGCACTGAGGATCGTGATCGTTCCGGCCATGAGAAACAGAGCCCTCTCGAGCGGCCACTTGCTTTCTGATTCAGACTGCTGGTTCATCCGATTCACTCCACTCTACAAGCGATTAGTTGTACAAGATAGAAAGAGAATAGCACCTGCTGAGCGATCCTGCAAATGTGAAGCCGGGCCGGCCTCAGGGACGCTGGAGGGACTCGAGCACCGAAGCCATCGCTCCGAGGCGCCTCTCCATGCTCCCGCAGACCTGATCGCACATCTCGATCATGGCGGTGTCGGCTACCGAGTAGAACACAGTGTTGCCCTCCTTCCGCCTGGATACAGCGCCAGCGGTGTGGAGGGTCTGGAGGTGCTTGGAGACATTCTGCTGGGTGGCACCAAGATCGCCGGCCAGATCCCCCACGCTTCTTTCACCGGATCGCAGACGATCAATGATCCTCAGGCGCATCGGTTCTCCCAGGAGCCTGAACTGCGAAGCGATCAGGTCGGCCAGATCGTCGGGAAGGGGTGAAGGCATTGCCATGGTCCGACAACTATACAACTTGGCAGTTGATTCACTGGTAAAGCGAGAGAGTGAAGGCCGTGGCTACCGAACCTTGATGCTCCTTGATGCGACCCTGCTGCCTGCGTTACTCGTGTTCAGCCTGATCGTGGCCCTGACCAGACCCCGGTCCTGAAACCTGGTGCGGATGGTGAAGGTCCTGGTCCGTCCACCAGGGATGCTGCCCACCGGGAGGCTCGCACGGACCCCCCGGCCAGACAAAGACAGCAGCCCCCCCTTTGCGTCCGTCCCGCCGAGATTGCGAACCTTCACGCGAAACACGGTCAGCCTGTTCCTCACCACGTCAATGGGACCGGTGACCCTCAACTCCGCCAGCCTGGGTGCCGCAGACACTCCCCTGCAGGGCGCGACTCCGGAATCGCTGACCACCAGTTCCGGCTCCTCCGTAGAGTCATCTTCCGTTGCGCGCTCACCCAGGGTCAGATCCGTCCTCCAGGGCAATCCTGCGCTGCCGACGCACCTGGCCTGAATGTAGTTCGGGTCCAGCCCTGCCGGAAGCCGAACCGTGATGCCGAGGTCGGGCTTAGGCAGGACTACAGGCTTCCCGGGTATGGAGAGGTTGATCTCCGTAATCGCCGAGTCGAAAGGCAGCTTCGGCATATCGAACCGGAGACGGCCGTCGGGCTGAAGAACCGCCGAGGTGTAGATGCCCACCTGGATGTCGTAGGAGTAGGCGTAGATCTTGATCTTCGGCAGGCCACCAACCAGGCCCCCGTTGAAAATCAGCAGCTCTCCGTCCCGACGCGCAGCTGGACTGGTGCTCTGGGCGAGGGCAAAGACCGCTGTGCCATTACCGAGCAGGGCTCCGGGGCACCGGGTCAGCATGTTTGGAACCGGGATGCTGTTGGTGGTCGGAGGCGGCCCGAGCTGATCGTCCGGGCATACCGGCATTGACCGCTTCGGGTTGAAAGTCATCAGGCTTGAAGGCGGAAAGCCCACGTCAGCGACCTTCATCGGCGTAATCTTCGGATATGCCGGGAACGAACCAGGAAGCCTGATCGCGGTACTCACCGTCCCCTCGGCAGCACTGAATGCGTTGCTGAAGAATGTCGCCCGAACCCTGGGCTCTATCGTGATCTCGGCATCGGCGAACTCGTCGCTGGCGTTCGCCAGGGCGGGAATGGAAATGGCGAGTAGCAGCGTTAGCGCGGCTGCGACAATTCTGAATACCGTCATCGAACCCTCCTGTCAAGAATCCCCGAAGCTCCCAGGCTGATCCTACAGGCCCGGTTGAACCCTTCACAGCGGAGGTCGCCCACTCCGCCTGGATCAGACCTGATGTCAAATGTCAGCACCAGACCAATAAAACGGGCGGCCCGAAGGCCGCCCGTTCCAGATTCTTCTGTAACCGTCTGCTACTTGGTGACAGTGACGGTCTTCGTGGCTGTCTTGGAGCCGGCATTACCGGAAGTGGCCTTGAAAGTGGCCTTGATCTTTCCGATGCTCTTCGGCTTGACCTTGACGCTGACCGTCCGGGTCACGCCGGCGTTGATCGTGCCGACCGGAGCGTTGAAGCTGATGCCCCTCCCGGAAACGGTCAGCCTCACGCCAGTCGCGGCTATGGTGCCGGAGTTCCTGACGCTGACGCTGTAGGTCGCGACCTTGTTGCGCTTCACCTTGGCCGGACCGCTCACCTGAACGCTGCCGATAGTCGCCCTGCCGACGACGCCGGTGCAGGCTTCGGTTCCAGAGTCGCTGACCGTGAACTCGGGCGGGCCGATCGGGTTGCCACCGTTGTCCCTCGAGCCGAGTGTGAAATCAGCGGTCCAGGGGAATCCGGCGTTGTCGACGCACTTGGCCTGGACATAGTTTGGATCCAGACCGGCAGGCA
>CAIZLN010000110.1 GCA_903933815.1 uncultured Solirubrobacterales bacterium
GCTTGATCCGCTGAGCCTCACCACCCGACAGCGTGGTCGCCGGCTGTCCCAGCCGGACGTATCCGAGGCCGACGTCGTTGAGGGTCCGGAGACGCCGGGCGATTTTCGGGATGCTCTCAAAGAAAGGGTAGGCCTCCTCTATGGACATCTCGAGCACATCAGCAATCGACTTGCCTTTGAACCTGACCTCAAGCGTCTCCCGGTTGTAGCGGTGGCCGTGGCACTGTTCGCAGGGCACATAGACATCCGGCAGGAAGTGCATCTCGATCTTGATCTGGCCATCACCACGGCAGACCTCACAGCGGCCCCCCTTCACGTTGAAGCTGAAACGTCCCGGCTTGTAGCCGCGAGCCCTGGACTCCTGGGTTGCGGCAAAGAGCTGCCGGATGTGGTCAAAGACGCCCGTGTAGGTGGCGGGGTTCGAGCGGGGAGTGCGGCCGATCGGCGACTGGTCGATGTTGATTATCTTGTCGATCTGATCCATGCCGTCAATGCCGTCGTGCGGACCCGGCCGGAGCTTGGAACGGTGGAGCCGGTTGGCCACCGCCGGATAGAGGGTTGAATTGACCAGGGTCGACTTCCCCGAGCCTGAAACCCCGGTGACGCAGGTCAGTACGCCGAGGGGAAACTCGACATCGACGCCGGTCAGGTTGTGCTCCCGGGCACCGCGGACCGTGAGGTGACCGTCCGGGCTGCGTCTCTGTTCCGGGATCTGGATCTGTTCAGCACCAGACAGATATCGGCCGGTCATCGAGCGGGGGTTGGCCTCGACTTCCTGTGGTGTCCCGGAGGCGACGATCTCTCCTCCGTGCTCACCCGCGCCGGGTCCGAGGTCAACCAGGTAGTCGGCAGCCTTCATGGTGCCCTCGTCGTGCTCGACAACGATCACCGTGTTTCCAAGGTCACGCAGCCGCTCGAGGGTTCCGATCAGCTTTTCGTTATCGCGCTGGTGAAGGCCGATCGAGGGTTCATCGAGCACGTACATGACCCCGACCAGGCTGGAGCCGATCTGGGTCGCCAGTCGGATTCGCTGGGCCTCCCCGCCCGAGAGGGTCCGGGCCGACCTGGAGAGCGACAGGTACCCGATGCCGACGTTGACGAGAAAAGAAAGTCGTTCGGCCACTTCCTTGACGATCAGGCGTGCGATTGCCCGTTCCGTGTCGGTCATCTCCAGGGTCTCGATCCAGTCGCGTGCTCCGGTTGCCGACATCTCGGTGAAATCCCTGATCGAGATTCCACCCACAGTGACGGCCAGGCTCTCGGGCTTGAGCCGGGCGCCGTGGCAGGAAGGACAGTCCTGCTCCGCCATGTATTCCTCGATCCGGTCGCGGCTGGCCTCCGAATCGGACTCCTGATAGCGCCGCTCCAGATTGTTGACCAGGCCTTCAAACTTGACTTCATAGCTGCGCTGGCGACCGGCACGGCTCTTCGTCCTGATCGTGTGTCTCTCCGTACCCGTGCCGTAGAGGAAGATGTCCTGCTCCTCCTTGGTCATGTCCTGCCAGGGGAGATCGATGTCGATCGAGTAGGTCGCGGCCACAGACTTGATCAGCCGGCGCCAGTACCCGGAATAACCGCTGCGCCACGGCTGGAGAGCACCCTCGGCGAGCGACATCGTCGGGTCAGGTACGACCAGCTGCGGGTCGATCACCCGCTTGAAACCGAGCCCTGTGCAAGTGGGACATGCTCCGTGAGGGGCGTTGAAGGAGAAGATCCTGGGCTCCAGCTCCGGCATGGAGGTGCCGCACTTCAGGCAGGCGAAGCTTTCCGAGAACAGCATCCGCTCGCCGTCGATCACCTGTACCGCGACCAGGCCGTCAGCCATCCCGGCCGCGGCTTCTACAGACTCGGAAAGCCGCCGCCTGAGGTCCTTCTTCATGACCAGCCGGTCAACCACCACCGAGATGTCGTGCTTGTACTTTTTGTCGAGCTCGAACTCCTCGTCGAGCATTCGCATCTCACCGTCTACTTCGACCCGGGTGTAGCCGTCTGACCGGAACTGATTGAACAGTTTTCCGTACTCGCCCTTGCGGCCGCGCACCACCGGTGCCATCACCATGAAGCGGGTGCCTTCATCAAGGGTCATCAGCCGGTCGGTGATCTGCTCCTGGGTCTGGCCGGTTATTTCCTGCCCGCACTCCGGACAGTGGGGCTTGCCGATGCGGGACCAGAGCAGACGCAGGTAATCGTAGATTTCGGTGACGGTGCCGACCGTCGAGCGCGGGTTACGTGAGGTCGTCTTCTGATCAATAGAGATAGCGGGCGAGAGCCCCTCGATCGAGTCGACGTCCGGCTTCTCCATCAGGCCCAGGAACTGTCTCGCATAGGCCGACAGCGATTCGACGTAGCGCCGCTGGCCTTCCGCGTAAATGGTGTCGAATGCGAGACTCGACTTCCCGGACCCCGAAAGCCCCGTGACCACGATCATTGCGTCTCGTGGAAGATCGAGGTCAATACTTTTCAGGTTGTGCTCACGGGCGCCCGTGATGACAATGCGTTCTGAACGAGTCACTCCCACTTATTCTAGGGAAACGAACAAATGTTCGATGCGCCCGCGACCTGTGGCGGGGGGCTCATTCAGGCGAGGCGTTCGAGCACGTCGTCTACCAGCGAAGCGGTGTCATCGAGGTCATAAGTCTGCTCGAGCCTCTCCCGAATCCGGTCCCGCTCGACTCCCTCCAGCGCGAGTCGGGTAGCGACGAGCCGGGCCGATACTTCATCGGCCTGCTTCCCGGGCTCAACATGCTCCGGAGCAGACAGATCAGACCCGGAAGCGGGTTCAATGGCCGGTTCAGCGGGTGCGGGGCCTGATTCAGCAGCCGGTTGCCCGCGCAGAGCTTCGCACTCGACCTCGAGGGCCCTCACCTGAGCCTCCAGGGCGGCCGTGAGGGCAGCTACGGCCTCCAGGTGGGCGTCAACCGAGGGGCGGTCGTAGCCGGCTGCTGCCGAGGGGAAGTCACTCCTCGATATCTGGTCCCGGTTCACGACAAAAAAGCCTATTGGAGCCCGGGGGACCGGACCGGACCCCGGGGCAGGATTCCCCGGGGCCGGTGCTCGGTCAGGTTCTCAGCCGCCGTTGGAAGCGACTTCGTACAGACGGCTCGGCTGTCCCCTGAGGTCGGTCGAGTCAGGCAGCGGTGTGCCCTGCGCCGTCGCTCCCTCAAGGACCGGCAGGGTCAGCAACGCTGGCTCTCGACCCCCGAGGAGAATCGTGTTGGTCTCACCGTCGGCCACAGTTGCGAACTTCCAGATAGAGCGGTCGCCACCGGGGGCCATGATCGTGACCCTGATCTTCGAACCGGCCCTGAATGCGTGAGCCACCGGGAAGATAGGCACCCGGACCTGGGTGAACCTGCCAGAGGGCAGCGGTGCCGCATCACCCTTCAGGTGGCTCGGCACGATGTTCAGGGGGTCCTGACCATTCGGCTTGAGCTTGCGGTGCGATGCCCTGAGCCAGCCTGTCTGCACGAAGGTCTCGTTGCCATCAGGCCTGACCTCGGACAGCGTCACCTGGAGGTCGGTGTCCGGCGCGTCCGACTTCAGCATCACCTTCACGCTTGAGCCACCGGCGATGACCATGTCCTTGGCCAACGGAGCCGAGGTGAAGCCGAGGCCCTTGCCACCCGCAACCGGTGCCCAGTCGTAGTTGGGCTGTGCTGCTCCTACCCCACCACTGACGAGGTTCGTCTCCGGCCTTGCCGCCGGGTCGGACTCGTAGTTTGCAGTCGTACGGTCGGTGACGCTCGGCCTTGCGCCCAGTCCGCCGCCGGGGCGGAAGTAAAGGTTGCGCGGCTTGACTGACTTTGGAGGCCATGCGCTGTAGCGCAGCTTCCAGGTCGTGCCGAGACTGCCGTCTCCACTCGGGCCGGCGCCATTGTCCATGAGCAGAGTCACCCGGGAGTTGTCGCGCCGGAATGCGCGCTCAGCCGCTGCGACATTCGGCAGGGCTCCATAGGTGGACTGCTCGATCGGATCGGCCGCATCGCCCAGCAGCGAGCGGAACGGGCTGCTGGATCCGACGAACAGACCGGGAATCTGCGGCACCTCTCCGGCGACGAAGATCTCGAGGAACTCGATCCACTGTGTTGCCGTTGCCCCGCTGATCGAGTCGTTGTGCACGCCGTTTTGCATCTTGATCCAGACATTGCGGTTCGAGTCCAGATTGGACAGCGCGTGTACGAAGTTTCCTCCGGTCTGTTCGTCCTGGTACTGGCCGGTAAGGAAGACCGGGACATTGACGCGCTTGAGCCAGCTGCCCGGCGTGCGCTGGTCGAACAGAAGCGGGGTCCGGTACGGGTTGTCCTCGATCAGGTCGAGCACGTTGATGGTCTGGAGGCGCAGCTTCTGGTTGTCGAGGCACTGGGTATCGTCAAATTCCAGGATCATCCTGCGAGCCCAGCGCTGGCCACCTTCCGGAGCGGGCTGGGCGTCGTTGGCCCTGTCCAGAACCCAGGACAGAGCGAAACCGGAGTTGAATATTCCACCCGGGTAGCCGGTGCCGTTGTAGATGTCGGTGGTGATCGACATCGGCGCGATTGCGCCGAGGTTCGGCGGGCGGGTGCCGGCCATGAAGGCCTGGCTGATGCCCGAGTAGGAAATGCCCACCAGGCCAACCTTCCCGCGCGACCAGTCCTGGGCGGCAACGGTTTCGACGATGTCGTAACCGTCATAAGTCGTCGGCAGGCCGAAAAGATCGTAGGCGCCGCCGGAGCAGCCGGAGCCGCGCATCTGCACGCTGACCGATGCATAACCGAGCAGCGGCGAAAGGGCCGAGCCGATCACCGTGGCACCGTCCGGAGCGGGCAGTCCGTCGCCGCCGCCTCCACCAAGCAGAGAGGCGAGCAGGTCGCCCGGAGCTGCCGTGCCGTACCCGGAGTGCTCGATCACGGTCGGGAAGGGACCGTCATCGGTGTCCTTGCCGATCGGCAGGCGAACAGTTATCGCAAGGGTGACACCGTCGCGCATCCGTACATAGTTGAGACCCTCCTGAAGCGGAGGGAGGTCGCGGTAGTAGGACTGAGGCGGGTTGTCGCCCGGCTTCAACGAACGCAGCTTGCGCGAACCTGCGACCTCATCACCCTGGCGCTGGATCACGCGGTAGCCGAATTCCGGCTTCACTTCACGAAATATTTCGCTTCCGTTGGTGTCGGTCCTGCCTGTGCGGATTACCTTTCCGTCCGGGCTAACGAGGAGCAGAGTCGATTCCGGCACGGCATCAAGAACATAGATCTGGCCGACAGAGCCACGGACTTTGGCATCAAGGGTCGTGGTCACGGCCGGGGCCTTGTACTGCTTCTGTTTCGCGTCTGCGCTCGCAGCACCGAAACCAATCGCCACCAAGAGTGCCGACAGAAACGCGACGGTGGTCGCTGCAACACTGAATCCCCCACGAGTCCTCAGAACCATCACTCCAACCCTTCCCTAGTTTGCGCTGCTAACAATAGAGAACAACGGCGGGCGGATCGATGCGGTCTCAGGCTCTCATGCCTTCGAGGTCACGTTTCATCTCCCGGAGCTCATCCCGGATTCTGGCGGCCTGCTCGAAACGCAGATCCTCGGCGGCGGCGTTCATCTCTTCCTCCATGCTGACAATCGCGCGCTCAAGGTCATCGGGACCCTGAAAGTCATCACCGTCCCGTCCGCGCCGACGCTTGGCCGGTGCGCGGTCCTCGATCGCCAGCAGGTTCCCCGCCCCGGCAATGCGCTTGCTGATCGTGGTCGGGGTGATGCCGTGCTCCTTGTTGTGGGCAACCTGAATCGCCCGGCGGCGGTCGGTCTCGGAGATCGCGGCCCTCATCGAGTCGGTTTCACGATCGGCGTACATCAGCACCCTGCCCTCAGTGTTCCGGGCAGCCCGGCCTATGGTCTGGACCAGACTCGTCTCACCCCGGAGAAA
>CAIZLN010000111.1 GCA_903933815.1 uncultured Solirubrobacterales bacterium
CCTCCGCTGCGGGCCGGGTTTCGGCCAGCTCGAACCGGGCCAGACTCAACTGTTCGCGGGCCGCCTCAAGGTCGCGCTGCGCTTCGCGGTAGGCGGCCTCCTGCTCAGGCGCCTGGAGTCCCGCATCGAGTTCGGCTCGCCAGTTCTCCCTTGCCAGCACGGCCTGCCGGTTCGCCGTTCGAACGTCGCGCTGTGCCTTGAAGAGTTCGTTTCGAGCCTGGCTTTTTGCTTCCAGCGCCTGCCGGTCCTCAGGTTCGAGATCATTAAGCGCTTCGCTTCTGGCTCCGTAACCAGATTCAGACGAGTACGAGTACTCATCCGAGAAACTGCCCCCGCTCCCGTCGCCGAGCTCACCGATCTTCTCGTAGGCCCAGAAGGCACCAATAAGGATGAAGGCGGCCAGGACTACGGCGAGGACCTTCTCGGCTCCTGAGGTCTTGAGGTTTTCCACTTCGGTCTTGGTACTCATGAGGACCCGCCTTTCGTCTTGGGCTTCAGTTCGACCTTCAGATCGCAGTCGAGTGCTGTCGCCACTCGTTTCAGAGTGTCGATTCGTGGTGGCCTCCGGCCGGCCTCCAGCCGGGCAACCGCGGATTGGGTGGTCCCACAGAGATCGGCCAGATCCTTCTGGGACAGGCCCCAGCTCTTCCTGGTCTCGGTTACCTGCCGCGCGATCTCTGCGAACAGGTCATCCGCTTCCTCGGCTGCGGCGCCGGAGAGCCTCTGGCGGAGCCTTTCCAGCCCGGACGGATCCATAGCAGACACGCTATATAAGCTATAGCACTCCTGCTATGAACGTAAGGCAGCGCTAGCGGCTGACGGCGATCCGGCTCAGCGCCGACCAGTTGCCGGCACGGTCTCTTGAGCGCACCGCCACGTAGATCTTCCTGCTGCCCGGCAACCTGACCTTGACGCTCTGGCTGCGGTTCGGTGCAGCCGGCTTCGGCGCCCTGACCTTCTTCGCCCCGCGCAGGCTGGAGAGGTTGATCGGCCTGGTCGAGGTGTAGACCTCATAACCGGCGGCGGGACCGTTGCTGACCCCGTTGCTGCCCGGGGCGGCCCAGCTGAGCGTGGCCTGGTTCTTCGAGTTGCGCACCTTCAGCTTCAGGGTAGCCGGCGGCCGGGTGTCGTTTCCGTAGCGGCCGGAGTTGTGCTCGTCATGGCGGTAATGCCACCACTCGCTGTTGCGATTGGCGCTGCCGCCGACCTTCCACATGAACAGGTAGCCCTCACGGGTCCCGTAGGCCATGTACTGGGTGCCGTTCTGCTTCGGATCTCCGACCACTCCGCCGAAGGAAGTCCACTGGCCGGTCCACTTGGGGAAGCCGGGCGCTTCACTGCCGTCAGCCTGACGGCCGTGGATCCAGTAGGAGTCGTTGGAGGCGATCATTGCCTGTGCTCCGCCGGCCCCTACTCCGGCGACCAGCGGCGAGACGAAGAATGGGAAGCCGTCCTGATCGGTGGGGAAATCGGGCAGTGCCTTGCCGGTGGAGACGTCCCATGCCATGTCGTACACCCGGATCAGTGAGGCCTGACCGGGAGTTCCGAGGGAGGCCTGGAGAGTTATCCCGCCGGCCATCGGCTGCATGTAGTTCGGCTTGCCGTCTCCATCGAGGTCACCGATCGCTCCCTGACCGGTAACCCCGGCCAACAGCAGCTCTTTTGCGTAGTACGGGGAGATTCCTGAGCATCGGTCACCCTGGCACAGGCCGCTCAGGTTCCTGAAGGTGGACCCGTCCGCATTCAGGATCGCTGGAAAGCCCGAAACCGGCGTGATCGCCAGCTCAAGGTCCCCCGAGTTGTCAAAGTCAGCGATCGACGGTGAGTTGAGTCCGCCTTGTACGAAGTCGATTGACTGCGAATAGCAGCCGCCAACTGCGGTGAGCGCCACCGGCCAGCCGTCCATGTAGGGGCCGCCGGGGTGACTCTCGCCGTCGGGGTGAATGCCGTAGGCGTAGACGTTGCTGCCGTCTTCGTTGCAGTCGTAGCCCGGCACGAAGACCTGGTCCCGCCCGGTGCCGAGGAGGTCGCCGACCGCCGGGGGAACCATCAGTTTCGGGTCGCGCTTCAGGTCAGCACCGGCGATCGTGTCGCGGATCGATGGCGGAAGCTCAACCTTGACTGGCCACCCGGGAACGTCCTGGCCGTTTGGCCGGTAGGCGTAAAGGTGACCGTCGAATGAACTCATCAGGATGCTGAGCTTGCCGTCGCCGGTCAGGTCCCCGAGCACCGGTGCCGACCAGTTTCCGCGGGAGGGGGAGCGGTGGCCGTTGAACTCGTTCATCGGCGTCGGGACGGGCCGCGTGTCGAACTCGGGCTTGGGCTTCACCGGGAAGCCATTGCGCAGTCGGCCGGAGTTGTCCCAGGCATAAACCCAGCCGCTGCTGGTGGTCGCGATGATCGACTGGACGCCGTTTCCGTCGAGGTCACCCACGGCGATGCCGCTGACCGGATCGCGCGCTTCACGCAAGGCCTGCACCGCGCCGTATGCCTCGGACTGGAAGTTCTGGGCATTTCGGGGGTCTACGTTGCGCAGCTGCCAGGTGCGGACCGGGAAGCCCTTGATCTGCTTGCCCTCGGGACTGAGCGCGCTGATCACGCCGTCGTAGGTGCCGAAGACCAGTTCCTGGTCGCGGCCGCCGTCGAGGTCGGCGAAGGTGGGCGCTGCGCTGATCTCGGTGCCGATCGGTTTGGGGAATCCGGGGGCCATGTCCCGGTCGGTTCGGGCTCCGATCGACCGGCGGTCCTCCCCCTTGAGGCCGTTGCCGTCACGGGCACGTAGCCGGATGGTGACGGTGTACTGCTCGGGGCCCGCAGGCGGAAGGGTCACGCCGGGCTTCTTCGCAGCAAATGTGGAAGGGATCTGGCCCAGGTTCAAGGTGCCGAGTACACCTGACCTGGCCGCCTTGCCGGTTGAAATGGTCTTGAAGTCATCATCTCCCGGGTCGGCACCAAGAGCCCACTCCAGAGTCCAGTCGAGTCCTTCCGAACCCCAGGCCGAAGGTTCGACGCTGCCCTTGATCTGCAGGCTCTTCTGTCTCGACGGATCGACGTACCGGTACCAGGATGGCGACGTGATCAGGGCTGTGGGTGGCACGCGACCATCCATGATCAGCTTGGTCGCCTTGCCGATGTTTACCCGGCCGTATCCGTACTGGGTCGACCAGTTGGTGTGGGTTGCGTCGGTCACCGAGTCCGGGTTTCCCGGCCACTGCCTCGCGACCGTTGGGTGGTCCCGCTGCGGATTTACCTCGCTGGCGGTGTTCATCAGGACCTGCCGGACCTCGTTGGGGGTGAGAGTGCGTTGGTAGTCCCCGGCATCAACAGCGTTCATCGCAGCTGACTGGACCATGCCGAGGAATGCCGCCTGGAACGGAGTGGCCCCGGAGGTCGTGACCTCGCCGCCGGAGAAGACGGCGTGCGTGCCGTAACTGGTCACGTTCGAACGCGCCCTGAAACTGTTCACGTTCCTGCCTTCGACGTCCTGAATCACCGAGTTGCCCGGGAACACCTGGTCGTACAGGTGGCCGTCTGTGTGGTCCATCGCGTCGAAGTCATTCGAATCGAACGAGAGCAGCACGTTTTGGTCAATCGCGTGCCGGACCGCCTCGCGGGCCGCGCTGGAATAGGTGTAGGAGACGACCACCGAAGAAACGGCCTTGGCGCCAGCGTCGATTGCGTAGGTGAACGCCGGGGTCCAGTTGTCCGTCTTGCCGACCGACTCCGCTCCGGACTTCACGGGCAGCACCCGGCACTCCCGACAGACCCCGACCGCACCGAAGTTGTTGTCGGCCTCGGCCCCGATCAGGCTGATCAGGCTTGACGCGTGGCCGTAGCCCGGATCCTCGGTCTGGGTGTCGTTGTTGTTGTAGGCGTTCCAGCCGCTGACGTCGTTCGGGTAGCCGTTGCCGTCATTGTCGAAGCGGCCATCCTGCGGACACCCGGCGAGCCGGTTCTCTTCGATCCGGCAGTGACCGAATACGACGATCAGGTCCTGAGGTGAGAGGTACCCGCGCTTCGATCCGCTGATGTCCACCTGGTTGAGGTACTCGTGCTGACCGTCATCGGCGCAACTGCGGGTGGTGCCCTCCTGTTCGATTACGCCCTGGGTAGCGGGCGCAACGCAGGCGGGATTGACCCGTGGATCCTTGGCGTAGTCGCGGATGTCGAAACGGCCGCTGCCGTCAAAGTCGTAGCGGCCGAGGTCCTGGCCGTCCCAGCCCTGGGGGTACGGCAACTCGCCAGGGTTGATGTAGATCGCGTTGAGGCCGTCCTTGATCGAGTTGGAGCGGTAGTTCACTCCGCCCTCGATGTAGGCGATCAGCATTTCGTCCCGGCCGTAGTTGCCCTGCGCCCAGGCCCCCGTCATGTTGATCCCGGATGAGCTTTCCGGGTCGGTTGCTTTTCGGGCCCAGCAGGGCAGACCGCCGTCGGGCCGGGGTTCGGTGAACTCGCTGCCCCCGGGCTCACGGCAGAGTCCGTCCATCGGCCCGTAGAGGTTCCACTGCTCGTTGTCCGTGCATCCCGATACCGGATCCTGAAGCTCGCAGCGGGCGAACTCGGGGTCGTTTGGCCACTCGGCCTGGGGCAGCACCGGCCCGGGAGGCAGGACTGGTGCCGGGTTGGCGCTGGCCGACGAAATGGCTACGGCAGAAAAGGCCAGTACGCACGCAAACAGCGCAAAGATTCGGTTGCAACTCAAGCTGATCCCTCCCAGACGTTTTTCCACGCCTCCCGTGGAATCACTGATCATAGCGTGAGCCAGGCGCTACGGAAACGGCTGGTCAGAGAGTTCGGAGATTCG
This sequence comes from uncultured Solirubrobacterales bacterium, assembly GCA_903933815.1. Classification (GTDB taxonomy): domain Bacteria; phylum Actinomycetota; class Thermoleophilia; order Solirubrobacterales; family 70-9; genus 67-14. Next base: position 4,805 of record CAIZLN010000111.1, read on the forward strand.
CGTCTGATTCGTGAGTTCAGTCGGCCGGGACGCCATCGAGAACGGGCTCCTCGCGAGGCTGATCGGGCTTCGCCGGGTCAATGAAATACACGGCCGTTCCCCCGAACTTGTCGTGGAGGCCGCGGCGGTCGAGTCTGATCAGGGTGCCGATGAACCCGAGGCCGAGTATCGCCGCGCTGAACCAGAAGCCCAGCACTCGGCGGCCGGCCCGCCTCGGGCCGATATGAGGGTCACCGTCGGCCTCTATCCGGATGTCCAGAAAGCGCATTCCCGGTGTCTGGCCCGAGAGGGACCAGAAGATGAACAGGTACATGGTGCTGACGATGAACCACAGCAGGCCACCAACTGCGATCAGGCCGGATTGGTTTCCGGGGTCGCCCAGGTCCAGGCCGGATGCGATCGCCCCGAAGACGGCGGCGAAGGTGATCAGCGAGAGGTTGACAATGATGGCATCGATGCCGATTCCGAGAGCCCTGGTGAAAAGGCCGGCCCGATTGGTCGGAACAGCCCGTTCGGAGCGAAACAGCAACCTGCGTGAGACCTTCTCTCCGATGAAGTCAAGGGCCTTGGTGACTACAGAAACCTGCTGACCGATATCGCCGATAAGCCCGATTCCCTGGGCGGCGATTGCGGCCCTGACCTCCGGAGCCTCTGCGATGCGTTCGATCAGCTGCTGGGTGAGCGGTCCGTCGAGAAGGTGATCCCAGATACGTTCGGTCATCTTGCTGTCGAGCGCTTCAAGGATTGCCTTCTCGACCGAATCGCTTGCCATCGCCTCGCTGACCGCCTGCTCTATCACCGGGCCGTTGATGACCCTGGCGATCGCCTTCTCGGTCGCTTCACTTTCGATCGCACGCACGATCGCCTCTTCAACCGCAGACTCGATCGCCTGGTCGAGCCCGGAGAGATCGGCGAAGCGCTGGGCACCGCGGGTCCCGGTGGAAAAGAGCCGCTCCGCAATGGATCGCGCTGGCTGTCCACCATTGGGGCCTGACCCGTTCTGATCGCCCGGTGGCTGTTTATCGCCTTCGGCTTTTTTGCCGGCCTGGCCCTGCTCTTCCATGCCCGCACCCTATCCAGCAAAGGGTCAGGCCGTGGATTTCGCACCGATCGCGGCAGGTCCGGTATCCGGAATGAAACCGCCCTCAGCCGGGGGAGCGGAAGCCGGATGCAGCTGCCTTCGCCAGGGCGAGAGTAGCTTCGTCGAGCTCGATCGGAACGAGCGTTGACTCGGCTTTGATTCTCTCCAGCAGGGCCTCTTCGACCTCATCGAGGCTGACGGCAGGCAGTTCATCGTCCATTGCCCCGACTGTGGCCGGGTTCCACTCAAGGTCGATTGCTGCGTAGACCGGGCTCAGGACTCTCCGGATCAATGCGGCATCGCGAACTGCGATGACGAATCCGATGTGGGCGGCACCCTGGATCATTCTCTGTCCGATTCCCACCAGCTTGGTCCTGTCCCTGCTGTTGACACTGAAGGCGCCCGGGCAGTACTCCCCATCAACCTCACCGACCCGCGCATCGATTCCCAACCCACGGATCGCGTCCCGGGCCAGCTCTGATGCGTACTCGAATCTGGACGAAGTGCGACGGGCCGGAGCTTCGTCTGGCAGCGTGATTGTGAGGCTCAGAGTGCCCTCGCTGTAAGCGGCGGCACGACCGCCGGAGATTCGCTCCATTGCTTCGAAGCCGGCGTTTCTGGCAGCAGTGACAGCCTTGCTGTATCCGGGCGAGTTGAGGTCCCGTCTGCCGAATGCGACGACCCGTCCGGGCCGGCTCAGTCGGACGGTCGGCCCACGATTTCCCGCCGCCACCTGGTCCAGCAGCACGCGCGACAGGGCGGGTCCCACCTCCGGCCTGTCCGGGAATGCGTTGTGGATCAGCTCCATCTCAGGCTGCATGTACTCGATGGCTTTGGTATGAGTGTTTGCTCACAGAAACGATTTTCCCTGTTGGAACTCCCCCATTCTTAACGCAAAGACATCAGCAGCCTTCCTCATCGCGCTGGCCGTGGTTCTGGTCGCCGGCAACTTCCTCGTTTCGGGACCGGGCTCCACAGGACCGGTCGGGTCCGGTGAAGCGGCGTCGATCAACGGGAAGACAGGTGCCGATGCACTCGTATTCGACTTCAAGGGAAGACTGGAATCGCATCGGATATCGGTGGCGGCGGCAGTGCTGGCCCGGGAAGAGGTGCGAATCGCGAGACGGGAGGAGCGCCTGCGCGAACTCAGGCCCTTTCTGAGGCTGCCGGCCGGGGTCTCGCGTGCAACTCTCGAGGCGATCGCCTCATGCGAATCGGGCGGTGACCCGGAGATCGTTTCATCCAGCGGCCTCTACCACGGCAAGTACCAGTTCAGCCCGGCTACCTGGGAGGCAGTCGGTGGGACCGGCCTGCCTTCAGAGGCGCCCGAGGTCGAGCAGGATTACCGCGCCGCGTTGCTCTACGTGCAGTCGGGTCCCGGCCAGTGGCCGGTCTGCGGCCTCTGAACTATCTCCGCGCGGCTCCCTTGCGCAGTCCGGCCCAAAACTGCAAGGATGGGACGGCATTGATTCTGGGAGCCATCCACATTTCCGAGCGAGTTACCTCCCTCTGGGTTGCTGACGTGGGCGGGGACGACTCCCGCATGCTGATCAATCGTTCCAGCCCGATTTCCGCAGAGCTTCACAATCTCGGGCGCCTGACCGCCCTGCTGACGGCAGAGCTCGAAGCCGCACGGGATGTCGGGGCGGTCAATATCGAGGTGACGGCGTCCCGATCACTGCGGGGAACCCGGCTGCTGAGGTTGCTCGACCGGGTCGCGCGGGCATCCGGCGCCGGAGGGGTGCAGCTTCCCGGGTCGGTGGCCTCTCTGGCAGCAGACTTCCTGGCCGTCACCCGACCCAGAACAACGGTGCTTGACGGCCCCGTGGCTGTGGCCCGCATAGGGGAGGGCAGTACCGGAGTAGCCGTCGGTGCCCCCGGCCGACCACCCGAATGGGTCGGCTCAAGGCCACTCGGAGCGGCTGCCCTGGCTTCCCGCGCCCGCTTCACCGATCCACCGCACCCCGACCAGGTCGAGGCCGCAGTCAACGGTGCCATGCGTGCCGTGGGTTCGCTCGCTCTGCCGGCTTTCAGCCGACTCTTCCTGGCCACGCCGGTTTGGGCCATGCTCCAGCGGCTATGCGGTCCTCGTATCGAGGCTGATGCTGCCCGCAGAGGCGTCGACTCCATCCTCGACCAGACGGCTGACGACATTGCCTCCTGGTTGGGAGGCGAGCCCTGGCAGGCGAGGTTGCTGCCAGCTACAGCGGTACTTACTCTCGCCCTGGCAGATCTGACCGGCGCATCGGTCGAGCCCTGCCCGGCTGATCCGGTCGCGGGGCGTGTCTGGCTTGCAGGGGAACACCTCCTGGCTTCCGGGGCAAGAGGAACCGTCTGATGTCCGAAAAACCTGAGTCCGCGCCGACCGACGGGTCGACCCGCAAGGGGATATCCAGGGTCTCGGTGAAGGCACCGACCAGGGGAAACCGCAAACTGGAGAAGTTCCTCAAGGCCATCAACCGGGATGAACAGGTTCGAGCCTGGTGGTACATGGCGCAGATTCACGCCGAGCGTCTCGGGATGTCTGACCACTCCTGGGTCCATATGCAGATCGTTCTCAACATCGCCCTCAGGCTGAGTCGTCTGCTCACCAAGGGGGGCGTTCAGCCGGCGATGGTCACCGACCACGCCATGTCAGTCAAGGATGCCGAAGTGGTGGTCGCAGCCGGCGCGCTGCTTCATGACGTAGGAATGTCAATTCACCGGACCGACCACGAGGCTTACAGCCTGTTTCTGGCCCGGGAGGCACTGGAGCGTCTGCTCGAAGGCATCTACCCCGAGCCGGAGCGCTCGATTGTCATTGCTGAGTCCCTTCATGCGATCATCGGCCATCGTCGGCGCGGCCAGCCCTACACGGTTGAAGCAGGAATAGTGAGGGTGGCCGATGCGCTCGATATGGCCGAGGGGCGGACCCGGATACCGCTGGAGGCCGGACAGGAGGGGATCCACTCGATCTCGGCCGCAGCAATCGACGAGGTCAGGATCTCGGCTGGTGAGACGAGGCCAGTGAAGATAGAGATCGAGCTGAACAACTCAGCCGGGATCTTCCAGGTGGACGACCTCCTTGCGACCAAGATCAGGGATACCCCGCTCGCCGATCACATCGAGGTCGTCGCGGAGGTCAGTGGCGAGTCTGAGAAGCGGCTGCTGACCGGTTTCCGCCTTCCTGGATGAGCACACCCGGCAACCGGCCACTCGACGCCCGGGATCGCATCCGCAGGACGGGCATCGTGCTGCTGCCGGGTCACGGGCTGCATGAAACCGGGGCCCATCCGGAGAACCCGGAGCGTCTCGACGCGGTTGAGGCGTCGCTCATGTCAGGGCCTGACCGGCAGCGACTGCTGGTGCTGAAGGCTCGCGCAGCCGCAGAGGAGGACATCGCCAGGGTCCACACCGCAGCCCACATTGACTTCATCCGTAGCCAGTCTGCCGCAGGACCCTCCTGGATAGACAGCGACACCGTTGTCAGCCCCGGTAGCTATGAAGTGACCATGAAGGCCTCCGGAGCCGCGCTGGTCGCGGTCGACGCGGTGACGGGGAGCGGCCACTGCGGCGATGTACCCCGACCGGACAGCATGTTTGCCCTGGTCCGGCCCCCCGGGCACCACGCGACGGCCGACCGGGCGATGGGTTTTTGCCTGTTCAACCACGCTGCGGTGGCCGCCCGCTACGCGCAGCAGGTTCTCGGCATCGAGAGGGTTGCCATTCTCGACTGGGACGTGCACCACGGCAACGGCACGCAGGAGATCTTCGAATCTGATCCCTCGGTCCTCTTTGTCTCGATGCATCAGTGGCCGCTTTACCCGGGCTCCGGCTGGATGGATGAGGTCGGAACCGCAGCAGGTCGGGGATTCACCGTGAATCTGCCTATGCCTCCAGGCTCCGGTGACCTCGAACACGTCGATGCCTTCGACCGGGTCGTGGGCCCGGTGATCGGCGACTTCGATCCCGGTCTTCTGATTGTCTCGGCCGGCCAGGACGGCCACCTTGATGATCCCTTGTCCAGCCAGGCACTCTCCGAATCCGGCTTCGAGAGACTGGCAGCGCGTGTCGCCGGCCTTGCCTTTCGGCGGGGCATCGGACTGGTCGCCCTGCACGAGGGTGGTTACAACCCCGAAACCCTGCCGGGCCTGGACCACGCCATTCTTGCCGGCTTCGGTGGCTTCTCCGGGCTGGTCTCAGACCGGCATTCAGAGCCGGGAGCGAAGAGAGACCCCGAGTCGCCGCCCGCCGAGTGGTCCGAGCGCATTGAGCAGATTCTTGCGGTGCAGCGCCCCTTCTGGCCCGAGGCCCTTTCCGAAGGCAGGCCTCACGCTGTTTGAGGCCCGGTCAGAGGCCGAGCCCGCTGAGACTCAGGAGTTGAAGCGGTCCAGGTCGTGGCGCCGCTGTTCCTTCTTGGCATCGAGTCTGCCCTGAATCAGGGACATGATGATTACGAAGGCTGCGAAGAATGCGATCACCGCAAAGCAGAAAAAAGTGATGTAGAGGTCGTTCACCCGTCCGGCAAGCCCGACACCGTCTGCTGCCATGGCAGCGGGGGTGAGCACCAGAAGGAAGAAACCGGCGATTACCGACGAGGCGACGACTGCTGCTTTTCTTACTTTGATCACGCCGTGAAATCTAGCGCAACCGGCAGGCGGGCAGCCTGGCCCACGCCCGGAGCCCTGAGCGGGCGCCCAGAGGTTGTAATCAGGTTGTGAAATTTCATGCCCGATGCTCCATTTCCTCATCCACTACCCCTACACTTGTGGGGATGAGTCAAGCACGCTCAACGCTGCGGGTCGCCGTCATCGACAACGACTCCGGATTCATCCGGGTACTGACCAACCGCATGAACTCGGCGGGCTGGCAGCACCGGGTGCTCGCTTCGGCGGTTCCCCCCCAGGAGCTGGTCGCGATGAAGGTCAACGCGGTCCTCGTCGACATCAGCGTCATGGCCGAGGAAGGCTGGTCCTACCTCGAGCGCATCTGCGGTCTGTTGCCCGACCTCGGCGTGATCGTCTGCACCAAGGACGGCACCGTTTCCCAGCGTGTGCGTGGTCTCAGAATCGGTGCCGACGACTGGATCAACAAACCCTGCCACCCGGAAGAGGCGCTGGCCAGAATCGAAGCGGTAGCCCGCCGCCGACGGCGAGTACGGAACGAAACAGAGCAGGGACCACTCGTTGTAGGCGAGATCGAGATCCGTGTAGACCGCTACCAGGCGTTGGTCGCGGGCGAGAGCATCGACCTCACCCGACGTGAGTTCGAGCTGCTTCAGCTTTTGGCAGAAAATGAGGGCAGCGTGTTGGAGCGCGAAGCGATCTATCAGCGGGTCTGGGGCTACGCGATGGCCCACGGTGACCGCTCGGTTGACGTCTTCATCCGGAAGCTCCGGCACAAGCTCGAGAAGAGGTCCCCGGGCTTCAGCTACATCCATACCCACTTCGGCGTCGGATACCGCTTCGCGGCCGAGACGTCGGTTCCGGACGCACCCGCGCCGGACAAGGAAGGCTCCGACCGAGCCGCCCCTCAGAGCGCCTCGGCACTCTCCGCCCCGGTCTAGAGCCGTTTCCTGGTTGTGCGAGCGCCCCCCTTCCCGGGCGGTCCACCTCTCTCCGGGCATTTTCACACTTTCTTTACAAATCCGACACAGGCAAGTAACAACTTGACGGCAGG
>CAIZLN010000112.1 GCA_903933815.1 uncultured Solirubrobacterales bacterium
ATCAGGATCGCGATCACGTCGTCAATGATTGCGATGCTCAACAGGAGCAGGCGAACCCCCGAGGGAATCCGCTTCCCGAGCAGGGCCAGCACGGCTACCGCAAAGGCGATGTCGGTTGCCATCGGGATCGCCCAGCCATGAGCTCCTGAGCCTCCTGCGTTCAGCGAGAGATAGATGATTCCGGGCACCACGACTCCACCGGTCGCAGCGATCAGTGGGAGCATGGCCTTCGAGCGATCGTTGAGCTCCCCGACCACAAGCTCTCGCTTGATCTCAAGACCAACAACGAAGAAAAACAGAACCATCAAAGCGTCGTTCACCCAGTGCTGAAGATCTTCGGTGATCGAAAACTGACCGAACCCCAGGGTCAGATCGGTCTTCCAGAAAGCTTCGTAACTGTCACCGAACGGCGCGTTTGCCCAGAGCATTGCGAGGACGGCGGCTATCAGGAGGACGGCGCCGCCTGATACCTCACTCTTGATGAAGTCAGCACCCGCGTTGCGCCAGCTTGTGTCGGGGTTCTTTATGCGTCTCGCCAAGGTGATCCTGTTTCGGTCGGGCAGGCAGCGACTCGGTGCGCTCGGATGGTCACCGTATCAGCGGGAGTCTCGACTTTGAGGCCGCTCGACACCGTTCCCCACAGACGTCCGGTTCCAGCGTTACGGTTTCTTGTGTGAACTGGTTCGAGGGCCGGCTGGCCGCCTACGACATCGAAACTACCGGCACCGATACGGAGAGCGATCGCATAGTCACCGCTGCGGTGAGCATCGTCGGCGGGGGCGAGGAGAGCGAGAGCCGCACCTGGCTGGTCAACCCCGGCATCGAGGTCCCGGCTGATGCGACCGCTGTACACGGAATTACCACCGAGAAGGTGCAGGCTGAGGGGCAGCCCGCAGCCGTTGCCGTCGCTGAGATCACCGAGGTCCTTGCCACAGTAGTTGCCGAAGATATCCCGATCGTTGCCTTCAACGCGCGGTTTGATCTGACAATTCTTGACCGCGAGGCGCGTCGGCACGGTGTTGAGCCGCTGATCGAACTGGTGGGCGGCCCGGAGGGCCTGCTGGTCATTGATCCCTATGTACTTGAAAAGCAGATCAACAAGTTCCGTAAAGGCAGTCGCACGCTGAGCATCCTCTGTGAGGACTACGGGATTCCCTTGACCGAGGCCCATGACGCGGACGCGGACGCACTCGCTGCCGCACGGCTTGCCTGGAAGCTCGGTCGGGTAAACGACGACCTCGGAGCCTACGACCTTCCCTCGCTCCACGAAGAGCAGATTCTGTGGGCAGACGAACAGGGCCGGTCGCTCCAGGAGTACTTTGACCGTCAGGGTCGCACCGAGGAAGTGCAGACTGCCTGGCCGCTCGTTCCCTTCGCTGCCTGACCCGGTATCCCGTTGTTGGCTGATTCAGCCACAATGCCCGGGTGGATCGCGATGAAACTTTAGGACAAGGGTCGCCTGACCCGGAACTCGAGCCTGAGCTGGAGCGAAAGCAGGAGCTCAATCTGATCGACGAGATGGGGGGGCCTCAAGGGGTCGCCGACTCAAGCCTGCCGGGACTTCTCTTCGTCGCCGTCTACAGCCTCTCCGGTCAGGACTTGCAGCTCTCGGCCATCGCGGCTGTTGTTCTCGGGGCCGCAATCGGGCTGGTCAGGCTGATACGCGGTGAGTCCGTCCGCTTCGCAGCGGCTGGTTTCGTCGGAGTCGCGATAGCGGGATTTATCGCCACCCGGACCGGCAGAGCAGAGGACTTTTTCCTTCCTGGCCTACTCTTCAACGCCGGCTACGCAGTCGCGTACGCTGTTTCAATCGCCGTAGGCTGGCCATTGATGGGAGTCCTGATCGGCCCCCTGATAGGCGACGGCATGAAGTGGCGAAAGGACCCCGCCCGGGTGCGGCTGTTCAACCGGATGAGCTGGGTCTGGGTCGTTCTTTTCTCGACTCGGCTTGCGGTTCAACTCCCGTTCTACCTCGCAGGGTCGCTTGTGGCATTGGGAATTGCCAGGACAGCAATGGGCCTTCCTCTGTTCGCTCTTGGGATCTGGCTTTGCTATCTGCTCCTTCGCCGAGAGGGGATCGATCTCAAGGCTCTGAACCCCAAAAGCTCCGGAACCGACGACGAGTAAGCGGATCTTCGGAATCGACATTCGGGGCTGGCCAGAGGCCGACCGGCCCAAGCGGGTACAATTACCGGTCAACTTTGGCATCGACTCGACCCCCATCCCGAACCCGCAGAAAACCCAGGTCCGCGCATAGCGCCGGTGCCAACGGGGGTGCCAAAAAGCGCTCACATGCTGCAATACGGCTGAGGGTAGCCGAGCCCTCGGGTGACTATGGGTCGGGATCCTTCGAGATCACTGTTCAGGCTCACCGTCCGGGCAGACCTGACGTTTTCGAGGATGTCAGCAGCCTCTGGGAGCAGGACAAGGAATCATTCGGTGCGCGTGGGCGGATTGACACGACCCTTGGAGTGGGGATGGCCGCAGCGGCATGGTCCCCTCTGCGGAGGTTGCTGGAGGCTGACGTTCCCGAGGGACTCCGGCTCTCGGATGCGGAGGTCGAAGACCTGCTCGACGGTGCCGCAGAGCGGCTCGACAGCTCGGGTGTTCCTCTTACCTGGGATCCCGATCTCAACCGGTCCCTCGAGGCAAGGGTTGTGGTCGGCAGCGCTGGAGGACTCAGCAGGAGTGTTCCAGAGGTTTTTGACGAAGCTTCGATGCAGGGCTTTTCCTGGAAGCTCTACCTCGACGGGGTACCACTCAGTCCTGCCGAACTCGTGGAACTCGCCAGAAACAACCGTCCGGTCGCCTGGCTGCGGGAGCAATGGGTGCTTGTGCCACCTGTTGAAGCCGAGAGGGCTCGCAATCCCGATCTGAGGCCACTTACGGCAATCGACGCCCTCAGCGTGGCTCTGACGGGCAGCACGGTCATCGATGGGCGCACCGTAGAAGTCGAGGCCGCAGGGTGGCTCGCCGAGTTGCGTGAGCAGATCACCCGGGAAGGCGGATCCCGCGAGCCAGCCGAGCAGCCGGCCGCGTTGAATGCGACGCTCCGCGCGTACCAGCTTGAAGGCGTCAGGTGGCTGCACAGAATGACCTCCCTTGGCCTCGGCGGCTGCCTGGCAGATGACATGGGACTTGGTAAGACCGTGATGCTCATCGCCCTTCACCTGCACCGCAAGGGGAACGAAAAAACAGCGGGCCCGACGCTGGTTGTCTGTCCGGCGTCGCTCCTGGGAAACTGGGAGCGGGAGATCCGACGCTTTGCTCCGGGCGAGGAAGTTCGGCGCTACCACGGCGGTGGACGCACGCTGGATGGCGTCGGGAAGGGCTTCGTTCTGACCACTTACGGAACGATGCGCCTTGATGCGTTGAAGTTCGGATCCGTCCGATGGGGCCTGCTGGTCGCGGATGAAGCCCAGCACGTGAAAAACCCACGTTCGGCAGGGGCGAAGGCGATTCGCACCATCCCGGCCCGCTCTCGAGTTGCCCTGACGGGTACACCGGTCGAAAACAACCTGTCCGAACTCTGGGCAATTCTTGACTGGACAACGCCCGGGCTACTCGGTTCCCATTCATCGTTTCGCACATCATGGGCGGACCCGATCGAGAACGAACGTAAGGAATCGACCACAGCGCTCCTTTCGAAGCTTGTTCGGCCATTTGTCCTGCGGCGTCGAAAGTCGGATCCCGGGATTGCCCCAGAGCTGCCTCCGAAGACGATCACTGATCAACCGGTGGGCCTCAGCCCCGAGCAGGTGATGCTCTACGAGCGGGCTGTGCGGGACAACATGCTTGAGATCCGCAGCAGCGAAGGCATGGGAAGGAGGGGGCTGGTTCTGAAGCTCCTGACGTCACTGAAGCAGATCTGTAACCACCCAGCGCAGTATCTCAAGGAGGAGGATCCAGTTCTGGGCGAGCGTTCAGGGAAGCTGGAGCTACTCGACGAACTCCTGGACACGATCATCGCCGAAGACGGGGCCGTCCTAGTCTTCACTCAGTACGTCGCTATGGCAAAGCTGCTCAAGCGCCACCTTGACTCGCGCCAGATTGAGAGCCAGTTGCTTCACGGTGGGACGCCAGTCCCAAGGCGGGAGGCCATGGTTGACCGGTTTCAGGATGGCGGAGTATCCGTGTTTCTTCTTTCGCTCAAGGCAGCAGGAACCGGACTGAACCTCACCCGGGCAGACCACGTGATCCATTTCGACCGGTGGTGGAACCCCGCGGTCGAGGAGCAGGCGACTGACCGGGCTCACCGGATCGGCCAGACAAAGTCGGTTCAGGTTCATCGACTGATTGCCGAAGGAACGATCGAAGACCGGATCGCCTCGATTCACGACAGCAAGCGGGAGCTTGCGGACGCGATCGTAAGCTCCGGAGATTCTGCGCTCACAGAACTATCCAATGAGGAGCTCGCTGATCTTGTCGAGCTTCGAAACGCCGGTTAGGTGACGACTGCCCGCATGCCGGCATTGCCTCGCGGCAGGCAAAGGGAGATAAGGCCGGTCGCGAGCAGGAACCCGCAGGAAACAAAGAGGCATCCAGTGAGGCCTTGCCACTGGTAGACGAGGCCGGAAAGCAGCGTCCCTGCCAAGCGGCCGCCCGAGTTTGCCATGTAGTAGAAGCCCACATCCATTGAAACGCGCTCAGCTTTCGAGTACGAGAGCACGAGGTAGGAATGGACGGCGGAGTTCATGGCAAACACCAGCCCGAAAATGATCAGGCCCGAAACCAGGATCAGAGTCGGATCGAAGTTTGCAATCAGAGCAGTCGCAATCAGCGCGGGGAGGAGGGCGAGCAGGAAGGCGAGTCGTGTAGCGACTCCTCCGTCAGGTGGGCGTTCGTGGGCCGCGGAGCGGCGATCAAGAAAGGATGGTGATGCCGCCTGAACGATCCCGTAGCCGATCACCCAGATTGCGAGGAATGTGCCGACCTCCCAGAAGCTCCAGCCGAGCTGGCTGCGAAGGAATACAGGCAGAGCCACTACGAACCACACATCTCTGGAGGCAAAGAGAAAGACCCGTGCTCCCGCCAGTATGTTGATCTCCTGGCTGCTCGAGAACATGTGCCGAAAACGCGCAGTCGCCTCGATCGTTCCGAGTCCACCGTTCATCATTATGGCGGTGGTCAACAAAGTGATCAAAACCATGGCCATCAGAGCCAGCATCGCCGCCTGGAATCCGATCACGGTCAGCAAAATCCCGCCTACGAAGAATCCAATGCCTTTGAGGGCGTTCTTTGAACCGGTGAGAATGGACACCCAGCGAAACAGCGATGACTCGGAGTCCTCCGGCGCAACCAGCTTTACGGCACTCTTCGAGCTCATTTTGGTCAGGTCCTTGGCAATGCCCGACAGCGCCTGTGAAGCCATGACCCAGGGCACAGCCAGCCATGCTTCAGAGGGGAACCCGAGCATGGCGAGCGCGAGAACCTGGATCCCGAGACCGGAGAACAGGGTGCTCTTCAGTCCCAGTCGGGCTGCGACATATCCACCGACCAGGTTGGTGAGAAGGCCGAAGAATTCATAAAAAACGAAGAGAGTTGCCAGATCAAACGGGGAGTAGCCCAACTGGTAGAAGAAGAAAAGAACCAGGATCCGGGTTGCGCCGTCGGCGACGGTGTCTGCCCAGTAGGCAGCCGTGACCAGAATGTAGTTGCGCAGGTTCTCCTTGTGGCTCTTTCCCTCGACCCCCTCAGGCATCGTCTACTCCGTCCGGTTGGAGATCATCCTGAGCAGATCTACGAGGCGATTGGCATAGCCCCATTCGTTGTCATACCAGGCAAGAACCTTCACCTGGGTCCCATTCATTACCCGGGTCGAAAGGGCATCGATAATCGAGGAGCGGGGATCGCCACGGTAGTCGCAGGAAACCAGAGGGCGCTCTTCGTAGCCGAGAATCCCCGAGAGGGAACCCTCGGCCCCGCGGGCGAGCAGCCCGTTTACCTCTTCGACGTCAGAGGCACGCTGCATCTCGAAAACGCAGTCCGTCAGGGATGAGTTCAAAAGCGGCACCCTCACCGCGAGTCCGTCAAGCCGGCCTGCAAGTTCGGGAAAAATCAGCGAAATGGCAGTCGCGGAACCAGTTGAAGTCGGAATCATCGAGAGGCTCGCTGCTCTTGCCCGCCGGAGGTCCCGGTGTGGGGCGTCAACCACCGACTGGGTGTTGGTCATGTCATGAAGGGTGGTGATTGAACCGTGCTTTATTCCGATGCCCTCATGAAGCACCTTCACCACTGGCGCCAGACAGTTAGTGGTGCATGAAGCTGCGGTCAGGAGGTCGTGCTGTCCGGGGTCATACAGGTGGTCATTGACGCCATAGACAACATTCAGCGCTTCCTCCTTCACAGGCGCCGCCACCAGAACGGTTGCCACGCCCCGGGAGAGGAACGGCTGGACTGATTGCCTGGAGCGGAATCTTCCGGAGGACTCGAGCACAACGTCCACCTCTCCGTCGCCCCATGGAAGCGCTGCCGGCTCCGTCTCGGACGAGTACGCAAGCCTCCTGCCGTCTACCAGAAGGGCGTCGGAATCAGCCCCACAGGGGACAGGCCAGCGCCCGTGGACTGAGTCGAACTCGAGCAGGTGGGCTGAAGTTTCCGCGTCGCAAGCAGGCTCGTTCACGGCAACGATTTCGATTTCAGATGATTCGTGCGAGGCCCGCAGTGTCAGGCGACCGATTCTGCCGAATCCGTTTATTGCGACCCTCACCACGCTCGCACCCGCGGGCATCTACTGGACATGTCCTCGAAGCTATCAATGGACAGACGTCAATGGAACTGATTAGATGAATGTCGATGAGCTCAGGAATGGCAATCACCCCCAAGAAGAAGCGTCCAGCAGGTGAACCCTGCTGTGAGCCGGTTGTCTACCCGGAGGTCGAGAGGCAGGAGGCTCAGAGAATGGCGACGATTGCCAAGGCGCTTGGCGATCCTGTCCGACTGACGCTTGTGGATGTCCTGCGAAAGCATGCGGGCAAGGTCTGCGTCTGCGAGCTCGTACCCCTTTTTGACCTGAGCCAGCCGACGCTTTCACACCATCTAAAGAAGCTGAGGGATGCTGGCATAGTGGACAGCGAGCGCCGGGGGTTATGGGCCTATTACTACGTGGAGCCAGAGGCAATGGAAGAGCTGTCAGCCTGGCTCGGCTGAATCGGGAATGAAGCACCCTCAGTCGGCAAACAGCACAACCAGCACAGTGCCCAGCCCCAGTACCAGCCCCAGCCATCCCAGCAGACGCGTTGTGTTCCTGACAGGCGGAGCGTAGTCGCCCGTCTCGACTGCCCGGTCGACGTGGCCACCTCGGCGGTTCCCGAACTCCATCAGCAGCAGACCGTAGACGACAAAGCCTGCCCCGAGTGCGATGTACGGCCAGGCGGTGACTGTCGGGTCAAGTGCAGGAATGCCCCTACCGACGCCCAGCCCAACCGCAAAGGCGGCGAGAGCAGTGCGCCACCACGCAAGCTGTGTCCGCTCGCCGGCGAGTCGCGTTCTTCTTGGGGCGTCCGGCTGATTCATGAAAGGCCGGGACATTGAGAAAACGACGCCGGCCGCATGGCCGCCGTCGTTTGCCTCACGAGAGAGCCCCGATCCCGACTACCTGCCCGAAGGCAGCCAGCTTTGAATCCTCTGATCCACGTCTTCAGCG
>CAIZLN010000113.1 GCA_903933815.1 uncultured Solirubrobacterales bacterium
ACCAGGATCCAGCGCCAATGCCAGAGCCTGGAGGAGGTGGCCGAATGCGTCGGGCTGGCGTGCGGTGGCTGGCGCCAGTAGCGCCAGCACTCCCATGGCATGACGGCGGTACGTGGCTTCACCTGTCAGACCGGACAGGCGCAGTAACCCGAGGGCTGCTGACGAGCTGCCTGAAGGGATCGGATGGTCACCGATGTCCTTGCGTCGCGCAATCAGCTCTTCGTGATCATGCGAGGTAGAGAAGAACCCGCCGCGGTCGGGGTCGGCGAACCGGTCGATCATGGTCTCGGCAACGGCGATGGCCCGATTGAAAATCTCCGCGTCAAAGGTCGCTTCGTAAAGGGTGAGCAGAGCCTCAAGCAGGAAGGCGTGATCTTCAAGGTAGGCGTTGAGCCGGGCTTCCCCACGCCTCCAGGAGCGCAGCAATGTGCCCTGGCCATCACGCATCTCGTCCCAGATGAAGTCGGCGGTGCGCCGCGCGGCCTCGAGGTATTCCGGCCTGTCGAGGAGGGCTCCGGCTTCGGCGAGGGCCGAGATCATCAGAGCGTTCCAGGAGCAGAGCACCTTGTCGTCAAGCGCAGGACGGATCCGTGCCGCCCGCGCACTGAGCAGGTCCCGTCGCGCCGCCTCCAGGACGGGCCCGAGTTCGGCTGGCGGAACACCCCCGGGGATGTGAAGAACGTTTCGGCCCTCAAAGTTGCCCTGGGGAGTGGCACCGAAGGCCGCCATGGCTTCTGCTGCGCGGTCCCCCAGAACCTCTTCCATTTCCGACCCGGACCATGTGTAGAAGAGACCCTCGATGCCCTCAGAGTCAGCGTCGAGCGATGCGTAGAAGCCGCCTGACGGATCCAGCATCTCCTCGATCGCCCAGTCGAGCGTCTCCACGGCGATACGCCGGTACCGTTCGTGGCCCAGCTCCTGCCAGCCGTGGAGGTAGGTCCTCGCCAGCAGGGCGTTGTCGTAGAGCATCTTCTCGAAATGGGGGACCAGCCAGAACTCGTCCACCGAGTAGCGGGCGAATCCGCCACCAAGCTGGTCGAATAGCCCACCCGCAGCCATTCGGTCCAGAGTCACTTCGACCGGCCCGGTGTCTCCGCGTCCCAGAAGGAAGTCAAGGGTCGAGGCCGGAGGGAACTTGGGTGCCGGTCCGAAGCCACCGTTCTCAAGGTCGGCTGAGGCAATCAGGGCCGCTTCCCGTTCGGCGAGCATCGCCAGTTCGAGATCCCCCTCGGGCGCACTGATCTGCGACACCGCACCGAGCCTGATCCTGACATTTTCCGCCTGGGAGCGGATTTCCTCCCGTCGCTCGTCGAAGGCCTTGACCACGGCTTCCATCACCATCATGAAGCTCGGCATCCCGCGTGATGAATCGGGCGGGAAGTACGTGCCACCGTGGAAAGGGACTCCATCCGGATCGAGGAACACGGTGAGCGGCCAGCCGCCATGGCCGGTAATCGACTGCACGGCCTCCATGTAGATCGCATCAATGTCGGGCCGTTCTTCCCGGTCGACCTTGACCGGTACGAAATGCTCGTTCATATAGGCGGCGGTGACCGGGTCTTCGAAGGACTCCCGCTCCATCACATGGCACCAGTGGCAGGCGGCATAGCCGATCGAGAGCAGGATCGGCCGGTCGTTTTCGCGAGCGATGGCAAGTGCCGCCGGGCCCCACGGGTGCCAGTCGACCGGGTTGTCCCTGTGCTGGAGAAGGTAGGGACTGGTCTCTTCGGCAAGGAGATTCGGCATGGGTCCATCTTCGCAGGTGAGGGCCGCAGGGCAAGCGTGCCAATCCTGTCTCCCGGTGGGCGCGGCCTGGCTTTACCTGTTCCGACAACCCCTAGAGTGTCCCTGTGGCTTTCGAAGCATCGATAATTTCGGATTTCTGGCAGAACCAGCTGGTCGAGCACAACCGGCAGGCACTGTTTCTGGTTCTCGTCGGGTTTCTCGGATCCTTCGTGCTGATTCGGGTCAGCACCCGCCTGATGAGAAGCCCCAGAGTTCCCTGGTGGCCCGGAAGCATCGTCAGCGACAGCGGAGTCCACCTCCACCACCTCGTCTTCGGGATCGTCACCATGATGATCGCCGGCACCATCGGCTTCGCCCTGTTCGGCGAGAGCCCGTGGTTCGAGGTCTGTGCCCTGGCTTTCGGTATCGGTGTCGGGTTGACGATCGACGAGTTTGCTCTTTGGGTGCACCTCGACGATGTCTACTGGGCTGAAGAGGGCAGGCGGTCAATCGACGCGACCGTTGTTGCCGCTCTGGTGATGGCCCTGCTTGTATTCGGGCTTCGTCCGTTTGAAATCGAGTCCGGATCGGTGGGGGTCCTGATCGTCAGCCTTGTCGTGGTACTCATCAACTGCACCGTGGCAGGGATCTGCTTCATGAAAGACCGGGTCCTCCATGGCATTGTCGGGCTCTTCATCTTCCCGATTGGTCTCTACGGGGCGATGCGACTTGGAAAACCGAACTCGGCGTGGGCACGCCGTCGATACGGAGATCGCAACCCAGGCAGGCAAGCCGCGGCCGTGAAGCGATTCCCGCCGGACCGTCGCACCCAGCGCTTCAAGGAGCGTTTCCGCGACGTCGTCGGTGGCGGCATCAGCCAGAACTGAGCCTCGGAGCAGCGCCTGAGTGGCCGGTCGTGGTTTATTCGAGGCGCCGACGGAGTTCGGACCGCCGGATCTTGCCGCTGGTGGTCTTCGGCAGTTCTTCGACGAACTCGACCAGCCTCGGGTACTTGTATGGCGCCGTCATCTCTCGGCAATGTGCCTGGATCTCAGCCGTGAGCTGCTCGGTCTCGATGCCTGGTTCCGGGAGACTGTCCTTCAGGACAATCACTGCCTTGACCACCGAACCGCGTTCGGCATCAGGGGCAGCGATTGCCGCGGCTTCGGCGACCGCCGGGTGCGAAAGCAGCGCGGATTCCACCTCTACGGGGCCGATCCGGTAACCGGCTGAAGAGATCACATCATCGTTTCGTCCCTGATGGCGGAGGAAGCCTTCTTCATCCTCGGTTACCAGGTCATTTGTCTGCCACCACTCGCCCTGGAAAGGCTCACCGTCGAGGTAGCGGGAGAAAAAGGTCGGACAGGTATCGGCCTTCACCTGCAGCTCGCCGTCGACGATCCTGGTCTGGATTCCGGGCAGCGGTCTGCCCATTGAACCTTCACGGCCTTCGATCCGGTCGCCCGGACGCATGCCCGTGACTGCCCCGGTCTCGGTCTGGCCGTAGCCGTCTGCGATCTCGACACCGGTCGCATCACGGAATGCGTTGATCACCTCGGCATCAAGGGCCTCGCCGGCCGAAACCATGCGGCGCATCTCAGGGAGCTCGCCCAGTTCGGTCCGGCTGGCCAGCATGCGGAACTCGGTCGGCGCCTGGCACAGCAGGTTCACCTTTTCCCGTCGGGCGATCTCGAGCCGGGTATCCGGGTCGAACCGACCGTCGACCAGCAGGGCGGTGGCACCGCAGAGCCAGGGTGCGATGAAGGCATTCCGGGAGGACTTCGACCAGCCCGGGGCAGCTGTACACCAGGCCAGCTCACCGGGCCTGGCACCGAACCAGTGCTCGGCCTGAAGTACCTGACCGGTGAGGTAGCTCTGCGCGTGAATCACTCCCTGCGGCTCTCCAGTCGATCCTGAGGTGTAGACGATGAGCGCCGGGTCGCCGGGTTCCAGCTTCGCGCAGCGGGCAGGGGTCGGCTGATCGAGATCTTCATCGAAGGCCCGTGCGAGATCGTCCATATCCAGGCAGGGCACGCCTGACGGCAGCGCCGAGAGATAGCGCTCCTCTCCGACCGCCAGAGCAGGGTTGGTTTCGTTGACCCTGAGTGCCAGGTCGCCGGGGGTCAGCTGCGGATTACAGGGGAAAGCAACAGCTCCCATGCGAAAGCATGCGAGCATCGTGATCACCCACTCGATCCGGTTGCCGACCAGGATCATCACGGCATCGCCACGCCGCACGCCCTGGGCGAGCATCAAGCCCGAGAGACCGAGGCTGCGGGCGAAAAGATGACTGAAGCAGTGGACCTTGCGCCGGCCCTCTGAGTCGATTGCGATGACGGCTTCCCTTGAGAACGGAAAGCGCTCGATGACATCTTCGATGAAGTTCAAGTCAGCCTGAGTGTCGCAGCATCACCAGACCGGTGCTGCGGCGGCGGCTTTACTGCTCGTACTTCTTGATGATCGTGACGGCACCGGCCGGAGCGGCTTCGACGCAGAGCTCGCAGAGCACACATTCGTCGAGCTGGCCGGGGACGATCTCGGTTCCCGAAGCGGTCGCCCTGAATATGCCGACCGGGCAGACTTCTTCGAGCTTCTTCGCCAGACCGGCATCAGAGGCTGCCGGTTCCGCGATCACGACGTCGATGAAGACGCTGTCCATCGGTTCGGTGGCGCTCATCCTTCGATCCTTTCCTTGACTACATCCGGGATCTCATCGATCCGCTCGACCACCCTGATGCCGGCCTCCTCGAGGCGCTTTATCTTTTCGTTGGCCGAGTCTTCCTTGCCTTCGACGATGGTGCCGGCGTGGCCGAAGCTCATGCCCTGCATCTCCTCGTCGTCCATGAACTTGCCGGCCATGAAGGCGACGATTGGCAGTCGGGAGTTGTTCTCGGTCTTCCACTCGGCGAGCTGGGCCTCCATGCGGCCACCGGGCTCGGTGTAGATGACGATGGCCTTCGTCTGCTCATCAGCCTCGAAGTACGGCATCAGTTCGGCGTAAGTGGATCCGATGATGGCGTCACCGCCGATCGAGACCGCGGTGGACACGCCGAGTCCCGCCGCGGTAAGCGACGAGGAGATCTCGGTAGTCATGCCGCCGGAGCGTGACATCACGCCGACGACCCCGGGCTCATAGGACTTGGCTGCGTCCTTCGCCGGACCGCCGATGCCGCCCATCTTGCAGACTCCGGGCACGATCAGGCCGAGGCAGTTGGGCCCGATGATCCGGGCGCCGTGCATGTCGGCAAACTCGACCATCTCAGCCACGTCGCCGCGCGGGATCCGCTCAGTGACGATCACCAGCAGCTTGATGCCGTTGGCGATCGCTTCGATGACCGCGTCCTTGGTGAAGCCGGGGGGGACGGTCACGACCGAGCCGTCGATCGGGCCGCCGTGGTTCTCGACTGCCTGAGCGACGGTGTCGAACACCGGAACTCCGTGGACCTCACGTCCCTTGCGGCCGGGGGTCACTCCGCCGACGATCCTGGAGCCGTAGTCGAGGCATTCGCGGGTCAGGTTGATTGCTTCGCGTCCGGTGATTCCCTGGACGATGAAGGTGGTGTCCTTGTCGAGGAGGATGCTCATGCGGATGCTCCCTGGATCTTGGCGACTGCTCGTCCGGCGGCGTCCCAGAGGGAAACCGTCCGGTCGCAGTATTCGACGCCGTAGTGGTCGAGGATCTTCGAGCCTTCGTCTTCCCAGGCACCGGGGATGCGGAAGATCGCGATCGTCTCGGCCGGGTCCTTGCCCAGCTCCAGACAGGCCTTGATCACACCGCGGGCGACGATGTCGACCCGGGTATTGGAGACGATCGACATCATCACGGCGATCTTTTCGACTCCGTCCTTCTGCAGGACCTCCTTGGCCAGCCCACATGCCTTGGCGACCGACGGGTTGCCGCCGATCTCGGAGTAGTTGGCCGGCTTGCCGCCCTGGCTGCGGACAGCGTCGGTCAGGGTGAGCGAACCGCCACCGGCTCCGATCACGAGGCCAAGGTTGCCCTTGAAGCCGTGGTCCTTGCCCTGGATGACGCCGCGGTGGTCGGCAGCGTCGATCGCCTTCACGTTCTTCTCGAACTCGCTCGGCACATAGTTGTCGCGCGTGTCTTCCTCAGCTATCCCGAGTTCTTTGCGCAGCAGTTTCTTCTGACGGCCGACTGCTTCGTCCTCCATCTCCATGTGGGCGTCGAGAGCGACGAAGGTGCCGTCGGTCAGCTCGGCGAGAGGGTTGATCTCGGCCAGCAGCATGTCGTTGTCGCGGAACAGGCGGGCGAGCTTTGCCAGGATCGGGGTTGCCCGGTTGAGCTGGCTGCCGGTGACGCCGGTGGCGGCGATCACCTGCTTGGCCTCGAAGTCACCGACCGGCAGCAGGTTCGAGATGTGACCGCGACCGACGTGGTCGGGGTGGTCCTCGGCGACCTGCTCGATGTCGATGCCGCCCATGTCGCTGAACAGCATCAGCGGCTTCTTGGCGGTGCCGTCCCAGACCACTCCGGCGTAGTACTCCTGCTTGATCTCGGCCTTCGGGTCGACCAGAACCCCGACCGGCCTCAGACCGTTGATTTCAAGCTCGAGGATATTGGCGGCATGCTCAGCCGCCTCCTCTGGCGTGTCAGCGAACTGGACGCCGCCGGCCTTCATCCGGCCGCCCGTCAGAACCTGGGATTTGATCACGGTCGGCCCGCCGATATCTTCGGCCACCCTCCGTGCCTCGTCAGCTGTCTGGCAGAAGCCGTACTTGGTGACCGGAATGCCGGCCAGCTCTACGATCTTTCTTGCCTCATATTCATAGAAGCGCATAGGAGGCGGAAAATCTAGTCGAAGGACCGGCAGAGAGTCATTCCGATCTCTCCAGTCGGAATCATCCACCTGTACCCTGAACCCGGTGAATGCTCTCCGTCCTCTGATCTGTCTGCTGGCACCTCTCCTCTGTGTCGGGGTCCTCGTCGGCTGTGCCGCCAGCCAGGTTGATCCGGCCAAGACCGAGATCGCAGTCCGCTTTGACGTCGCCGAGAAGACCCGGACTCCGATCCGGTCAGTCAGTTGCCCGAGTGGGGTGGAGGTGATCGCCGGTGCCCGTTTCACCTGCACCGTGACCTCACGGGACGGCGTCGAGGCCCTGGCCGAGATCGAGATTCTCAATGACGATGCGGATTTGAAGATCGTCGGCCTGACAAATCCCTGAATGCGGGTCGGTTTGACGCGTTCGCACCTATCCAGATCAGACCGCAAGACCAACCTGATCTGCGCAACAATCAGTCCCGACAGGTGGCCGGAAGGCCTCAACAGTCTCAGGGCCGGAGGGTCTGGGGCGGCAACAAAGGAGCTGAAGAGCACTCGTGAGTGAAACCACCGAGGTGTCTGCGCCCACCAACCACGCGAAGCTGCTCGCCTGGGTGGAGGAAGTCGCCCAGCTGACCCAGCCCGACTCGATCCTGTGGTGTGACGGATCGGCGGACGAGTACGAGCGCCTCGCTCAGGGGCTCGTCGACAGCGGCACTTTCACGAAGCTCTCGGAAGCCAAGCGACCCAACTCTTATCTGGCGAGTTCGGACCCCGGGGACGTCGCCCGTGTCGAAGACAGCACCTTCATCTGCTCCGAGAAGGAAGAGGACGCCGGTCCGACCAATAACTGGCGGCCGCCCGAGGAGATGCGCTCCACCCTGAACGGCCTGTTCGAGGGCTCGATGAAGGGCCGGACCATGTACGTGCTGCCGTTCTCGATGGGCCCGCTCGGCTCGCCGATCGCCCACATCGGCGTTCAGCTGACTGACTCGGCTTACGTAGCCTGTTCGATGCGGATCATGACCCGCATGGGCGCCGGCGCACTTGAAGTGCTGGGAGAGGACGGGGAGTTCGTGCCCTGTGTCCACTCGGTGGGAATGCCGCTCGAGGAAGGCCAGGAGGACGTTTCGTGGCCCTGCAACGCAGACAACAAGTACATCGTCCATTACCCGGAAACCCGTGAGATCTGGTCGTTCGGCTCGGGCTACGGCGGCAACGCCCTTTTGGGCAAGAAGTGCTTCGCGCTGAGGATCGCCTCGGCGATGGCCCGCGACGAGGGCTGGATGGCCGAGCACATGCTGATCATCAAGCTGACCAGCCCGGAAGGCAAGTCCAAGTACATCACCGCTGCCTTCCCTTCGATGTGTGGCAAGACGAACCTCGCCATGCTGATCCCGTCAGTCGAAGGCTGGAAGGTCGAGACGGTCGGTGACGACATCGCCTGGATGAAGTTCGGCGATGACGGCAGGCTGCGGGCGGTCAATCCCGAGGCCGGCTTCTTTGGCGTTGCGCCGGGTACCGGGGCCAAGACCAACCCGATCGCCATGGACACCATCGCTGAGGGGAACTCGATCTTCACCAACTGTGCCCTCACTGATGACGGCGATGTCTGGTGGGAGGGGATGACCCACGATGACCCAGAGCACGTGATCGACTGGCATGGCGAGGACTGGGGCCCCGGAGCAGATCATCCGGCAGCCCATCCCAACGCCCGCTTCACCACGCCTGCAGGTCAGAGTCCGTCCATCGCTGCCGAGTGGGAAGACCCGGCAGGTGTACCGATCGATGCCTTTCTTTTCGGGG